>CAIPEB010000657.1 GCA_903863885.1 uncultured Planctomycetaceae bacterium | reverse complement strand
CCTCGTACGGAATTATCGGACACAACAGCACATAAGGACCGAAGCATGGCGGATGTCGAGCCCGAGATGGAGGGACCGGTCGAAATAGCATTTGCCGGAGACCTGACGGATCAGGGGGCGGACCTCATGGACAAGCTGCTCGGGGTGCCGCAGCAGGGCGAATGCACGCTGTATTTCGACTCGCCGGGCGGGAGTCCTTACGCGGCCGTCTCGCTGATGTCGCTGATCGTCCTGCGTGATCTTCAAGCCACCGGAATCGTGTGCGGCGAATGTTCGTCTGCCGCCATCTGGCCGCTGGCGGCCTGCCGCCGGAGGATCGTGACGCCTTACAGCGTCCTGCTGTTTCATCCGATGAAGTGGCAGAGCGAGGAGCACGTGCATCTGCCGGAAGCGGCGGAGTGGGCGCGTCACTTTGCCCACCTCGAAAAGCAGATGGACGAATTGCTGGCGAGCACGCTGAACGTCTCGCAGGAACTCCTGCAATCGTGGATGCGGCCGGGGCGATACATCACAGGACCCGAGTTCGCGGAGGCCGGACTGGCCGAACTTGTGGACATCGTTGCACTGGCCGCCAGGTCGGCATCGCGGGAGCGTTCAAGAATCCCGCCTCGCAAAGGCGGCAAGTGAGGTCCGGCGCATCGCCGCATGAACTGAGTGCGCGACGAATTTCGCAGGTTCAGCCATGACGCTGCGCGTCACGACTGACGCGCGCAAAAAAAATGCCCCGGACGAACCGGGGCAGGCGATATCAATACGCCGGGAAGCGGTTGCCTCCCAGATTAATCGAGGAACCCGACGAGTTCCTGGCTGCGGCTGGGTTGCTGCAGCTTCCTCACCGCTTTGGCCTCGATCTGGCGGATACGTTCGCGAGTCACTTTGAAGATGTGGCCCACTTCTTCCAGCGTATAGCTGTAGCCGTCTCCCAGACCGTATCGCAGCTTGATGATCTCGCGTTCACGGTAGCTCAGCGTCTTCAGCACTTTGTTGATTCGGCTGCGGAGCATTTCCTGCGATGCGCCGGCCGCCGGGCTTTCCGCGGTTCCGTCGGGCAGGAGGTCGCCGAACTGGCTGTCTTCGCTGTTGCCAACGGGACGATCCAGGCTGATCGGATAGCGGCTCATCGCCAGCACCCGCCGGGCTTCATCCACGGTTGTGCGAGCCTTGCGGGCCGTTTCTTCGATCGTCGGTTCGCGGCCGAGATCCTGGAGCAGCTGCCGCGAGACGTTTCGCACCCGCGACATGGTCTCGACCATGTGAACCGGGATGCGGATCGTGCGGCTCTGGTCGGCCACGGCGCGCGTGATCGCCTGCCGGATCCACCAGGTCGCGTAGGTACAGAACTTGAAGCCTCGCCGGTACTCGAATTTGTCCACGGCCCGCATCAGGCCGGCGTTGCCTTCCTGGATCAGGTCCAGGAAGCTGAGTCCGCGGTTGCGGTACTTCTTGGCAATCGAGACGACCAGACGCAGGTTGCCCTCGGACAATTCCCGCTTTGCCTGCTGGTATTCGGAATAGACCGTTTTGAGTGACCGGACGCGGCCGCGCAAGCTCGTGGGCGTTTCCTGCGTCGCGATGAGGATCGTGCGGAATTCGCTGAGCAGCGGCTTGTGGTCCACCGGAGCATCGTGCGATTCGCTGCGACCCTGGATCTGCTGCCGCACTTCGTCCACACGCCGGCTGAACTCCTCCAGCGTGCGGATCATGTTCTCGATCCGCTGCGTCCGCAATCCGAGTTCTTCAACCAGCCGGACCGCGCGACGGCGACGGCGGGCCAATCGCTGCCAGGCGTCCCGCCGCCGAGCCTTGCTCTGCGAGCGGCTCAGCGAAATGCGATAGTCGCGCCGGTTGCGTTTGAGCAAAACTTCGAGGGTGCGGAGGTTGTGCGGCAGACGACCGAGGATCTGGTCCTTTTCCAGCCGGTCCGTCACCGAGACCTGAACGGTCCGGTCGAACGGCAGTTCCCCCTCGTGGACTCGCTTCAGCACCTTGAATGCCGCCTGAATCACATAGTCGCATTCAAGCAGGCGGGTGCGAAAACGCCGGCGAGTCACCTCGATCCGTTTGGCCAGCTGGATTTCCTGCTGACGGGTCAGGAGGGGGATTTCTCCCATTTGCGTGAGGTACATGCGAACAGGATCATCCGACCACGACTCGTTGTCCTCACCGGAAAGCAGGAACTCTTCGTCGTCTTCCGGCTTGATTTCCAAGTCGAGGCTTTCGTCATCGTCCTCACGCTCGAGGTCGTCGTCGACATCGTCTTCTATTTCGTCCACCGGGATTTTCTGAAAATTCTCTTCGTCGTCCGTCGTGCGCGCGACATCATCCTCAAATTCTTCAAGCAGTGCGTCGTACAAGACAGTACTCCTACGCTCAGTACAGAGGCCGACCACCAGAGTTCCACCCGCTAGCGGGTGCCACTTCAGACCGGGCGGACATGATGCAAGGCAAGGGGCGCGTCACGCAAATCAGTCAGATCGTGCCGTGTCAATCGCCGAGACCGTTGTTTGTCCCATGTCCGAACATCCTTGCCGTTGCTGAAAACACAAAATTGTACCACCCGAGCGACGTGTTATCGGGCTTGTCGCACAAATGGTAAAAGATTGCGCCTGGGGGATAAGAGCCGCAGCTTTCAGGTCGGTACAACTTGCCGATTCGCCTGACAATTCCCTGTGTGTGCTCGATTTCCTCGGTGTGCAGAACTCCGTGCTTCGGCACGACTCTCTGTTTCTGCACGATACACTTCGTCTGCTCGACTCTCTGCTTCTGCTCAAGCGCACAATCCGGCAGCGTCGGTGCGTTCCCGTGAACGGCTGACCGCGTGCCATGTGCACTGCTCCCATCACCCCATCGAGGTGAGTTCGGTGCACAACATCCCGCTGGCTCCCGACGAGAGCCCCTTGGCTCCCGACCAAAGGAAGACGCGGAGCGAATCATCACCCCAGTCCCCCCCGTGTACATCACCCCTTAATCCCACACCTGAACGGATCTAAACCCGAGCCGATCCGCTACCGGACAAATCCCAGCCCCGGCGCGACCGAACTCCAGCATAACCGCAACTCAGTTTCGTACCACACGCACGCTTCAAAATCATGGCAGGGAAGCATGAAACGCGGATACGTGGAATCGCCTAAATTCTAACTACGGGATTTGTTCGGTCCAGGGTTCCGCCAAGGAAATCGAGAACTTCATTTTGCTGGCACGATAGCATCTTGACACGCATGCAATTCCGTTACCTTGTTCGCTCCGAATTACCGCGTTAGCATTATCCCACATCGGGCTGGACAGTCGCTCAGAGCTTCAAAAGGACAGCGTGATAAGATGGCGAATCTGGACTTCAAGGGACGCGTCGCGATCGTGACCGGTGCCAGTCTGGGAATCGGACGAGCCACTGCAGTGGCCTTGGGACAGGCTGGGGCCAGCGTCGTCGTAAACTACCACAAACACGAAGAAGCCGCAGACGAAGTCCTGCAGGCTATCCGCGATTCGGGTTCCCGCGCGATCAAGCATCAGGCCGACGTTTCCGATCCGCAAGCCGTCGACGGGATGATTGCTCGCGCCGTCGAGGAATTCGGCAAGATCGATATCACGATCAGCAATGCGGCGTACAGCGACCGCGATCTTTTCCACCTTGCGGACCTGGAGAGATTCCGCCGCACTGTGGAAGTGTCCCTGTGGGGAGCTTTCTATCTGCTGCGGGCCAGCTCACTGCAGATGATCCGACAGAAATCGGGCGGCGCAGTGGTCCTCGTCAGTTCCCCGCACGCGTTTCTGCCGGTGCCGCGGTCGATGGCCTACAACATGTCCAAGGCGGCGCTCGAATCGATGGCGAAAACCGCGGCGATCGAATTGGCCGAACATCGCATCCGCGTTAACATCATGCAGCCCGGATGGACCGACACTCCCGGCGAGCGAAAATTCAACACCGAGCAGGAACTGCAGAACGCCGGCACGCAAATCCCGCTGGGCAGGTTGGGTACGTCCGAGGAAATGGCCAGCGGCATCCTGACTTTGTGCGACCCGCACCACGAATACATGACCGGAGCGACGCTGCTGATCGACGGAGGCATCTCGCTTCCCTGGTGGGCCCAGCGAGGTTCAGCCCTCTCGCCGTGAGCGTTATCGCTTCCTCAGTACGAAAGCGGCATCTTCGGTACTGTCGGTCAGTTCGATCGGCGACTTTACGTTGTAGGTAAAGTCGAAGGCCTCGACGAGTTCCAGGTCGGGCACTCGCGCCAGCAGCCTCAGGAACTGGGTGCGGGTGTAGGTGCGGAAGATCAGTTCGTCGCAAATCCGCTGGGATCGCGTCGGCGTGTAGATGTCGAGCACCATCCCGCACGCCTCGCGCCGCCGCCGCAAGTCCCTTTCGCGAGTCCACAACCGCGTATTGACACACAGGTTGCCTCGCCGGGCCGACCACCGCTCTTCGTCGTTCTTCGGCGGTTCCAGCGGCGACAGATGCAGAGCCAGAATGAACAGGCCTCCGCGATTCAGCGCACGGGACATGCACTCAAGATGCGCCTCGGCGGATCGCTCGTCGGGCAGGTGCCGGAAACTGTTGATCAGGTTCATGGCCGCGTCCACCTTTTGCGGAAGGCGAAAATCGGCCATGTCTCCGACGCGAGCCGAGCCCTTGAGCCCCAGCCGTTCGAGCCGCGCATTGCAGTAGGCCACGGCGCGCGGGTTGAGATCCAGCCCGCTGACCTCGAAGCCGCGTCGGGCAAGCCGATGAAGCAGTCGCCCGGTACCGCAGGCAGGCTCGAAGATGCGGTGAACGGCGCGTCCCGCAAAACGGTCGAAACACCTCAGCATGAACTTCAGCTCGGCCTTCCAATCCGCGCCGAACACCAGGTCGTAATAGGCCGGGTAGTCGTACAGGTTGCCTTTGACGATTTCCATGCTTATCTCTTTAAGTCCCGCGTTATTGAATCCGGCTTCATTGAATTCCGCACCGTTGGCGGCGGCTCCGCAAACCCGGAGAAGTGCGGAATACCGCCGGACGGTTCCGGCGGACCGTCCTCAGCGTGTTTCAGGGAGCGCCGGCCGCCGGCCGATCGAATAGTAGGCAAAACCGGCATCCTTCATGACATGCGGATCGTACAGATTCCGTCCGTCGAAAATCACCGGCTGAGCCATGCGCCGTCGCATCTCGGCGAAGTCCGGATTGCGGAACTCCCCCCATTCCGTATTGATCGCCAGTGCGTCAGCGCCTTCGAGAACATCCATGGGATACGTCGAATAGACCAGACGGTCGCCGTAGATGCCCTTGACGTTGCCCAGCGCCTCGGGGTCATGCACCTGGAGCTTCACGCCCAGCGTCAGCAGGTCGTCGATCAACGCCAGGGCGGGCGCTTCGCGGACATCGTCCGTCCTGGGCTTGAACGCCAATCCCCAGATCGCAATCGTCCGCCCGTGCAGCCGCTCACCGAAGTGCCTGCGGATCTTGGCAAGCAGTACCTTCTTCTGGCGATTGTTCACTTCATCGACGGCATCGAGCACGCGAGGCTCGACATCCACCGAACGCGCCATCGCGGAAAGCGCCCGAACATCTTTCGGAAAACAGCTCCCGCCGTAGCCGACGCCCGGAAACAGAAATGCGAACCCGATGCGATGGTCATGGCCGATGCCGCGTCGAACGTCGTTGATATCGCCGCCCATCCGTTCGCACAGGTTGGCCATCTCGTTGATGAAGCTGATCTTGGTGGAAAGCAGCGCGTTGGCCACGTACTTCGTGAGTTCCGCGCTCTCCGGCGACATCACGAGGAACGGGTGTTCGGTGCGCAGGAAAGGCGCATAGAGTTCGTGCAGCACTTGAGCGACCTCGGGCCGCCTGACGCCGACAACCACGCGGTCCGGAAACATGAAGTCGTTGACCGCGGCGCCTTCTTTCAGGAACTCCGGGTTGCTGGCCACATCGCATTCGCGTCCGGTGAGCTTCCTCAGACGCTCGTGGGTCTCCGCGTTGGTTCCGACCGGCACCGTGCTCTTGATCACCACGATGGCGTCCTTGCGGAGATGCGGCGCCACGCCGTCCACCACGGCGCGCAGTGCGGTCAGGTCGGCTGAGCCGTCATCCGACTGAGGCGTGCCGACGGCAAGATACACCAGCTGGGCGTCGCGAGTGGCGGCGGCGAGCTGCGTCGTGAAGTGCAGACGGCCGGCGGCCGAGTTGCGGATCACCAGTTCCGTCAGCCCCGGTTCGTAAATCGGGATCTTGCCCTGGTTGAGCTGTTCGATTTTTGCCGCGTTGACATCGACGCAAGTCACGTCGTTGCCGCTGTCGGCAAAGCAGGTTCCGGTAACCAAGCCAACGTAGCCCGTACCCACCATGGCGATTCTCATACCCGGTCTTCCTCTCCTCCCGGCACGATCTCACCGGTCGAATCCTTCGGTGTATTTTGCGGCGCGGCAGGCAGGTATACCCCTGCCTGCCGCTGCTTTGGGCGCGAACACGGGCCAGAGTCGGCCCGACGCGGATGGATGGGTGGGCGCTGGCCGGGCTGCTTCACTCCTCATCGCCTGCGGGTTGAATATCGGCTTCCGACGACCGCTCCTCGACTGCCTCGATCCCCGTTCGGGGCACGCGGACAACGGCAGCCAGCTTATCGTCCTCGTCGAGGCTCATGATCCTTACGCCCTGCGTGTTGCGTCCGATGACGCTGAGGTCCGCGGCCTGGATCCGCTGCAGCTTTCCGCGGGCTGTCATCATGATCAGTTCATCATCGTCGTTGACGCTGACGACCCCGATGACACGGCCGTTTCGCTGCGTGGTCTTGATATCCCGTATGCCGAGCCCTCCGCGGCGCTGCGTGCGGTATCTCGCGTTCGGGCCGGGCGAATCGTCCTCCTCGGACTCTTCAATTTCGGGTGCCGGTTCGTCGGAGTCGTCCACCGGTTCGCCCGTGTCGAGCGTGTCGCCCCCCGGTCCGAACGGCGTGCGTTTGCCGTATCCGTTCTCGCAGGAGGTCAGCAGCGTTGCCTCGGGATCCGCGACGACCATGCCGACCAGTTCGTCGTCTTTGCGCAACCGGATGCCTTTGACACCCGACGTATTGCGCCCCGTCGGGCGGACGTCCGCTTCGCTGAACCGGATCGCCATGCCGCCTGCCGTGGCCAGCACCAGTTCGTCGCCCGGCTTGGTCACCACGACGTCGACGAGTTCATCGTCTTCGCGCATTTTGATCGCGATGATGCCGCCTTTCTTCGGGCGACTGTACGACTCGAGCGGCGTCTTCTTCACGAGCCCCTTGCGTGTCGCCATCATCAGGAAGTGGCCCGGCAGATCGAAATCACGCACGGACCGGCAATCCGCAATCTTCTCGCCCGGAGCCAGATTCAGCAGATTGATGACCGCCCGGCCGCGGCTCTCGCGACTCAACTGCGGCAGGTCATACACCTTCTGCCAGTAGACTTTGCCCTGGTTGGTGAAGAACAGCAGGTACGCGTGAGTGCTGGCCACGAACAGGTGCGCAATCGGATCCTCGTCGTCCGTCTTGGCACCCGTCAATCCCTTGCCGCCGCGCCGTTGAGCGCGGTACGTGCTGGCCGGAGTGCGTTTGATGTACCCCTGGTGACTGATCGACACCACCATCGTCTCTTCGGTGATCAGATCTTCCAGGTCGATGTCACCGATCTCTTCACCCGTGATTTCCGTGCGGCGCTCGTCGCCGTGCTTGCGCGCGAGCTCCTCAAGTTCAGCCCGCACGATGGCCAGGATATTGCTGTCGCTCGCCAGAATGCGGCGGAGGTCGGCGATCTCGGAAAGCAGCTCCCGCTGTTCCGTGACGAGCTTCTCCTGCTCCAGGTTGACCAACTGACCCAGGGTCATGCGCAGGATGGCATCGGCCTGAATCGCCGACAGCTGATAACTGTCCGCCACGCCGCTTTCCGACTGGAACTGCTCGAAGGTCTCATCGCCCATCGCCCTGCGGAGCATGGCGGCCGGTGTCGACACTCCCATCAGCGACTGCTTGGCTTCCGCCTGGGTCTGCGAAGCGCGAATGATGCGGATGATCTCGTCGATGTTGGCCAGGGCCATCAACAGACCCTCGACCGTGTGCTTGCGGCGGCGCGCCTTGGAGAGCAGGAACTCGGTTCGCCGCCGAATCACCGTCACGCGATGGCGGAGGAACTCCTGCAGCAGTTCCTTGAAGTTCAACGTCCGCGGCTTGCCGTCCACCAGCGCGAGGAAAATGATCGAGAACGAATCCTGCAGCGGCGAATACTGGTAGAGCTGATTCAGCACGACGTCGGGGTCCGCGTCGCGCTTGAGGTCCACGACCAGCCGCACCGGCTCCTTCAGATCGCTCTCGTCGCGGATGCCCGCAATGCCTTTGATCTTGTCGCTGTTGACCAGCGCGGCGATCCGCTCGACCACGCGGTCGCGAAACTGCTGATACGGAATCTCGCTGACGACGATGCGGTACCGACCCTTGGCATGCTCTTCGATCCGCGCCCGCGCCCGCACGACCACGGTTCCGCGACCCGTGTGATATCCGCGGCGTATGCCGCTGCGCCCGCAGATAATCCCGCCCGTCGGGAAATCGGGCCCCTCGACGATCTCCATCAGCTCGTCAATCGACACGGACGGTTCGTCGATCACTCGCACCGCCGCCGTGCAGACCTCGCGCAGGTTGTGAGGCGGAATCGAAGTGGCCATGCCCACCGCGATTCCCGACGCGCCGTTGACCAGCAGGTTCGGAAACCGCGACGGCAGAACAGTCGGCTCGGTCCTCCGCTCGTCATAAGTGGGCGTGAAATCGACCGTGTCCAGCTCGAGATCGTCCAGCATCATCGAGGCGATGGGAGAAAGCCTCGCTTCCGTGTACCGCATGGCGGCGGCAGGCAGTCCCGCGATCGACCCGAAATTGCCCTGCTTGTCGATCAGCACGTGCCGCAGGTTCCACTCCTGGGCCATGCGAACCAGGGTCGGATAGACAATGCTCTCGCCGTGCGGATGATAGTTGCCGCTCGTATCACCCGAGATCTTGGCGCACTTGACCCGCGCCGCACCGGGCGACAGATTCAGGTCGTTCATCGCCACGAGAATGCGGCGCTGCGACGGCTTCAAGCCGTCCCGCACGTCCGGCAACGCCCGGCTGACAATCACGCTCATCGCGTATGTCAGATAACTCTGTTTCAGCTCCGTCTCGATCGACAGGTCCACTATCCGCCCGCCGCCGTTACCCTCTCCTGTTGACAATCAACCGGTCCTTTCGTGTAACGTCCCCCGAACCCAAGCGACAGCCCGCCCCGGATCAGGCCCGATACAAAACGAGCCAGGCTCCAATCAAGCGGGAAATCCGGCTCGCTTTTCCGTGGCCAGTCAGCCCGGCGAAACCCGTCGCTCAGCGGGCTCAAAATCGTCCTTGCCAAACGGAATAATTTAACATTTCCGCAGCCCAGCGACAACGCCAAACACAAATCGGCTCGCGTCGCAAGTTGATTGTAAAACTGAATTTGCGTAACGACTTGCCGGACGCTGCCCGCCCCCGTCCCGCAGGCCGCCACCCCGGCGGAAAGCCGGTGTCTCAGCCGTCCGGCCGACGCCGCCTCCATGAGCGCGGAAGCGACTATTCGGGGCTCTCTACTTCTTCCGTTTCCGCCTCGGCAACGGCTTCGCGGCAGCACCACGCCAGACGGCCCAGCAGCCGGAAATAGAGCATCAGGATCGCAGCCAGCAGCACCATGGCCGCCAGCGAAACGACCAGACGCGCCGAGAAGGCGAAGGCCGCCGCCGCCAGCCCCGCAACCGCCATGCCTCCCGAAAGTACGTAGAACTTCAGCCACCCCCGCGGCAGCAGCAAAAGACTGCGCCTGATCCGCCGCGACACGGGCACAAAGGCCGACCCCGCCTCCATCGATGAGAGCATCAGAAACGGAAACGCCACAAACGCCGACAGGGTGCCGCAGACCGCCACCGTTTCCGTATAGAGTTCCGGAGTAGCCCCGACGCACAGCACCAGTTGAGCCAACAGCACCCCAGGCATGATGGAAAGGGACAGCGGCACAACCACGAAAAGACCGTCAGCGATCCAATCCACGAAGAACCCCTCCGGCCAGCTCTCGATCGCATCTCGCCCGATGGCCGTGTCCTGCAGTACGGCCAGCAGGTATACGGAACTGACAAACAGCGTCGCTCCGCCGAACACCAGACAGAAGGCGAACATGAACGCGCTGAGAAACTGGTCGAACGGGTTGCCCTGCACCCGTACCAAGGCATTCAATGTCGCTGCCAGCTGGATCTCGCACGCCAGCCCGATACCGAGGCAGCGAATCAGAACTCGCGGATCCGAAAAAGGAACCAGCAAACGATGCGTGAGCGGATGATGCGGCAGCGGCATTTCGCTCTCGCTTCGCTCCGCATCAGATGACCGCTCATCGCCCTCTTCGCCGCGGCGCGACGCCCCCCGCTCGGCCCGCACGGCCGGAACCTCCAGTTCCGCTGCGTCGAGGATCTCCCGCGAACGCGAGGCCATCGTGCTCGAGTCGACCGGCTCGCTCAGCCGGATTTCCTCGTCGCTGGCAACCGTCGTTTCGAACGGCTTGCGGCGCGCCTTGGCCGGCGGCTCATGAACGGTAATCACAAAGAAACAGTCGGGGCACGACAACTTCGCCCCGATCTGCGCTCGCACCGCGTTCTGACGCGTCCCGCAAAGCGGACACTCCACGTCGAACTCGTAGTCCTCATCCTCCCCCGGCGAATCACCCGGAATTGCTGCAGTGTCCGAGTCCGTCGCAGCGACTGCAGGCAATGCCGAATCGCAAACCTCAGCCACCCGCGGAACAGCTTCCGGCGGCCCGGACGGCGACTCGGGAATCTCCAAAGAATCCGGGGCTCCCGATTCCTCCCTGCCCGGAAGAGAGGACGTATCGGCCGGAAATTGCACCGTGAATTCGCTCAGGCAGTCCGGACAGGTAATCGACTGACCGGCCTTCTCACGCGGAATGTAGATGACCGCGCGGCACTCAGGGCACATGAGACGAAACGGAGGAGCCGGCGCCACGGCGTAATCCCGTGATTCGAGGTCGCAACAAGCCCGTTCACTGGCTTTATTCTACTACTTGTTGCGAGCCGGGCGATACATGGCCGGCCATGCGGAGCCGATTGTTCCGAACCGGACGATGCGAAGCAGCTTCGCCGATCAGCAGGTGACAGCCCGGCCGTCAGGCCGGACGCCTAGCAAAGGACGTCCGTCGCCGAAGGGCCGCACGCCGGTACAACGAGCGCCTGAGCATTGGGGGTTGCCGCGGCCGTATTCCACCACGGATACGAGCCCCAACGTTTCAGTTCCGCATACAACAGAAGGCAAGCCGCGACGATGCAGATGAACGACACGATGAGCATCACCGTGTAGACGTTCGTCTTCTGCTTCTGGACGGGACCTTCGGCGCCAGGTTTAGCTAAGCTTGGTTGCGACACGATCACCCTTCCTGACGGTGCCCTTGCGGTATTCTTTGAGGATCTCGACCACGGCGCGGTCCGGTTCGACCCGACGAACCACCACGCGACCCAAATACGAGTTGTTCCGGTACACCTCGAGGGTGTGCCCCACACGCAGGCCGTCATCCGAGCCGATGGAGATTTCGAGCAGATCGCGGTCGCTGACCGCTGTGACCACGCCATCCACCTGCGGCGGAATATCAACGACCGGAGTGAATTCGTTCAGATTGTTGTGGTCCAGCACAACCTTCATGCGGCTCACCTGGGCCAGCAATTCCCGCTGACGCTCGGCAAGATCCTGGCGAACTCCTTCCAGCTCGTTCAGCTTGTCCGTCAGTTGCACAACCTGATTGAATTTCTCGTCCCGCGCCTGCTCCGCGTTCCGCAGATCAGTCCGCAGCTGCGTGTTCTCGTCCGAGATCTTCTTCAGGCTCTCCGAGTTCGTTTCCAGCGTCGTTACGGCCGTGCCATTGGCTGCCTGCAGTTCGGCAAACTGCTTTTCCTTCACCTGCAGTTCCGAAACGGCCTGCTGCAGCTTCGTCTGAAGCCCCGCCAACGCATAAGCCCGCGAGGCCTGCTCGAGAGCCAAACGGTCGTTGGCCCGCTCGATTTCCTCGCGCAACCGGCGATTGGTGTCAGAGACTTCCTCGACCTGAGCTTTCAGCCCCTTGGCGTCTCCTGAGCCCATCACCTTGTCACGCCAGTTGACATGCGTGGCAAAGACGGTGGCCGCGAGCATCAAGAAAGCCACACTCATCACCAGGATCAGGAATGTGAAGATCTTCCCCACGAGGGTCATGAATCGGTTTCCTTATCGAAGCTGCGGAGACCCGCCGAAAACTGCTGTTTAGCTTCGCCTTGAACCCGTGCCGACAGACAACAAGACAACTGCCTGGCCGATAAGCCACGCGAAACATTGCCAATTAAGTGCGTCAGCAACGGTTCTGACGGGGTCGATGCTCAAGTCAGTATAATTGCCCCATTTCTCGAGTGTCAACTAAATCAGGTTAAAATCGACGCTCTGCGAAAAATGGGCTATCTGGGCGTGCTAGTTACTGCGGTTAAATGGATTACGTGGGCTGGCAGACGGCAGATTGACCTGAAAACCAAACGTCAGGTCGCCACATTCGGGCCGGTCGGATTCGCTCGGTAAATGCTCTTTGTCACAAACCTTGCGGCAATCGCATACAGGGCGACGGCCACACAGGCAGCCAAGCAGAGACCTGACGAAAGGTCGCCTGTCCGCAAGTATACACTGGTCTGACGGTCCTGCGGCACATCTGCCAGCAAAGCCTGGTCATTCCGCCGCCGCCCCTGCTGCACGATCCGACCTCGCGAATCGATTAAAGCGGAAATACCGGCGTTTGCGGACACAAGAAACGGCCGGCGCAATTCCACCGCGCGAAATACAGCGCCCGCCAATTGGAAGTCGAGGATCGCGGATCCCCAGAACCAGCCGTCGTCGCTCACATTGACCAGCAGGTCCGGCTCGACTCCTTGGTCGCCCAGTTCCGCCACGTGCCCGCGTATCAGATGCGGAACACTGCTCTCGAAACAGACGCTCGGCGAAATGCGAAAGCCCTTGATCTCAAAGGAACTGGGGGACTTCCCGATACTCAATCCCTGGGGCAGCGGCGTGAGTCGGTAAAGCCAAGGGAAGATATCGCCGAACGGCACATACTCCCCGAACATCACAGGATGCATCTTGTAATAGCGGTCCCGCAGGTTTCCTTTCGAGTCGATCAGCAGCGTCGCGTTGTAGTCCAGCGTCCCGGTGCCTCCGACCACCACCGTTTCACAGCCGACAATCTGCGAGATATCGAGCGTTGCGAACTTCCCGTCGCGCCAGATGCGGTTGATTCGCTCGGCCGTGTTGCGGACCTTGCGCTCGAAATCCGTTCGCGTCATCTCGATTCGCCGGCGGTACTCGGCTGCATCGAGCGGCACGCCCTCCGGCGGACTGGGCTCTGATTCCACGATGAGCTCAGGCGTGTTCGCGGTGAAGACCGACTCGGGCCAGACGATCAGATCCAGATCGGGACGCAGGTCTCTGGCTTGTTCCGCCAGAGCAAGATATGTGCGAAACGTGCGTTCGTTCCTGGCCGGATTGAACTCGAAGACCTTGTCCACAGTCCCTTGAAGTATCGCCACCTTCAGCGACCTGGCGCCCGCGGGCGTCTGATGTCGCAGACACACGACTCCGTACGCGGCCGTCAGCGCGAGGACGATCACGGCGACGGCTATCGGCCAGTAGCGGCGCAACGGTTTTGGTTCCGCCAGCGACTGCATGAACCCGGCACAAACCAACATCACGACGAAACTGACTCCATACGCTCCGAACAGGTCGGAAATCTGGATCAGCGCTATCCAGTTTACCAGGGCGTGTCCGAGCTGAGCCATCGAAAAGCCCGTGATCATATGGGCACGAACCAATTCGAGCCCCGTCCAGATCACCGGCGCGGCCACGACCAGCGGAACTCGCAATCGATGAACAGCAACACGCGCCAGCCAGATGAACAGGGGCAGATACACCGCCAGATAGCCCGCCAGCGCAAGCCAGCCGAAATTATTGGCCCAGTGCGCTTTGCGGATGCCTTCAAGCACGAGCAGCCAGTGAACCAGGCTGCCGGCCCAAATCTGCCCCCAGAGCCAACGGCCTGTCAGTTCGGGCTTGCGAATCAGGGTCAGCCAGAAGGTCGGCGCCAGCCACACCACCGCCGACAACCCCCACGGCGGAAACGAAAGATAGAGCAACAGCCCGCTGGCCAGCGTCAGTGCAAAAGGAGAGCGCAGCCAGTCGCGATGGTGTGTCTTGGGAGAAGGCGGTCGCCGTTTTGTGGACATGGCGACAAGATAGAAGATCTGAACATCGCGGACCAGACGGATCTGTCTCTCGCTCCTGCTCGTGCTCAGCGAAGCGGTTATCGTAATCGAATAAACGACACATCGCTTCGATTACGATTACGAGCAGGAGCACCGCCGCAAGCGGGCGCGCACGACAGCACGGCGCGTATCGAACACTTCTTGGAAACGATAAGGGCGTTGCAAACCTCGCACCGCCGGCTCAGGAGATCTTGTCGCGGAAATCGCGGGCCGCGATCCGCCTCATCGCGAGGGCGCTGATTCGGCCGAGGGCAGGTTCCGCAGAATCACCAGCGCCTCGCACGGCATGTTGTCGCCTTCGCCGCCGGGACCGCCGCCCGCTGCCACGGTGCGGGTATTTCCGCTCGGGGCAAGCATGGACAGATCCATCTTCACGGGAGCCGGCGAAGCCTGTTTGCCTGCGGTCGAAGCCGCCTTTTCCGGAGCCGTATCCGGCATCAGTTCCGCCTTGAACATCGGTCGGGCCATCGAACCCATGAACCCGGCTGATGCGCTCCGCAGTGAAAACCGGAAAGCGAGGCGATGAACCCGCAGGGCCTCGGGTTTCGGACCGCCGGCTACACGAGCCGCCGAATGCAGCAGCTTGAACATCTCCATGTCCGCAGGCTGCAGCACCAGATCGTACTTCTTGTGGGCAACGAATTTGGCAGGCCTGTTCTGAAGATCCTGCAAGGCCGCATCGACCTGCGTTCCGGGACCAACGATATAGTGCATCTCGACCTCATCCGGCGATGAGGCGTTACGGCCCTTGCGAGCCGCCCGGTTCGATTTCTCGACGTCTCCGATGAACCGATTCGCCAACAGCTGCTTTTCCAGCTTCTCATCGACAACGATATCCGGATTGACGCGAATACCGGCCTTCTTCAGCGCGTCCTCGAATACTCCGGCTTTCTGGCCCTCGGGCGTGATCGTGAGATCCAGGACCAGGACCAGCTTCGGCATGCTCTCGGTGTCCACCAAACGAATGCTGTCCGACGGAGAGCGGCCCGTTTCGATCGACGGCCCCACGCTCGGCAGGCCATCTTCGACCGGTTCCGCTCCTGTTGGCTGGCCGGCACCCTTTCCCGAAGAAGTGACCGCGACCTGTTCGCCCGCCCCCTTCGGCAGCCCCTTGCTGCCGCTGCGCGAGTTCACCAGCAAGGCAACCAGCAGCACAGCCGTAATTGATATCGCCATCGCCACGGCCGACTGCCAGCGGCGCCAGCTTGCACGCGGTCGTGAAGGCTCAATTCGTGCGGCAGGCTGAACGGCCTCTCGGCTGATGCGGTCGGTGATCCGTTGGGCCAAATCGGTCCCGAGTTGATGTCGAGGCAGCGACCGGAGGTCCAACTGCAGAGACCGAAGGTCCTGATACAGCTGCCGCAGTTCAGCCGACTGCGACATGGCTGCTTCCACAAGCACCCGCTCCTCGGACGTCACTTCGCCGTCGAGGTAGGCGCTGATCAGATCTTCGGGTATCGCGGGATTCATCGAGCGAAACAGAGAGACGCAACGAGGGTGTAGACGAAACATCGGACGACTCTCCGACGATCCCCTCGACAGCATGGGGTCTGTTCGAGGTTCGGCCCGCTGGGGGAAGCGGACCTGCGTCGGCTAGTACGTCATAACTGCCGGCCACCGGGAGCTGTCCCAAGTAACCGCTGCGAGATTAGGACGCCACTTCGCTTTTATTAGTTCCCTTGTTTAGGAGTTTATCGGAGCCCGTTTCGCACAAATCCAAGCCATCGGCCATCTTTTCCCGCCATCTCGGGATTGTCAAATAGTTTGCGCCGAGCCGTCGGGAAGAAAAACTCGCTCGGAAAGAACAAGCGGCGGGGTACAACCGGCGACAAGCCCCCCCACAAGGGGCTGGCCGTCCTGTTTCCTATATCTTCATTATTCTAAGTCGGCCCGCGGTTGGTCGGATTCATCCAGCGGCATTGCGCCGCGGGCATGGCTGCGGGGCGATTCCAGATAGGAGGCCAGCAGGATCTGAGCGGCCAGCATGTCGAGGCGCTGCTTGCGTCGCTTGCCCCGCATCTCGCCCATCCGCAACATCTCCCCGGCCTGGACGGTCGTGTATCGCTCATCGTACAGGCAATAAGGCAGAGCGGTGACCGAAGCCAGCCAATCGGCAAAGCGGCGGACTTCCTGCGACTTGGCGCTTTCGTCGCCCGATGCGAGCACGGGCAGGCCGATCACAAAACCCACCAGTTGTTCTTCCGAGGCGAGGCGTCGAAAGTACTTCGCGTCCGCTTCGCGATTTCCCCGTACATAGGTGGCCAGCGGACTGGAGATCGTGCGCCCCGGATCACAGATCGCAACGCCGATTCGAACCGTTCCAAAGTCGATCCCGGCAAGGCGGCCGATTTCTGGAAACACACGTTCTGGAGTGGGTTGGGTCATGGTCCGATTGCATGGCAGAAGAAGCGGATTACCTGACGAAGCGGTCGGCAGCGCAGGCAACGGCACGACGCTTTACGACAGGGAAGATAACCCGCGGGCATCTGCGCGGCGAGTGGTGGCTGCCTGCCGGTTGAATTCACTTGCGCACTCCGTGCGGCCCCTGCCGTTGCAATGCACACCGAACTGCGTAAGTTGAGAACAATTCAAGCCCGGCGTCGGGCGTTCCGCGGAATCCATTCAATCGCATGAGGTAACAGATGGCGAAGAAACGAGTCAAAGTAGCCATTGTCGGACTGGGGTTCGGCGCCGAGTTCATTCCGATCTACCAGAAGCATCCCCAGGCGGAAATGTACGCGATCTGCCGCCGCAACAAGGATCAACTGGAACGCATCGGCAACGCGTTCGGCATCGACAAGCGATTTACGCGATACGAGGACGTGCTGAGCGATCCTGAAGTCGATTTCGTGCATATCAACTCGCCGATTCCCGATCATGCCTGGATGTCGATGGAAGCGCTGCGTGCAGGCAAGCACGTGATGTGCACCGTCCCGATGGCCACAACCGTCGAAGAATGCCGTCAGATCTGCGAACTCGTGCGGGAAACGGGGCTGAAGTACATGATGGCCGAGACGGTCGTCTACAGCCGCGAATTCCTCTTCATCAAGGAAATGTACGACAAGGGCGAACTCGGCAAGATCCAGTACATGCAGGCCTCGCATCCGCAGGATATGGAAGGCTGGCCCGAGTACTGGGAACGCATGATTCCCATGCACTATGCGACGCACGTCGTGAGCCCGGTACTCGGCCTGGTCAAAGGTCGCGCGGAATATGTGAGCTGCTTCGGTTCGGGCACGATCAACGAAAAGATCGCCAAGAAGTCGGGCAATCGCTTCGCGGTCGAATCGTGTCACATCAAGATCCAGGACTCGGACATTGCGGCCCACATCTGGAGGTTCCTCTTCGACACGGCCCGGCAGTACCGCGAGTCATTCGACGTCTACGGGACCAAGAAGTCCTTTGAATGGTCGCTCGTGGAACACGAAGAGCACCTGCTCCACACGGCCAAGCGTCCCGAACCGGAGATCCCTTCGCGAGTGACGGCGCCGGATTATGCGCACCTGCTGCCCGAAGAGATCCGGCCGTTCACCCGCAGCATCCAGGATGCCGAGCATCTCTCCTTCATCCAGGGCGCGGGGCACGGGGGCTCGCACCCGCATCTGGTGAACAATTTCGTCAGCTCGCTGGTGAACGATCACGACCCCTGGCCCAACGCAGTGACCAGCGCGAACTGGACTTGCGTCGGCATCTGCGCACACGAGTCCGCCATGCAGGGCGGCCAGATCGTGAAACTGCCCGACTTCACGCTGGAGTGAGTCTGGAGTCTGGAGTCTGGAGGAAAACAAACTCCCATCCGGCTACCGGCATCCGGCATCCGCGTTTTCAGACACTGCATTTGTCGCCGCGTCGGGGCGGAGTGATGATCACTCCGCCCCGCGTTGCGTTTTGAAGTTCGGCTCGGTGAATCAGAGTTCCCAGCCCGCGCGGTAGTTTCGCTTGACGAACTGATTCAATTCCGGCCGATTCGAGGACTGCTGCTTCGGCCCGTCCCATTCGACTTTGTTGCCGACTCCGGCGCGGACGGCGAGGTTGCCCAGCAGCACGAATTCCGTGAGCGGACCGGCGTGGTCGAAACTGGAGAACGCCGGCCGTCCACCTTTGCAGGCCGCGACCCATTCCCCGAAGTGCGAGCTTTCGCATCGCGGAATGACGGGACTGGGCATCTTGTAGTCCTTCATCCTGCCCGCCGGGATGAGTTTCGGGCCGCCCGTCAGTGTGAGCTTGCCCTGGTCTCCGACGAGGATCGTCCCGTTGTCGGGATAGCTCTCGCCTTCGGCCAATTCGCCGACTTCGCGAGGCGGGTATTGCGCGCCGTCGTACCAGAACAACTGGCAGGGCTTCATATCACCTCGCGCCGGAATGTCCCAGCGAATGATCGAGGCACTGGGATACATCTCCGACGTGCCGTCGCCGCTATCCTTCAGCAGTTCGACAGCGGACGCATATTCGATCTTGAGTGCGCTGAAGATCCCGCTCAGCGAGTGGCAGCCGATGTCGCCCAGGGCGCCGGTTCCGAAATCCCACCAGCCGCGCCACACGAACGGCTGATACACGCGTTTGCCGGCGAACTTGCCTTCGCGATAGGTGTCGAGATACGGGCGCTCCGGCGCGGGGCCGAGCCACACATCCCACTTCAAGTCGGCCGGAACCGGGTCCGATCCCGCGGGTCGTCCGGCTCCCTGCGGCCACCAGAACCGTGAAGGAATGCCGGGGCGGTCCGTCCACACGTGCACTTCCTTGACCTGGCCGATCGCGCCGGACCAGATCATTTCGCAGAGAATGCGCCAGCCTTCTTCCGCGCGGCCCTGGTTGCCCATCTGCGTCGCGACCTTGTGCTCGCGCGCGGCCAGCGTCAACTGGCGTGCCTCGTCGATGGTGTAGGTCAGCGGTTTCTCGCAGTAGACGTGCTTGCCGAGCCGGATGGCCCGCATCGAGGCCAGGGCATGGTGGTGATCGGGTGTGCCGACGAAGACCGCATCGATCTCCTTGTGGATCTTGTCCAGCATTTCGCGGTAATCCGTGAAGACCTGCGGCAGCGGCCGTTTCAACTGGTGGTCTTGATCGTATTTCCCGACCCAGCGTGCCGCGTTCTGCGCAGTTCCCTCGACGGCATCGCAGACTGCAACGAGGTTTTCCGCCGCGGACGTCTCGACGTGAGCATGGCCGCGTCCGCCCACTCCAATGCCCGCGATGTTCAGCTTCGAGTTGGGTGAACGCTCGGAAAGAATGCTCGGAGCGGCAAACCCACGGGTGCCGGCCAGGGACACGATCGCCGATGCTTGCAGAAATCGGCGACGGTTGAAGCGATGGGTCATTGATATTTCTCCCTGAGTAAGTAGTCAGCTGCGGTCTAGATTCTCCTGTTTCCGGGGCCATGCGGCAACGCGGGTCGCAAACCGCTTGCGATCCGGCGCGGAAAAGGCCAAATTCCTGTTTGCATGTTGCCAGTCCGACAACTTTCTTCGCTCAACCGGGAGTGACCGCTCATGAGATTCGCAGTTTTCGCGACACCGTTGCTGAGTCTCTGCCTGCAAGTTGCCGCTCCGGCTCAGGAGCTTGTGAAGTTGAGCACGGACGCGAAACAGGAAATCAACCGCATCGATGAAAAAGTCTACGGGCATTTTCTGGAACACATCTATCACTCGTGCAACGGCGGACTGTGGGGCGAACTGGTCTGGAACCGCAGCTTCGAACAGAACGATGCGGGCCAATGGGCCGTGGAGGATGGTTGCGTCGCACAGGCGAGCCGCGGCACCAACGTGCGGCTCGTTTTCGGGGATCCGACCTGGACCGACTACGAATACACGCTCGAAGCCCGCAAAACGGGAGGCCAGGAGGGATTCCTGATTCTGTTCCGGGTCGCCGGCGAGCAGGATTTCTATTGGGTGAACCTCGGAGGCTGGGGCAACCAGCGCCATCAGATCGAGCGAGGCCGAGCGGGCGAACAGCGATGGCACGCGGTCGGGCCGGCGCGCGACGGAGCGATCAAGAAAGGGCAATGGTATCGGATCCAGGTGCGGTGCGAGGGACGCAAGATCAGCGTGAAACTTGACGGCGAACCCGTGATTGACTTCGTCGACGATCAGGGGGCCGTGACTAAGGGCGCGGTCGGCATCGGCACGTGGGCGACACAAGCCCAGTTCCGAAATCTGAAAGTCGTCTCGCTGGACGGCAAGACACTCTTCGAGGGAATGCCCAAATCGCAGGACGAACCGGTCACGGCAAAACTGTGGTCCGGTTACGGCGCGGGACGCATCACGCTGGATACGGACAATCCGCTGAACAGCCGCTTCGCGCAGCGGATCACCGGCGAGAGAGGAGAAACGGGGCTTTCGCAGACCGGTCTGGCTCTGCACGCCGGGACAAAATACGAAGGTTCGTTCTGGGCTCGGGGTCGAGCATCCGAGGGGTTGGTCGTGCGGCTAGTCGACGGGCCTGAGACTCTGGCCGAAGCGAAACTGGAAGCACCGGCCGACACGTGGAAGTCGTTTGATTTTGCCCTGACAGTTCCCCGCGCCGCCGAACGTGCGGCGATCCAGGTCGGTGCACGCGGCCAGTCCAGCGTCTGGATTGATCAGGTGTCTCTGATGCCGGCCGACTGGGCAAAAGAAGGCGGTTTTCGTCCCGATCTGCTGGAAGCGATCCGCGGTCTGCGACCGCCCGTCATCCGCTGGCCGGGAGGCTGTTTCGCCAGCGCCTATCGCTGGAAGGACGGCATCGGACCGCAGCACAAGCGGGTTGTATATCCGATCGAAATCTGGGACGACCGCGACGTGAACTCGATGGGTACCGACGAATTCGTGGCAATGTGCCGACGGGTCAACGCCGAACCGCTGATCGTTGTCAACATCGGCACACCCGCCTGGCGCGGCGACGATGACGAGGCGGTCTACCAACAGGATGTGCTGGACTGGATCGAATACTGCAATGGCCCCGCGACGTCCCGCTGGGGCCGCGTTCGCGCGGAAAACGGACACGCTGAGCCGTATAACGTCAAGTATTGGGAAATCGACAACGAAACGTGGCACATGGGAGCGGATGTCTATGCCGAGGCGGTGTGCCGCATCGCGCCGCTGATGAAAAAGGCCGATCCCTCCATCCAGCTGGCCGCGTGCGGCAGCGCGGGATACGGCGACGACGCCAACGGTCTGCAGTGGAACCGGACCATCATCGAACGCTGCGGACCGCTGGTCGATTTCCTCAGCATCCATCACTACGAGAGCCCCGATCTCTTTGCCGAGGGACCGCGGAAATACGAGGAGTTCTTCCGCAAGACGGGTGACCTGATCAAGAAGTCGCACAACCCGCAGCTGAAGATCTACGTATCAGAGTGGAACGCCCAGTCGACCGACTGGCGGACCGGGCTTTATGCGGGCGGTCTGCTCAACGCGTTCGAGCGCTGCGGCGACGTGCTCGAAATCGGAGGTCCCGCGTTGTTCCTGCGGCACGTGTCGGCCACGGACTGGGACAACGCGTTCGTCAACTTCGACAACCGCTCCTGGTACCCCGCGCCGAATTACATCGTCATGCAGTTGTGGCGCGAACATTACGCGCCGACACGAGTCGACCTGCAGGGCGACGCTTCGGGAATCAACGCGGTCGCCACGAAATCCGAAGACGGAAAACGGCTCTACCTGAAAGCTGTGAACCCCGGCGATTCGGCCCGGGACGTCGAATGGACGCTTGCGAATTTTCCGGTTGCCGAAGCCGGCATGAAGATCGTCGCCCCCGATTCACTCAAGTCTCGCAATACGCTTGGCGATCCGCGCGCCGTTGGTTCCGCGGACGGCAAGGTGGACGTCTCCGGAGCGACCGTCAAGTTCCGGCTGCCCCGCTGGTCTGCCGCGGTGGTCGAGCTGCGTTGCCGCTGATTGGTTTAGCATTCCCAAGGAGCCAAGATAATGTCACGATTCACGCACCGTTACGAATGGATTTCTCTGTTTGTCGCGCTCGCTGCGACATCGAACCTGCTGGCTGACGTGCCTCGGTCGCCGGATGCAGCCGTCAAGGTCGCCCCGAAGCCGCAGATACGAGCCTACGCGTTCGACATGCCGGACGTGCAGTTGCTCGACGGCCCGTTCCTTCACGCCCGCGATCTGGATGCGGCGTACGTTCTGAGCCTGGACGTCGATCGATTGCTGCACTGCTTCCGGATCAACGCGGGCCTGCCGTCCAGCGCCAAGCCGCTCGGCGGCTGGGAAGAGCCGAAGTGCGAGGTTCGCGGGCACTTTGTCGGACATTATCTGTCGGCCTGCGCGCTCCTGTATGCGAGCACGGGCGATGAGCAATTCAAGAAGCGAGCCGAACAACTGGTCGCCGGCATGGCCGAGTGCCAGGCCAAGGTCGGCAGCGGTTACCTGAGCGCCTACCCCGAGGAATTCATCGACCGCGTCGAGACACAGCGCCAGGTGTGGGCTCCGTACTACACCCTCCACAAGATCCTGGCCGGCCTTCTGGATGTCTACGTGCATTGCGGCTCGCAGATGGCGCTCGATGTATGCGAGAAGTTCGGCGACTGGGTCGTCGAGCGCAACGGGAAGCTGACGGACGAACAGATGCAGAAGATGCTCGGCAACGAACACGGCGGCATGAACGAGGTGCTGGCCAACCTGTACGGCGTCACCGGCGAGGCCAAATACCTTGAGGCGGCCCGCCGATTCAACCACATGGCAGTAATCGGACCGGCGACACAGCGTCAGGACAAGCTGACCGGATTACATGCGAACACGCAGATTCCGAAGTTCGTCGGAACCGCGCGGGAGTACGAATTGACGGGCGACGAGGCAATGCGAACCGCCTCGGAATTTTTCTGGAACACGGTCGCCAAGGAACGCTCGTACGTCATCGGCGGCCACAGCGACGGGGAAATGTTCACGCCCAAGGAACGGCTGTCGGAAGCGTTCGGTCCCAGCACGACCGAGACCTGCAATACGTACAACATGCTCAAGCTGACCCGCCACCTCTACGAGTGGACCGCCGATCCGGGTTATGCGGACTACTACGAGCGTGCATTGCTTAACCACATTCTGTGCTCCCAGAATCCGAAGGACGGCATGATGTGCTATTACGTGCCGCTGAGATCGGGTTCGCACAAGGTCTACAACGATCAGACGGATTCTTTCTGGTGCTGCACGGGCACCGGCGTCGAGAACCATGCGAAGTACAACGACAGCATTTATTTCCATGACGGCGGCAACGAACAGTTGTTCGTCAACCTGTTCATCGCCTCCGAGGTGAACTGGAAGGCCAAGGGAGTGCGAGTGCGGCAGGAGACACGGTTCCCCGAAACGGCCGAAAGCGAACTGATTCTGAAAACCGAAAAGCCCGTCAAGTTCCGACTGGCAGTCCGCCGGCCCGCCTGGGCAGTCAAGGGGTTCGCTGTCGCAATCAACGGCACTCAACAGTTGACGGAGACGATACCCGGGCAGTATGTAGTCCTCGAACGCGAGTGGGCCGACGGCGATCGAGTCAGTCTGTCGATGCCCTTCTCGCTGCGAACCGAAGGCTTCAAGGACAACCCGAAGCGGTTTGCATTCCTCGACGGACCGGTGGTGCTCAGCGCGGAAGTGAAACCCGGCAAGGTATTCCCCGCGATCGTCTCGGAAACCGAGGACGTGACGGCCGCTTTGAAGCCCGTCTCGGGCAAGGCCTCGACATTCACGGTCCCCGGCAGTCTGCTGCGGGTGCCCGGCCAGAGCAACGTCGCGGATCTGGTTCTCGAACCTTTCTACAAGATGCATGAAGGCCGCTCGTACATGGTCTACTGGGACCGGTACACGGTGCCCGAGTGGAAAGTCAAGGAGGATCAGTTTGCGGCCAAGAAGAAGGCCGAGGAGGAAATGGCGGCGCGCACCCTGGACCGCGTTGAAATCGGAAACGACGACAACGAGAAACAGCACAAGCTCAGTGGCGAGAAGACGGGCGCCGGCCCGTACGGCGACCGGTTCTGGCGGCATGCGTCCGATGGCGGATGGTTCTCGTACCAGCTGCGTGTGCAGCCCGACAAAGCCCAGAAGCTCGAGGTGACCTACTGGGGAAGCGACGTCGGTCCGCGAACTTTCGACATCCTCGTCGAAGGAACAAAGATCGGGACGCAGACGTTGAACAACAACCACCCGAACGAGTTCTTCGACGTGGCCTACGAGATCCCGGCGGAACTGACGAAGGGCAAGGACGTGGTCACCGTGCGATTTCAGGCGCAACCCGGCAACATGGCGGGCGGAGTCTTCGGATGCCGCATCCTGAAGTGACGATCGAATCAGGCTCCCGTGTTTGAGTCGGCCTGCGGTTCAGCGGGATTGTTCCGCTGCCGCAGGAACTCGATCACCAGCGGCATCACGGAGATCACGATGATCGCGAGAATAATGATGCTGAAGTTCTTCTTGACCCAGGGAAGGTTGCCGAAGAAGTAGCCTCCGTAGGTGAACATCGCGACCCACGCGATGCCGCCCACGACGTTGTAAATCAGAAACCGCGTGTAGTTCATCGCGCCGATGCCCGCGACAAACGGGGCGAACGTGCGGATGATCGGCACGAACCGCGCGAGGATGATCGTCTTGCCGCCGTGCCGCTCGTAGAAACGATGCGTCCGATCCAGGTACTCCTTTCTCAGGAAGCGGTACCGGCCGGTGAATGCCTTGGGTCCGATGATCGCGCCGATCCAGTAATTGACCGTATCGCCGAGAATTGCGGCCGCCGTGAGCAGCAGGAAGAGCAGGTTCACGTTGAACCACCCTTTTGCGCCCAGCGCGCCGGCGGCGAACAGCAGCGAGTCGCCGGGCAGAAACGGAGTCACGACAAGCCCCGTTTCGCAGAAGACAACGGCGAACAGCATGAAATACGCGATCGCGTGATACTGCTGGACCACTTCCTCGAGATGTTTATCGAGGTGCAGGAACCAGTCCACTGCCGTCATCAACCAATCCATGATGTCTCCCCGCTGTTGCCGTGGGTTGAAGCCCACGTCTACCGTCAGTAACTTCTCGGGTGCCACGGGTGGCTGGTCCACCCGTGTTACACGTCGCTCCGACCACGCTGCATCAAGTCGAGTTATGCCGAATCGAGTCCATTGCGGCCGTGGGTTGAACCCCACGTCTACCTTCAGTCCGTCGCTACGCGACCGCGTTTCGGCTTTTCGCTCGCAAATGAGCCGTTCCACGACACTTCTCTGGTGCCACGGGTGGCTGGTCCACCCGTGTTACACGCCGCTCCGACCACGCTGCATCAAGTCGAGTTATGCCGAATCGAGTCCTTTGTGGCCGTGGGTTGAAACCCACGTCTACCTTCAGGCCGTCGCTACGCGACTGCGTCTCGGCTTTTCGCTCGCACCAGCGAGTGCTCCCAATCTAGTCAGACTTGATGTGCAAGGCGAGGCCGTATGCCGGCTTCCGAGAGGCGTGCGAGTTGCCGGTCGGGACGAACACACGCTATTGAGACTGACAGCTGAATTGAACCTCTATTTGCCAGCCTCGCGATGGCCTGCCCCGAACGCGGCCAGCGTGCGTCGCCAGAATTCGGCATCGCCGCGGAGTCGGTTGCGTTCGGCAAACGCGAGCAGCGCCGTCCAGCGGGAGACCGGCTCCGTTCGACAAGTCCACCAGATCTTCGCCTGACATTCCGGACAGAACTCGAACGGGGCACGGTCGCTCTCGTCCAGAGAATTCGAGCCGTTCATGCAGCACGAGTAAGCGATGCAATGAGGAATACCCAGCATGTGGCCCGTTTCGTGAACCGCTGTCTTCAACGATCGCAAGAGGTACTTGTCAAACGCGGACGGGGCACC
Organism: uncultured Planctomycetaceae bacterium; assembly: GCA_903863885.1. Lineage (GTDB taxonomy): Bacteria > Planctomycetota > Planctomycetia > Pirellulales > Pirellulaceae > CAIPEB01. The sequence goes on along the minus strand of CAIPEB010000657.1, from coordinate 12,599 downwards.
ATTCGGATCACCATTTCGGAAAAGCGACCATACTCCCACCCGCTCAGACAGAGACGCCTGTCCAAAGACGAAGTTCCACCCCTCTCCCGGCCAAAGGTCGCATGTCGTAAGACCCAGGACCGCGACCGCATCGTCGGGACGACGCGGAGCGAGGACCTTATCGAGAATGTAGGTCGACAGCACTTGCGGCACGTGCCACGTCGGGTGCACGCGTCGCGCCCCGTCCGGCAGCAAGGCCAGATCAACCCGCGTCATCACCTTGACCGGGAGGCCGAAGAACAGCTTCATACACTCGGCCGTAAGATCCAGCGTCCGCTGTTGAGAGCCCTCAAACTCGCCGAGCGGCTGGATGTATATCACACTGAATCGATCCCGGACTCGCGTTCGCCCCACAAGATACTGCTTGAATGTCTGCCCATCCTCATGGTGCTTCGCCAGCCAGTCTGACCGGCCCGGTGCGTTGAGCCTGTCGTGAAGAGGACGGATGCGGTCCGCCCATTCGGACAGTGTTGCAATCGGGACGTCGGATCGCGGAGTCTCAGCGGACCGGGCCCACCGCGGCGCGATGGTCGCGGACGCTGCCGACAAAACGGATGACAGAAACACCCGACGGTTCATAAGCACCTGCGTCTTTCAGCCTAATACTCGCACAAATGTGCTTACGCTTCGAGGTTCTTCAGTTTCAGCGTCCCGATCCGCACGTCCGGAGCGTACAAAGAGAACATATCCATTGCCAGCGAATTCGCACCGCAATTGAGACTTGCGGTTCCAATTGCAGAGCGGGTATTTGAGCATATGCTGCCCACGGTGAGCTTGTCTGCTCCGTTTCCCAACTGCACATCCATCGCTCCGATATACTGCAGGCATTCCATTTCCACCTCGTCATCACCTTCCCCCCATGTCAATGACGAGCGAAGTCACTCCGCCCAAGCCGTCGATTCCGAGCTTGTCGCTCCCAGATCTGAATTTGAATGAGGCTCCGCCGCGAGCGACTATGTCAAAACACCACACAGTTTCCACACCCGCCAGACCGGTAACTGTCAATTCTCCGCAACTTGAGAGCTTTCGAGGTCAAGCAGCATCTCATCCACGGCAAGTCCACCAAGTAGAATTGTCGCGCCGCCGTTGACCGAACTGTCCCGCAAACAAAAGACGCCTCCTCCCTGGTCCATTCTCACTGTCAGGTCGTGCTGCAAACCGACGACGAAGCCATTGCCCAACAAACAACGGTGGAGCACCAGCTCGTCTTTTCCGTCTCCCATATCAACCTGCGAGTCGTCGCCCGTCCCCATTTTGATCATCAGGTCATCGGTGGAAAACGCGGCGGCAACTCCCAAGCCGTTGGCAGCAAACCGGTCGTCTCCACTCTTCACGTCGGAAGCTGACTTTTCTCGGCACAGAGATCAGCGGTCACTTGCTGCGTGACGGCCTTGCCGAATCGAATGCCGGCTGGCAGTCCAGTGACTGTGCTCACCTGGGGTATTTGGCGTTGGCCGTGTTTGGAGCTCGCTGCAGTTGATGCCAAGACCCAGACTTCGAGTTGACGGGTCGCAATCTGCCCAAAGGGGGTCACCCCCCGGCTCATCGACTTGTCGCGAGAAAACCGTCTCGAATTCTTGATATTGCAAACGTCAAAGGGTATCCTGCCCGCTGACTTGGTTCACGGTTGGGTCCTGACCGTTGATCCTTATTTCATCGCGATGCCTTATCTTCAGGCGTGGTTTCGAATCGTGAATCGCGTCGCTTGTCCTATCGCTATTTTTCACTCGTGTTATTTTGGCGCTCTTCAGGTTCGCCATGTGATGGGGAGCGGCAAGCGTGTTGGCGAAGGTCATCACCCGGAGTGTTTCAGCGGGGCCGATACATGAAATCGCCGCAGGACCGCTCGCGATTGCGAGCGGTCCTATTGCTTGTGTACTGCGGCAACCAGTGCGGTGCGTACCCGACACTCTTGGCCGCATGATCACACAAAGAGGTATGCAATGGCACGCTCCTCTCTCCCAACGGTCAATTCTATCGCGTCGTTCCGGCCTGGTCTCAGTCTCGTGATCTGTCTGGTGCTGCTTGCTGGAGTGCCTCTGACGGGCCAGGAACTGTCGCCGCAGGAACAGCAGATTCTGGAGGGCATGGACGAGCAGCTCGCCGCCAGGGCGGTCGAGCTGCTGGCGCAGGTTCAGAAGTGGCGTGAGTCAATCGACAAGGCGAAGGCCGCCGCGACCGTGGCCGAAGGCGCGTCGGGTGATCCGGATGAACTGACGGCATTGGTTTTGCAGGTTGCGCAGGAACTCAAGAAGGTCGCCGACTCGCATCCAAAGCTGGCGGAGGCGATCGGATATGCGGAACGGATTGAGACGGAATTGAAGAAGGCCGAACAGAAATGGCGAGCGGCGCAGTATGACCGCCAGAAATACGGAAATCTCAGCGAGCGTCAGTTTCGCGAGCGAGCGAAAAAGGAAGCGATGGCGGAAGCATCGCGACGGATCCGTCAGACGCTGGGAGACGAAGTGTTTGCGCGGATCGAGCAGCTGCGAAATCCGGCGGAGTACGCGAGGAACTTTCTGGATGGCGAGTTTCGCAAGTGGGTTTCGCAGCCGATGTCGGTCGGTGACGGAGATATGAAGTTCAAGGTGAAACCGCCGCCCGCCGGAGTTTCCATCTTTTCGCCGCAGGCTCAACTCGGAGTGCAGGTCGAGTATCTTCCCGGTCAGCTGACAGTCAACGCGACCGGCCTGTATTTCCGGTACAAGGCTGGCGGTCTGCCCGAGCCGGCGATCGACAATTTGAAGGTTGAGGCGGATTTCAAGGAAACCTCGCTCAACAACATCAAGACCTTGGGCAATCAGGCGATTGCCGATCTGGACTTGCCGGTCACGGTGACGCTCAAGAGCGTGCCGGATTTCTCCAAGGGGGCGGATGGGATGCGCGGCGGCATCCACTTCGACATGAAGATGGTCATGTTCGAGAAGGTCGATATCCTGGCCAGCGATCTGATCTTGTATCCAGGAAACAAGGTGGATTGGAAAGACGGCAAGCTGCAGGTCGACTATCAACTTGCCCAACCCGTTCCGCTGTCGCCGACGCCGTTTGCGATGTGGACCATCGGCGGATCTTATGCGATGCAGGAGAACCGACTGGAAGTCAAGACTCAGATCTCGACCGTTGCATCGACGCCGGAGGTGATTGCGTTAGTCGCCAGTTGCGCAATTACGTTTCCCGTGAGGGCTATTGAAGTCAAGGGGGAGTTGAAGATTGCGCAGATCGGACTGGCCGAGACGGTCGGCAAGATCGATTTCGCGAAGGGAACGCTCGATGGCGAATTCAAGACCGCGGCGGGGATCAAGTCGGCAATCCCCGGATTCTCGCTCGGAGAAGGCAAGCTGCACATGCAACGCGAATACATGACGGTCGATGCCCGGATGGAAATGTTCGGCATGAAGATCGACGAAACGCACGGCGTGTTCAGTTTCGCGGACGGCAGCGGCAAGCTGACGTCGCAAGGCGCAATCAAGTTGTTCGGCACCGACTTCTCACATAATTTCGAGGCCGAACTTGGTGCCAGATTAAGCTACCTGCAACTGCGTTCGATAGGCTCGGTGTCCGTCAGTGGCGTTGACCCGTTTGGGACGATCAGTTGCACGGTCGAAATCGACGGCGACACCCGCCGCACGGATGAGTTGATTCGCGTCACGGTCAAGACGTTTCGCCCTGAACTGGATGTCAAATTTTCCGTGGCCAACCTGAACGAGTGTACGCTCGACCTCTTGCGGAACAAACTGCAGGAGAATGCGTCGCGGGCCTACCTGCAGTTCCTCAAGGAGTTGGCGAAAGCCGACCGGGAACTGCGCAAGCTGGCGGCGGAAATCGACAGCAAAGTCCGCAAGTATCTTGATGCGAGGCTCGGAGGTCCGTGGAAGTCCGGCAATCCGGAACTGGATCGCCTGGGTGGAGAACTGTCGAATTTCAGCAAGCAAACCGGCGGAAATCTCTCCGACATGATGCAGGATGGAGGCAAGCTGATCAGCGGTGCGTGGCACGACGCGATCAAGAAGCCGGAGCTGAAACCCCCGAAGTGGTCACCCTTCTAGCGGTGAGGCGTGGCCGCCCGGTCGCGACATTTTTCACGGCTATTCTCGGGAAAACGTTATGAAAACGTCAACGCCACGGTCACTTGTTTCGGCGTTCTTCGTTGCCGTTGGGGCGGTTGCCTTGATGCCACTCAGCGGTTTCGCACAGCAGTCTTTATCGGCAAAGGACAAGGATCGCCTCGAGCGGTTGGAACGGCTGGCCGATGCAATCGAGAAGGTCAAGGTCGATCGCCGGCAGTCAACCGGCGACCGAGAGGTGGAGGGCCGCCGGCTGAGCAACAATTCGGAGTTGCACATGCAGTTCATGGCAGCGGCCGGCACGCTGGCCGCCAACGGCAAGGATGGCTTGTGCGCGTTTCCGCTGCAGGTCAGCGGGTACTCCAGCGCCATCAATTCGGCAAAAGGAGTTTCGGATCGTAAGAGCGGCGCCGACCTGCAGCGGGCCACCATTGTGCTGCAGGGACTGATCGGTCAACCGCGTCCGAAAGCAAGAGTCGAACTAGCCCCGCTGAACCACGGTTCGGCCTTCCCTGCCGACCAAATCGCCCGCGACCGGATTCATGATCTGATTCGTCTGTTCTTTCCCGAAGCGGAAATCGACGGCGTGCAGCGGTTCTTCGAGAAGGAGTTCGAAGTTCGCAATGAAACGGACGAACAGTTGCGAGTCTGGGCTTATGGTCGCACATGGGACAAGTCGCCCAGTCAGACGAAAGGCGCTGCCGCGGGCGTGGCCAGCCAGGAAGCGGGAGAAGACAGCGGTGGTTTCACTTGGATTTGGAAGCCTGGTACTCCGTCACAAGTGAAACCGTTTGAGATTACCGTCCCGGCGGGCAAGTCGCGGAAGTTCACGGATGCGGAAGGGGGAACACAGGCTCTGGCGGCCAACCGGGTGCTGGTGTGGGCGGAGAGCGAGTCGGGCGAGCGGTGGCTTGACCACGAGCGACAGTCGCTGTGGCTGGTTGAGCCGGATCCGCAGGACAACGGCGAGCGGACGTACCATGCCAAACAAGTCGAAACGTATGTCTACTCGATCAAGCCCAAGCCGGGACCGCGAGTCTTCACGGAGCGGACGCTCGAATTGAAGAATGCGACTTCGGAGCAACTCACTGTGCACCTGCGTTACCGGACCAACAGTGCCGGGGCGATCGCCTGGCAGGCAGCGGACGTGACCATTGCGCCCGAGCAGTCACTTCGTCCCAGGGGACCTGACGGCACGCAGATTCGCGCGTCGCAGGTGCTCTTCGCCGCGGATGGCAGGCACCGCAGATACACGAAGCACGAGCGTGAGCCGCTCTTGCTGGTCGACGAGAAGGAAGGGGTTCGCGCGTACAAGGCCGACAAGATCGGTTCGTATCTGTACACGTTTGAAACGGGAGCCGCCGGGAAAGCCGGTGACGCTCGGATCACCGGTGCTCGCGTGCCCGTCAGCGCTAACGGCCGCACGCTGGCCTACGTCAATCGGGGCGAGCAGTACCGCGTGGTGGATTCCGACGACGAAGACATCAAGATCGCGGTCACGGTGCGAGGGCGCGAGTACACCGGTTGGGTCTCTCGTCGCAACGCGGAAATGGGCCCTCCGCCCGCCCCCGCGGCGCCGGTCGCTGTGCGACAGACCCTGCGCATTACCGCAGCCAGGGCCGCCGTGAAGGTCGGTTCGACGGTCATCGGGCACGTGGATCGAAACAAAACCTATCAAGTGCTCGAGAAGAAGGACGGCCAGGCGCGAATCGAGGTCAACGTCGAAGGGACTCCTCGTCACGTCTGGCTCAACCTGCGCGATGCGAAGATGGTGGATTCCGCGGAGGCCGACGCGGAATAGTGCCGCAGCGGCTTTCGTCCAATCGTTCCACCAGTCGTGTGACGGAACGACAAACAACTGCATGCAAGCGAGTTTGAAGATGAAACCTGCCAATCCCGTATCGCTCGCGAAGATCGGGTGCCTCGCTCTGGTCGTTGCTTGTTCGTTGCTGTCCGGCGTCCAGGCCTTCGCCGAGGACCCGACTGAACTCGAAATCATCAAGCCGCGCGTCAACGTGACGAGCGGCAACCGCATACTCGGCTACGTGACGAAGGGTTCGCGGTACAAGATCTACAAGGTCGACGGCAGCAACTACCAGATTCAGATTCGCATCGGCGGGCAGGTGATGCGCGGATACGTGCCGGAAAGCGACGTCCGTCTGATCGGCGGCACTTCCGGCGATTCGGCCGTTGTGGACACGACGCCCGGTTGGCTTCGTGTGACAGCCGCGAAGGCGGAGGTAAAGGACGACGAAACCGTGCTGCGGACGGTTCGCCAGGGCGAAGTGCACCAGATCACAGGGGCGAACGCGGGCAAGGTGCGTATCGAGTTTGAGCGCGTGGGCGCCAATCCCTGGCGCGGCTGGGTCGCCGAAAGCGATATCGAAAAATTGCCGCAGCGTTTCGTCGGACCATCGCTCGATCAGCACATGCCGCACAGTATTTCCACGTCGAAACTGGTCGCCGACTGGATTGACGGGACCGCCGTGCTTTTTGCCAACCCGCCGCTTGCCGACAATTCCCAGGTCGAGCTGGCACCCAATGGCGGGCCGATCGGCATTCCCGCGGCGAGCATCGACCGCGCGGAGGCCGGAATTGAAATCCGGCTTCCCTCTACGTCGGTCCATCATGCGCTGCGTGCGGGCACGCGCAGCCTCTGGCTGGTGGAAACCCTCGACGGTCAGAAACGGTATCACCGGATCGATCTGCCCAAGCTGGAGTTGTCAACCCAAGTCGGGTTGGCTCGCTCGGAAGATCCAGCCGAGGGAGTGGTGTTGACACTTGGAGTGGAAGGACTGCTGCCGGGTTTTGTCGTCGAGCACGCCTGCCCGATTCCCTCCGCGGGCGATATCGAGTATCTGGCTCAGTACGACGGGAAACCGACCGTGCCGCGAGTTCTGAAAGTCGCTGCGGGCGAAGGCTCGGGCGCGGTCCTGAGTCTCGGCCTGCCGCGGGCCGATGGCAAGACCCAGGAGATCGTGCACCTCCTTACAATCCGCAATCCGGATGGATCTCTGGCGCAGAGCGTGAAGGTCCGCCGTCGCGGCGATTCCGTCAATGGCGAGGTCCAGGTCGTCTCGGCCGCCAAGCCCCGGCCGGTCGACAGCGTCGTATCCGTTCCGGCCGTCGAATTGATGAAGGTCGAAGCGGCACGCAGCGCCGCAAGCGATTCGGGCCTGGTGCCGCTGCTGGTGAAGGCAACCGACGGATCGCCAGCGGGCGACGAACTGCCTCCGGAGACCATCGTTCTTCGACAGGGGCTTGTCGCGGGTTCGTCGGCGCTGCTCGGCGAGGCGCTGGTTCTCGAGGTCGGCGACGAAGCCGCTGCAAACCAAATGACTTCATCACCGCTGGAATTCGTTACCGGAGGCGGGCTCGTCACCTCCACGGTTGATGCCCCAAACACCGGGAACACCGCCGGAAATCCGCCCGAACAAGGTCCCGTGACGTCTCCCGCGGAAAACAGCCCACTGATCAACACGGGCGATGAACTTCAGTTTATCGACGTGAGCCAAACGGGACTGATCAGCGGCGACGATGGCTTGATTTCACCGAACACCAACGATCCGACACCCCCGCTTGACGATCCGCCGCTGGTGGGTGACGTGCCGAATACGGGCATCACTAATCCGGATGCGGGAAATCCGGGCGGCGGTGTGATCAGCATCGATGACGATCCGGGCGTGCTACTGGATCCGCAAGTGGACCACGCCGCCGCCGTGCTGATCGGAATCTTGAAAGTCGTAATCGATGCGATTCTCAAACAACCCGATCCAGGCAATTTGCCAGGAGCGATTGGCCAGGCGATAACTCAAGCGATCCAGACGCAGGATCAGAACCTGCATCAAAACGATCCGGCGAAAGTGGCGAGTGCCGTCGGGAGCATTCTGGAAATTGTCGCCCAACGCCTGCAAATCACGCTGACGCCATCCCAGTCGCTCGACGCTCTGAATGCGTGGCAAGCCGCACACCCGCCGGCGGGCGGCAGCGTTTCGCTCGATCAAAACCTCAACGGCGTCGCGGCCGACGATGTGGTGATTTTCTTCCTGGGATGGCTGCAGCAGCAGGGCCTGTTCAATCCGGCCGCCAATGTGATGATCGCCAAGGACTCGCTGGGCAATACCATTGCGATCCTCTCCAACAAACCGCACTCGACCGACTGGCTTCAGCAGGGTCTGCCGCCGATTGTCATTCCCGGCCTGTCACAGCCCCCATCCGTCGGGCCCGCGTCTTCGGCTCCTCCCACCGTTCCGCCCAAAGTTGATCCGCTGGCCTCGATTTCCGCCGCAGATGCGACGGTCACTGCGGGAGACGCCCCGGATCAGGTGTGCATTCCCGAACTGATAGAGCAGATCGTAAAGACATCGAAACCGAAGCTGGAGGATTTGGGACTGAAGATTGCAAACCTCCTTGACCTGTTCGAGTCGGATCGTATCGACGCATCCGACCCCGAACAGGAAACCTGGGTCGCCGTCGGCTCCAGTATTACGCTCAACACTTCGCGGCGAGTCCCCGATGTTACCAAGTTCTCGCTGGCCGATGCGGAGCAATTGCTGCGCACGACGAAGTTGGAACCCCGGCCGGTTGGGGAGTCAGGGCCGTCGGACATCATCATTGAGCAGCAGCCCGCAGCCGGCAGTTTCGCGGCAGCGGGCCAGGCGGTGAAGCTGACGTTGGCCGTGCAGACGCCCGCGGTGATTGACCTGCTGCTGAGCGAGGCCGAAACGGAACTGAAGGATCGCGGCCTGGGATGGCACGCGACCACCAAGTCATTCTCCACCGACAAAGTCGTCGAGCAGTCGCCTCCAGCCGGTGCCCTGGTGGCGCGAGGAGAGCAGGTCAAGCTCACCGTGCATGTTGCCGTGCCCGACGTCCGAAATCTGTCGCTTGCCAATGCGCGTGAAAAACTGCAGGAACTGGATTTGCAGCCGGAAAACGCCAGCGCCCGGGCAATTGACAAGGATACGGTGCGAGGCCAGTCGCCGGCGCCCAAGACGTACGTCCGTCATGGCGAGACGGTGCGACTCGGGCCGATCGTGTCCGTGCTGCCCGACGTGCGCGGCATGAAGGTCTCGGAGGCGTCCACCCTGCTGCGCGACGAGGAGAAATATCTCGTCGAAATGGTCGGCACGTGTTTGCCCACCGACGTAATCACCGTGCAGGATCCGGAGGGCGGTACTGAATACGAGCGGGGCAGTACCGTCAAGCTGGATGTGCGCGTAAAGCTGCCGGACTACGTCGGCGACAATCTGCTGGAGTCGCGAGACGCAATCGCTGCGTTGCCTGGCGGATTATCCGTTCGTGTCGACGGCGCATTGGGGCGATCCGACGTGGTCCACTCGCAATCGCCGCAAGGCAACCGCCGGGTACCGCCACGGACCGAAGTCACGCTGGTTCCGGGAGTCCGAGTGCCCAACTTCAGTGATGTCACGACACAACGGGCCGACGAAATGCTGCAGTCCGCCGGCCTGCGAGGCAGCATCACCGTGCGGGGAAGTCGCGAGACAACCAATCGCGCGCTCGTCGGAAATATGGTGGTGGAATCCCAATCGCCTCGATCCGGAATTTACCGCCGCAGCGATGTGGACCTGGTGCGATTGAACGCGGTCCGCATGGAACTGGCCGTGCGCACCGTCCCGAATGTACTCAATGAACCAAGTACTTCGGCAGCTGCTCGGATTCAAAGTGCTGAACTCACGCCGATCATCATGTATCAAGGCCAAGCATACAATAAGGATGCTTGGTCCGCGTTCTTGATTGCCAAAACGCTTGCGGAAGGCATCGCTGGACGGAGGTATTCCGAACCCAGGGTGGGCTCACAAAACCCGCGTTCCGGAGCGTCCGTCGAAGCGGGAAGCCAGGTCCGTATTTTCGTCAGCGACGCAGAAGCACGCTGACGCCACATCCGTGATTTCATCATCGACTGGAGAGCCAGTCCGTATAAGGAACATCCGCATGTGCGCCGTGGAACTGGTGTTGGTCTGTTTTCTGCTGACCGCGCCTCGGGACTCGGAGGTTCCGAAACTGACCGGAGAGCGTGTCGCCATCGCCAAGCAGATTGTGCAGCTGCGTGACTTGAAGTTGCAGGTCGGCGTGTTTTACCTGTCGCCGAAGAATTGGCGGCAAGACATCAAGCGCGACGTGATCTACCTCCAGTCGCCGCAACCGGGCACAAAGGTATCGGAAGGGACCACCGTTGCGGCCTGGATGTTCGAAGCGGCTCAACCGACACAGACTCCGACCGAAGTTCCCGACGTGCGAGGCAAGCCGATTCAGGAAGCTCTGTCCGTCTTGAAACAGGCCGGCTTCATTGCCATGAATGCGACTGAAAGCGGCGATTCGGCACGAGTCGTCGATCAGTTTCCGCGTGCGGGCAACTTCGCCTACGCGGGGACGTCGGTTTATTTGACGACTGGAAACGGAGGTCCGGTGACAGCCTCGCCACCCTCCACGCCCGTCATCGAAAAGCGCAAAGAGTAGCTTTTCGTTGCGTTCTGGAGAGGCGTGCAAATCCGGCAAGAATTCCTTCGTCGGAAGATCCGGCAAGTCGCCACGCGACGATGTCGCAGTGTCGCGACGTCCTGCGAGGCTGGGCCGCACCGGCGTGCAATGGACAGCAGCCGACGGACGGCTTCACTTTCCTGCGTTTTCTCGAAAATCCCGCGCGGCATTGCGACGCACTTGTTGCACGATAGGTCACGCCGAAGGGCGATGGGGCGGCACACGGTATCAAAAGCCCGAGCCGACTCGCAGGTGTTTCCTGGCTCTCGCCTACCCCGCGTCTCCCGGCGCGTCGGGAGACGGTGCGGGGGCGATTGATGGTCCGCGAGTCTCGAGCTGTGCCTCGAGGACTTTCTGCCGCCGGACCTTGCGGACCACGACGCGGACACGGGGCCGCTCGAGGATTTCGCCGCCGCGGGCCGGCTGCTGCAGGTGACCCAGCACCCAATCGCTCAAGGTCCGCGCGGCGGATTCGGCCGCGTCGCTGCCCAATTCCAGTCCGGTCACCTTGCGAAGCTGCTCGAGCGTGATGCCGCCGCCGGCAACCCAGCCGCCGCCGGTCGATACCGCGTGCGCCGGCAACCGGTCGAACTCGTCCTCGATCTCGCCCACCAGCTCTTCGATCATGTCCTCGAGCGTCACCAGACCGGTGACTTTTCCGTCGGTATCCCGCACCAGGGCAATGTGCGTGTGAAGTCGGATCAGCTGCTCGAGGCAAGTGGCCACGGGCTGGTTTTCCTGCAGGCTCGGCATGTTGCGCACGATCACCCGCAGCGAGGGCTGGTGCGGCGCCAGCTTGAGCTGGGCGACGATGTCCTTGAAGTTCACGTAGCCCACGATGGCCTGCGGGTCACCGGCCTGCTCCGTGACCGGAAACCGCGTGTGCATGTCCAGGTGAGCGGCGATGAGCGACTCGGCCATGGATGCGTTGATGTCGAGCATGCTGATGTAGGCGGCAGGCAGCATGACTTCGGAGACCGGCCGCTGCGAGAGGGCCGCGGCGCCGAGGATGATCCGCTCCTCGTGCGCGCCGATCAGCCGCGAGGTGCGGGCAAGCGCGACGCTGGCCCGAAGCTCCTGCAATTCGGCCGACTCGGTTTTGATGTTCTGGTCGATCCGCTTCTGCCAGAACCGCTCGCCGATGCTCAACATCGTCATGACCGACGTCTCCAGCAGCCAGACGACCGGCCAGACGGCGAACGAGAACCAGCTCATCATCGGCGAAAGCCGGAGGCAGACCCACTCCTTGTTCCGCAACGCAAAGACCTTGGGAATCAACTCGCCGACGATGATCGTCACCATGGTCAGCGGCAGAACCACGAACGCGATGGCCGCGACCTCAGCCAACTGCGGCGCGAGCGAGAACCGATACTGCAGAGCCGGAGCGATCTGCTCCTCGGCTCCCGCGCCGCCCGTCGCCGCGGCAATTGCCCCGACAAGCGTGATGCCCAACTGCACCACGGCCAGGCTTCGCTCCATGTTTTCCTTCATATACGCGGCGGAACGGGAACCGGCACGCCGGTCGCGCAGCAGCATCTGCAGGCGGGATTTCGTGATGGAAGCCAGCGCGATCTCGTAGGCAGCGAAGACGCTGTTGACGAGGATCATCACGACCATCACCAGGATTTCGAGACCAAACAGCATTTGCATTTGAAAAAGTCGTGCCGGTTCGAGGCTGTCAATTGAATTACCGATCGGCCGTGATCTCAGGTTATCACGGAATGGGACTCGCGTGAAATGGCGCAACCTGCCGAGCAGCCAACGAACCGCCGGGCGACCGAACAGATCTGAGAAGATGTTTTAGGTTCACTCTCCTCTTGGAGGTCGTGCGGTTTAGAAGTAGTTGCACCGTCGTGATTCATGCTTCACTCTCCCCTCTGGGAGAGTCGGGCCGACGGCCCGGAGAGGGCTACCGCGCCGCTAGTCGTGGAATTCACGACTGGTTCGGAAGCCCCCCCCGACCGCCGCGCGGCCAACCCTCCCGCACGCGGGCGG
>CAIPEB010000656.1 GCA_903863885.1 uncultured Planctomycetaceae bacterium | reverse complement strand
GGAAGTTGCGGAGTTCCTGGGCTAAGTAGAACTTGGCTGCAGCCTCGATCTCTTTTTTGTTGTCCACCTTAGTGGGCTGGCGATTGCCGGCGTATCGCCAGAAAATCGAGAGAAACACATCGTCCCGATGCACGGGGCACGTCGTGGTATCCCGTTTCTTGCCCTTTGGTCCATACCGATAGCTCCAGCGCTGCCAGGCTCCGGTGTCCTTGTCGCGCACGCCGAATGCAGTCCGGAGCCACAATTTGGCCGGGCCGATGGAGACCTGCCTTGGGTCGACTGGACCGCTAATCGGCTGTCCGTTTGGACCGACCAGTTGCGTGAGATACTCGCCGGTCGTAATGATTCCACGATCGGTATCAATGGAGAACCCACGGTCGTAGAGCAGCTTGGGGCCGCGCGAGGTCCAGATTGTCTTTTCCCGATCCGCTGCCGAAATCGACTCAGCCCCATCCCAGAACTCACCGAACAGCAGGGCCTCGCCTCGCTCCTGGGCGGCTTTGGCGATCATTTTTCCTTCGACGATCTCAACCGCGACCTTTTCTATGCGTTTATCCTCAAGGGGCAGAATCTGCTCTATCTCAGTGATCTGCTGGCCGAGCACGTGAAACGGCAGCTTGGGTCGCCACATGCGCCAGATGCAGCGCCGGGCTCGCTCTCGGTATCGCGGAGCCACTGCCGTGAAGCTGGCCGGATCGCAGTTGCCCCAGCCCGCTGCCGGGCGGTAGGACAGCTTGTCGATGGGCAGCACGCGGCCATCCTCCTCCTCGCCCACCGGCTCCAGCAGCACCTCCAGTTCCTCAAGTGTTTTGCCAGCGAGAAATGTGAACGACTCGGGCAACTCAGGCGGGTCGATCGTCAGCGATTCCTGCGTCACCTCGGACGTGCTGGGTATCCGCTGCCCCTCGCCGACACGACAGATAGTCACCATGTCCGTGAATGGGTTGTACACAACGCGGCATCCAAGCGACTCGACAAGCTGGGCCAGCATCTCGGCGGGGTTTCCAAGCTCCCAGTGAGTTTCCGGGTATTCGTTATTTGGCAGTTGCCGTATATCCCAGCGTTTTTCGCCCATCGCGCGAAGACACAACACCGCCATCTGCTGGGGAGTCTTGATGCGGATCGGCCGCACGATGTAGTCGCTCTCGCGCAGGTTGTAATGGCCCTCGACATAGCCGAACTTCCATTTCCACCTGCGGTCGAGAATGCGGAACGAGTACATCATCCGTCCATCGCCGCCGATCTGCGGTTCACACGAGTCCACCTTACAATCTCGGATCTGCACGACCCGACCGTCCCACTGCAGGTAGCCGTTGCCGTACAAAGGGAACGGGCCAGCGTAGGGCACGGTGGTGATGGAGAGTATCCCTGGTGCAATGCCGTGGGCGAGCGAATAGCTGCCGCTCTCGATCACCGACTCGGGGATTCCCGTGAAGCCGATGAATCCTTCGTGGATGGCGTCCAAGATCGTGCCTCCTTGCTCAGTAGTATTCGACAACGCTCGTTTTCTGCCGCCGTGCTGCCCGCTGCGGCTTTGGTGTCGGCGGTTTCGCCGCGCGGCTGGCGAGGAACTCGGCTAGATCCTCCGGTGCGATTCTCCATCGCGTGCGGGTCTTGTCTCCGACGTTGAAGGCCCGGAGTTTTCCGCTGACTATCCAGCCGATCACTTTGCCGGGCTTGATTCTCAAGTCCTGAGCCACCTCTGGCGGCGTCTGGAATTTCATCACCTTCACGCGTTGGCCTCCGCTTGCTTTGAGGCATGCCACGCAAGTGATTTGCGTCCGCGACGCACACCGGGCTTGTCCCAGTCGCGGCGTCGGATCTCAGCCGCAATTAGCGGCAGCAGGCGGCGGTCATACAGCTTTCTGCCGAACACCTCGACGTAGGCCAACCCCAGTTCGCGGGCTAGTCTCCGGGCTCGATGCGGCGGCTGCTGGCTAATCACCGCGATCTGGCAGGCCGTGACGTAATTGCTGATGCTTTCGGTTAAGGTCTTGGCACTCACAGTCACTTCTGGTTCTCCTTCTACCCCGGTTGATGTGCATCCGTTCAGTTACTCCCCCGATTCGAGATCAAGTTGTGGCGGAATTTCAAGCCATCGAACAAAAGAAAAATATTCAACCGCAACGTATTGCCACGGATGATCTTGCGCGAATCGACCAACGGAGCGTCGTGTATCACGCTTTCAGGGGGGTGCGGAAAAATGACGAAAGCGCGCACGAAAAAACCGGCCTCTCGGCCGGTCTGGTGCTGGTGAGTCGGGAGTGCGACGCGATGCTATTCGGCTGGTGTGGTCGCAGCAGGCGGAAAGAGCCACCGATGCACATGATCGACCACGGCGCGGAGACGGTCGTCGGAGATTTCCTGACGATACCTCTTGGCCATCGACCGATCCTTGTGGCCCATGAGGAAGTTGACGGAAATCTGATCCTTGGATTCGCCGCCGACGGTCGCAAAAGTATGCCGCATCGTGTAGAACCCGATCCCATGCCGTTTCAGTCCGAGCGTCTTCAGTAGCTTCGCAGTCTCTTTCGCCACCGCATCATCTTGGTGTGCGTGAACCTTTGTCTTGCCGTGCCGGAGGACATCTGAGTACGAATACCGCACCCACTTCAAACCGAATCGGGTCAGAAAGACTAGGTCGGCGTCATCTTCGGAGACAGGTTTCCGCCGTGTCGCGATCGCCTCTTTCAACGCCGCGATCGTTTCCGGCCACAGCGGTATGCGACGCTCAACGCCAGTCTTCACCCGCGCGAAGTCCAGCCATCCGCCATCCAGATCCAGCGACTGTATCGGCAGGGAAGCAACGTCCGTGTTGCCGAGTCCGCCATTAATCGAGAGCAAGAGCATTGCCTTCAGTTGCGTTCCAGCCGCGTCGAGCATGCGCCGTATCTGGTCGGCCTCGAACTTCTTCTTGCCGTGCTTCCGTTTCTTCTCGGCGCGTACTTTGTCGAGTTCATCCTGCGACGGGACACGGAACACCGTTCCGAACTTGACCGGCGTTACCAACAGACCGTTGTCCCACCCGTACTTGAAGACGGTGCGTGTCATCACCACCATTTTGCCGAGGGTTGCCAGCGCGTACTTTTCTGCCCACTTGAAGTAGAGTTTCTCGAACTCTAGCGGGTGGATCTCGGCTATCAGACAATCCCGACCGAAGTGTTTGATGATCATTCCGCACACGCTGTTGTACTCGACGAACGTGCGTTCCGATCGGAACCCTGTATTTGCCTCGTTCCGTTTCGACGCAAGGAACGTGTTGACGAGTTCATGCAGCGCCTTCACGATCCTGGGGTTGCTCGGCGCTCGTCCGGATTCGCAGAACGACTCGTACTCCTCCAGCGCCCCCTGGGGATCGGACCACGTGCCGAAATAGTGAGTCTTGCGGTTGATCTTCTTGCACCACTTCCCGTTCGAGTGGGCGACAAGCGGGAAGTCTGGTCTCGGCTTCGGGGGCTTGGTCTGGCCGTTGCGTTTTGGTGTGGTAGACTTGGGCATTGCGTCACCTCGCTTTCATGAGTTGTAGGTGGCGTCGGTGTCCGCTGGGTGCAATCCGGCGGACACCAACTAATACGTTGCCCTTTATTGTAAACTGGTTGTTAAGTGGTTGTCAACGAAAATATCGACCCGCGAAAATACGGCATAACAACCTGACATAAAACAAGTTGCGCCCATAGCTCAGTTGGATAGAGCAACGGATTTCTAATCCGTAGGTCGTAGGTTCGAGTCCTACTGGGCGTACTCGTTTTGTTCAGTGGAATCAGAGTGACACCGAAGTTAACTCTCACCCCGCAGAACACGCTTCGCGAAGGTCGCGAGTTATCCGCCGTGCACGAAAGAGGTTGCGACGACGGTAGTGTTGAATGGACGCCTCCGTCTGTCCGCGGACCTGCCGTACCGTTTCCGCGACGACGGCGGGATCGCGCCCGATGCATTTGATTTGCTCGACGACGAACCGCTCGATTTCGCCGGCGGGAACCGATGGCGCGGGACACTCGGACCAGCCGCGCTGCTGCGCTGTTCCACAGACGCAGCAGCGATAGCGGCAATTCCCCTTGACGGTATAGGTGTGGGACATCGCGCAACCGCACGGACCGCAACGCAAGATGCCACGCAGCAACGCGCCATGCTTGTTGCGTACGGTTCGGCCATCCGGGCGAAGTCGAGCAGACTGCGGCTGAGTCGATCGACTTTTCACACCGCGACGCAGTCGATCTTGCCGGCCTCGATATCGGCCAATAAGCGCCTGCTGCCTCGCCTCGGCGACGCCGTCCTGCACCAACTCCCCGACGGCACCCTCGTCGCCACGACGTATGCGATCTATCGCCAGCAAGACATCGGCACCTCCATCATCAGCCTGCGATTCGCGATGAATGAGATTGATGCGATAATGAAAGAGTGGCCAACGTAGAAGAGAAGAACCATGAAACCCACCCTCACATTCATCACCGTCCTCTTTCTCTCCACCATTTCGCTATCATTATCGCCTGCATGGTCGCAAAACGAGCCCGGCGCGCCAAAGTCCGCGATCAAGCTGGAAATCAGTACGGACTTCCTCAACCTGCATCTTAAGGGCACGGCACCTGAAGGCACCACGGCGGTGGAGTATCGCGTCGCTGAAAGTGGGGCGATCGGTGATGATTCGGTGTGGTTGCCGGTTAGCTTGTCCGCCTCGCAGCCGACCGCTTTCAGCATCGCGATTCCGTTGTGGAGTTCGCGCTGGTCGGCGCTTCAGGTGCGGGCTTTGAAAGGCGAGCAGGAAACCGCACGGCAGAAGACCTGTCCTGACAAAGACGAGTTCAAGCTACTCACGTCGGAGCGCATCGCCGCGCTGTCTGAACCGGAGCGAAAGGCATGGAGTGCGTATATCGAGAAATCGCAGGTCAGGGCCGCTGAGCAGTTTGATATGATGGCGGCGGAGTGCCGCATGCTGGCACGGGCGAAGCCCGCTCTGGCTCCAGGTAATCGAGCCGGACTAAAGCTGGATAGTGACACTCCCGAGGCATGGTTTGCCAGTGATGAGGCGCGGAAGCTGGCAGAGGCGATCGTCAGCTACCAGACCCCGGCGGGCGGCTGGTCCAAGGCCGTGGATTACAAGGCCGGGCCGCGCCAACCCGGAACGCACTGGTCTTCGCAGAAAGGCGACCTGTGGCACTATTGCGGCACTTTCGACAACCGCACTACCACTGAGCAAATCAAGCTGCTGGCCGGCGTCCACAGCGCCACCAAACGCGACGACGCCAAAACGGCGGCGCTGCGCGGGCTGGAGTATGTTTTCGAGGCCCAGTATCCCAACGGCGGCTGGCCGCAGAACTACCCGCTGGAGTCCGGCTATCACGAGGGCATCACGCTCAATGACGATGCCATGGTGCATATTTTGGGGGTGCTCCTCGCCGTGGCAGAGAAGCGGGAACCGTTTGCTTTCGCCGATGATTCACTGTGCGAGCGTGCGAAGGCTGCCTTTGAGAGAGGCATCGAGTGTCTAGTGAAGATGCAGGTGAATATCGACGGCGTCCCGACCGTGTGGTGTGCGCAGCATCATCCGCTCACGCTCGAGCCCGTGAAAGCCCGCGCCATGGAGCCGCCGTCACTGAGCGGTGGAGAATCAGCCGCGGTCGTGAAGTTCCTCATGCGCAGGGCTCCGATCACCGACACCACCAAGGCCATGATCGAAACCGCCGTCGCCTGGTTTGGCAGCCACAAACTGACCGGCCTGCGCAAGACGAAGAATGCAGAGGGCAAGACAGATTTTGTGGAAGATCCCGCTTCCCAGGAACTCTACTGGGCGCGGTTCTACGACCTGCAAACCGGTAAGGCGATCTTCCCCGGTTCGCAGGATGGCATCAACTATCCGACCTTCCGTGAAATGGCCGCCAAGAACAAAGTGGCCTACGACTTCGTGACCGACCAGCCCGCCGAACTGATCACCAAGGAGATGGAGCGGTGGAAGGAGCGACTGAAAAAAGGCAAGTGATTGTCGGCTGGGGCGACGCGCTCCCCCACGCCCGATCGACGTGAAACGCGGCGAAAAGGGCCGAGCGATGAAACTCACCCGCGCCGCCGACGGTAGCGCGAACCTCCAGGTCCGGACCACGGGCGACATGACCGAAGCTGGTTTCCGCTTCAAGGCGACACCGCGATCTCGACGGGGTGTCCATCGCCTGGATACCGTCCGCAAAGGATCGAGACTTCCTCCAATTGATGGATTGTTGTCTATCAGCCCCGTTGCCCGCACCGTTTCAGGTGGTCAACCGCATGTCGGCGAATACAGGCATGCTATGGGATATCAGCACAGCACGACTTATTCTGGGTTACTTGCCCCAGGATGATGTCACTCATGTTCGGGTAGAAAGATGAAATCAATCGTTCGGCTCCATTCGTTGATCTTCACATGCGCAATCCTCGCCATTCAAGCCCGGGCCGGCGAAATCGAGGTGGACAACTTGGCCCCGACAGGCGAACCCGGCAAGTTCGCTGCGGAGGAAATTCGCCGTGAAGCACAACTGCGCGCGAAAGCTCTTCAGACAGACGAATGCCAAACCAGAGTCTTGCTGCTCGTGCAAGAAGACGGAACCGGTGTCGAGCAGCAATACACCATCCGTGTGGGCTACGCGGATGGAGTCCGTACGATCACGGTCACTGGCGGAACTGAAGTTGGGGCGATGTACGGCGGCCTGGACATCGCCGAGGCTATTCGCACAGGACAATTGGATCAACTGAAGGACTCCGACCACAAACCCCATATCCAGCAGCGCGGTATCAAGTTCAACATCCCGCTCGATCTGCGCACGCCCAGCTACTCGGACCCCGCCGACGCGGCCCAAGCAAATATTCCTGAGGTGTGGAGCCTCGACTTCTGGCAGGAGATGTTCGATGACATGGCCCGGCACCGCTACAACGTGATCTCGCTCTGGTCGCTCAACCCTTTCCCCAGCATTGTCAAGGTGCCGGAGTTTCCAAACGTCGCACTGAACGATGTCTGGCGGACCAAGGAGAAACTGGATGCCAACTTCAGCCACAGCGGTGAGGACTTTGTCCAGCCTCAGATGTTGGCCAACTACGAGGTGGTGAAACAAATCTCCATCGACGACAAGATCACGTTCTGGCGGAAGGTCATGCAACTGGCGAAGGACCGCGGCATTGATGTGTACTGGTTCACTTGGAACACGTTCCTGTTTGGCGTCGAGGGGAAGGACGACGTCACCGGCAAAAAGACTGCTCCGCGGACGATCGAGTACTTCCGCGCCGCCGTGCGCGAGACGATCAAGACGTATCCGCTGTTGGCAGGCTTCGGCATCACCGCCGGCGAGGATATGAAGCCTCAAGATTTCAAGGACATGACGAAAGAGCAATGGCTCTGGAAGACCTATGGGGAGGGGATCCGTGACGGGCTTAAGGACACGCCGCAACGGCCGTTCCGCCTCATCCACCGCTTCCACATGACGGGGTTGAACGAGATTCAGAAAGAGTTCGCGCAGCTGCCTTGCACGCTTGATCTCAGCTTCAAATATTCCGTCGCGCACATGTATTCGATCCCCAAGCCGGTCACGATCGATCCGCTTCTACCGCTGCTCTGCCCGAAGGTGCGGACCTGGCTCACCGTGCGAAACGACGACATCTACAGCTTCCGCTGGGCCGACGTCGAGTACGCCCGAGCCTACATCAAGGGCATTCCCAGTTCGGACAAAATTGCGGGCTTCTACATGGGGCCAGACGGTTACACCTGGGGCCGCGACTTCCTTACCAAGGAGGCCGGGGCGAAGCGACAGACGGTGATGCAGAAGCAGTGGCTGTCATTCGCACTGTGGGGACGGTTGGCCTACGACCCTGAACTGCCGGCGGGCACCTTTGAAAAACTCGTCGCCGCGAGGTTCATTGGTGCGGACGCAGCGAAACTGATGACAGCATGGACCGATTCATCAAAGACGTTTCCGTACATCACGCGGTTCTTCTGGGGCGACATCGACATTAAATGGTTTCCCGAGGCATGCCGACGAAAGACGGGCTTTTACACCGTCCGCGACTTTATCGAAGGCGGGACGATGCCCGGCGCTGGCGTGAACAACATCATCGAGTGGCGGACGGCGATTCGCTCCGGAAAGAGGTTGGAGGGCGTCAGTCCGTTGGAAATCGCCGACAGTTTGGACAGGAACTCCTCACGGGCGTTAAAGGCCCTGCCGGAGTTGCACCGATCGAACGTCGCACTGACCGCCGACACCCAGGAATATGAGGCCACGCTCGGCGACATCGAGTCGATGGCCCACCTCGGCCTCTATTATGCCGCCAAAATTCGCGGGGCCTGCGACTTGGCCCTCTTCGACACGACCGGCGACGAGAAGCAAAAGGCGTCCGCCGTGCAACACCTCGAAGCCGCACACGACCATTGGAAGAATTACGCCACGGCCTACACCAAGCAGTACGTCCATCCAGTGCTTTTCAATCGCACTGGCGTCGTCGACATTCCCAAACAGTCCGACAACGTCGCCGCCGACGTGAAGACGGCCCGCGAGTGGAAGAAAGGCACCATCGACGAAGCAGCGATCGAACGCCCCGGCACCGAGAAGGGGTTTCGCAAGTGATCACATTGATGAACCTCAACCGAAAGGCGACACGGAGGCAAGTCCCCCGCGTTCTCGCCCGAAACGCAACTGTTCGGCCTGATCGCTACCCCCGATTGCGAGCCAGCGGTTAACGCGGTGATGGCAAACTCGGCCGCGACGCCCCCCGCCGCGCTGTTTGACCGATTGGATGCCGACAAGAACGGGTTCGTTACGGTAGCAGAGCTGATTTGCCACCACACCGGTCTGTTCAAGACCGCATTTCCCGCGATGGGTGTTTGCGGTTCCTCCTTGTCGCCTGGAGCCTCGCTGTGCCCCGGGGACCCCGAATGCGGTCCGGCCGTGCTGAATGACGTTGCGTTCCGTGCCGTGTTTATGAGCCGAGTCGTGCTCACAATCGCCGCATCCGCAAAATGTGAATGTCCCCGAGTGCGTGATTTCGTGACAAACACATTGAATGAAAAGCGTTTTCGTACATGCATATAAGGCATGCCCGGAGCGGTTTCGAAGGCCGTTCGTCGCGTCGATTTCTTCTCAACGCACATCTTTGGCACGTCGTTTGAATTGCATGCCCAGCGACGGATTCGAATGACCATCGCGCGAGCATTGCCGCGAAGGTCGCGGTACCGAAGGACCCGTCGGTAGCCATCATGCAGAGCAGTTGATGCTCTTGGTCCATTAACACGAGGCTCACACCGGCAAAGCGGTCATCGAGCCCAAGAAACTCCCGGGTGGGGATGCGGAGTCTGCCTATGAAGAAGATCGAAGCGATTATCCGAGCCTTCCAGCTTCACATTGTGAAAGACGCTCTAACAAAGCTCGGCGTCAATGGAATGACCGTCAGTGAAGTGCGGGGGTTCGGACGCCAGAAAGGGCACACGGAAACATATCGGGGCGCCGAGTACACGGTTGACTTCGTACCCAAGATCAAGATCGAGGTGGTGGTCACCGACTCGGACGTTACGAAAGTGGTCGAGGAGATCGTGCGAACCGCGCAGACCGGCAAGGTGGGCGACGGAAAGATATTCATCTCGGCCCTGACCGACGTCGTCCGCATACGGACCGGGGAAAATGGTGCGGAAGCGATTTGATCGACTCCTGCTGTCATGCACTTCTTCACGAGACTTGGAGATATTCCAGCACTGCATTGGAAAACGAGGTTCCTGATCAATGCGAGTAACTGAAATCCGCGGCTTGCCGCTTGTTCTATGTCTGGGATTCTTGGCACTGACGTTCGACGGTGTCGGACTCGCCGTCGCTGAGGAGGCGACGGACGCGCAGCCTGCCGCTTCTGCTGCCTCGCTGCCCGGTTACTTCAACCAGGATGCGTCGAAGACGAAAGCGGATCCCACAGGGGCAGCCGCCGGCGTTTGGGCCACACCTGCGGGAGACGGCAAGGGAGATGACCCGGCAAAACTCTCCGGGACAGATCTGTACGACCGGATCTCACACAACCTGTTTTCGGTGAATATGGTCTGGACCCTCTTGGCGGGGTTCCTGGTCATGTTCATGCAGGCGGGCTTTGCAATGGTTGAGGCCGGGTTGTGCCGAGCGAAAAATTCGGCCCACACGATCGCGATGAACTTCATGATCTACCCGCTTGGCTGCATCGCTTTCTGGGTATACGGTTTCGCTATCGGGTGGGGAAACTGGTTCAACGGTCCCGTCGCTCCGGGTTGGTATTCTTCGCTTGGTCCGGGCACAGCGATCCTCAACTCCGGTTGGGGTATCGGGGCGGCAGTCGGTGCAGACGGCGCTGCCACCGGTGCGTTCAAGTACGGACTTATCGGTTTGAAAGGCTTTTGCCTGAACGGCATGGATGATGTCAGCGTGATGACGCTGTTCTTCTTCATGATGGTGTTCATGGATACCACCGCCACGATTCCCACGGGGGCCATGGCCGAGCGATGGAGTTGGAAGAACTTCTGCATCTACGGTCTGTGGGTTGCTCTGCCGTACTGTCTGTTTGCCAACTGGGTCTGGGGAGGCGGGTGGCTGGCTCAGGCCGGTTTGAACTGGGGGCTCGGTCACGGAGCCGTGGATTTCGCGGGATCCGGAGTTGTGCACGCGATGGGCGGAGCGATTGCCCTGGCCGGCGCCATCGTGATTGGTCCGCGGATCGGTAAGTTCCGTGATGGCAAGTCGGTGCCGATTCCGGGGCACCACGTGCCGATGGTAATCATCGGGACATTCATCCTGGCCTTCGGCTGGTTCGGCTTCAATCCGGGTTCGACGCTGTCCGGTACGGATCTGCGAATCAGCACGGTTGTCGTCAACACGATGCTGGCGGGAATCGCCGGTGCGTTGACCGCGATGCTCGCTCTGAATGCGATGGGTAACAAGCCCGACCCGACGATGCTGTGCAACGGCATGCTGGCGGGATTGGTCGCCATTACCGCCCCGTGCGCTTTCGTCGATAGCTGGGCTGCCGTTGTGATCGGCGGTCTGGCGGGAGTGATCGTGGTTCTGGGCGTCTTCTTCTGGGAACGCAGGGGAGTGGACGACCCGGTGGGGGCCATTTCCGTGCACGGCATGAACGGCGTGTGGGGCATCATCTCGCTGGGGTTGTTTGCCAATGGCAAGTACGGGGCGGGATGGAATGGTGTTGTGCGCGAGCAGTTCGTATCCCAGTTCGGATCGGACGGCGTTCGCGGCTTGTTCTATGGAGACGCGTCGCAGCTGCTGGCTCAGTTGCTGGACGCCGGGGTGGTCCTCGTATTCGGATTCGTAGCGGCCTACGTTTGGTTCAAGTTGAGCAACTTCATTACTCCGCTTCGAGTTTCCGCGGACGTTGAGCGGGAGGGGTTGGATATGCCAGAAGTGGGAGCCCTGGGCTATCCGGACTTCACGGTGGGTGCTCGGAGTTGATGCGGACGCGGGCTCGTCTCATGGGTTGCGGCGAATCTCGAAGGTGCACAGACCATGCGAGTGATGCTGCTGCCCGTGGGACGGGCCCGCCTTTTTCTTTTCCTTGACTGTTTGACCAAGAGATTATTTGAACTGGGCGGGCTACCGGGATGGAATAGGCTTTCCGGCTGTGTACTCGCTTGGTCCGTGTCCATTTTCGGGCGAATGTCGATACGTACATACCGCCGCCGAATGTCGTTCGACCACCGATCTGGCTGACGACTTACTGCGTTCCGTTCACTTACGTCCTGTCCGTGCGGCGTTGCCGGGGTCGCGGGCGATATCCGACGAATCGAACTTCACGATACGATCTATGGCCGAAGGCCATATTCATCGTAGCCTGGGGCAGCGCCGGCCAAGCCGGCAACGCCCCAGGAATCGAGTCCCACGATACGGTTTTGGCCGAAGGCCATATTCATCATGTTTGTGGCAGGTGTTCACGGCGATGGGGACGAACGATGCCACAATCAACAACCGGGCCTTAGAGGCACTTTTCGGCATGAATGCCGCACGAGTTCGAAGCTGATGAACGTTATGCGGGGAATGTAACCACGCATCGCGATATTCGTTGACTATGGCCTTCGGCCAAAACGGTCAATCGCGACTCATTTTCCTGGGGCGTCGCCCCAGTCTACGATGACAGAAGGCCTTCGGCCTTCGTCACGCATCAACGCACGTGTCCTCGCTTATGCAGAGCCGGCCGTTACACGCGTTGATTGGAACCGTGTGACGCGATGATAGTGAATCCTCGCAGGGAAGACCGATGTTGACTTCCGATCATTTCCGCACATACGTGCGAAAATGGACAGCTACCTCGCTGGTCGTCGCAGGACGGTTGCTGCTATTGCGGTGCCGCGCCGCAGGCCGACCATCAGTTTCACTGTTTGGCGTGCCGGTCGATCGCTTCGGCAAACCTGTCGAAATTCCGCTGCAACTCCAGCATGCCGTTCTCGCTAACTTTAATCAGTCCGCGGCGTGGTCGGTCCAGATCCACGATGACCAACAAAGTGGCCGCGATCAGAAGCACCAGAATGAACCGCAGGATCCTTAACCGCGTGTGCCTCAACCCGGAACTGTAGCCGGTGACCGCAATCGTCATCGTTGCCACGAGTACGAGAAGCACAAGGATTACCTCCGGGACGTGGTTTTCCATCGCCGTGACTCGTTTGGTGTGATCGTCGATCAGGCCATTCAGCGATTCAATGAAGTACCCCGTTCTCACTTCGTCGGAGTCCTCGCGGGTCAGTGAGACTGTTTCCGCCCACAACTGGATCTGCAACTCGTTTGTCCAGTTGAACGCCTTCTCAATTTCCGTGCGGTTGGCACCTGCCCTTAAGTGCGCAATGCGAGAATCTACGTATTGCCGCAACAGACGAGAACACTCCAGGCGATGCTTTTCCGGAAGAAGCTGGGCACGGAGGAAGGTCGTTTCGAGGTCGTCGACTTCTTCCAGGACCACCTGTTTCCGTGCGTCGTAACGGGCCATCGCCATCGCGAACGCAAACCCCAGGAGCAGTGCCAGCAGGCCGAGCAACGCCGCTTCAATCGTTGCTACATGTTCGTGCGTTCCGGGACAGGCTTTCGCCGAGAACCGACGGCCGTAGCGGAACCCGGCTTCGGCGCTGAGGTAGAACAGGCCCACGGCAATCAGAAACACGACCCATTGATTCAGCCCATATAACAAGTCGCCCGACATGCCGTCCGCCCCCTTTCCAGCGTCGTGACCAATAGCTTCGACGGACTTCGCTGAACTTGCCGACGTTATTCACGTGTCCCGGCACGTTTCAGCGACTTGGACCAACCAGTTGCTTGCCTTGAACCAACCGCTCGATATCCTGCCGGATCCGCGCGAGGTCTTCCGGTGAAGTGCCCGTGTATGCGGACTGCACAGTTCCGTCTTTGGCGATCAGCACGGTGGTCGGCAGGGCTGTGACTCGATATGCCGACGAGGCCTTTTGTTCGGGATCGAGCACGACGGGGTGCGAGTACTTCAACGATTCGAGGATTGGACGCACGGCGTCACGATCCTCGCCGACGCTGATGGAGTAGAACACGACCCCTTTATCGGAATGAGCGTCGATGTAGGTGTTGATTGTGGACATGTCCTGCGTGCCGGGAACTGCCCACGTCGCAAAGAAGAACAATACGACCGCGCACTGGTCACGGTGCTTCGACAGGTCCCATTCTGCACCATCGACCAGTTTCAGCGGCACGGAGGGAGCGGGTTTGCCGAACAGAGCGTCGGTCCCGCCGTTCAGCAGATAGGCCTGCAGATCGTGGACCTCGATGGCATCCTGCGGCAGGTGGACGGTGAACTGGTCGTCAGCGGACTCCGGCTCCGGACTCCACACCAGTTGACTGTCCATCTGCATTTCCTGCTGCTGACCTGCCATGTTCATTTTCATGACTCTTTTCCAGCGCAGCATGACCGGCGCATCACTCGCCGCAACCCAGAAGTCGATGTGCGAGCCGCCGAACCACGATGCCGAGAAGTGCTCTGCGGGGCGTCCTTGCACATCCTCACGACCGACGTCCTTGACATCGGAAACCGACGACATGAGGTACGCGTGAATGTCGGGCCGAAGGATCACATTCAAGCCCGTGCCCTTCAGGCTGGTTTCCGTCATGGCATCGTCGAGCAGGTTGGCGAGTTGGCCGGCCTGTTTCGAGAAGATGACGGATGGTCCGCCCTGGTACAGGCGTGTCAACTGCTTGCCGTCGCCGATGCAGATCAACGATGCCTTCTGCGCCGCGTCGGATTTCACCTCCAACCGAAACGCCCCCGACTTGCGCGCCAGGATCCGGCAACGCGTTACGCCGGACCGAACCGGGTTGCTTTGCAGCGTCCAGTGAGTTGTCGTCTCGACGCGAAACCTCGGCGCGTCTTTCAGGAAATCCGTCATCCGCTGAGTGACGTCATCCAGCCTGCTCACGGACGGATCAACCGGAACCGTGGCCGGAGGCGGAGTTGTCTGTTCGCCCGCCGCAGTTGTGGAAACTAACAACATTGTGAACCAGATAACAAAATCTGCGGGTTTCGAGTCCATTGAGTCCTCCTGATGATCCGACCTGTTAAGGCGGTTCGTTGCTCAAGTCCATCCATGCGTCGGGAGAGTGAATTCCGAAAGACGTGCTCAGTGGCTCGAATCGCTCACCGACCGATCGATCTCGAAAACCGACTGTCCGATCTGCGCCCACAGAGGCGAGTTCAACGAGGGATCGAGTCCAACCAGCTTCAAGAAAGTCGGACTGGCAACTTCCCGGTACTGGCGCAATGCTTCACGCGCATCGTCCTGTAGCTGAATTCTTCCTCCACCGGTCGCCGCGTGCTGACGCAGTACCAGGATCTGGTTGCGCAGGTCGAGCGACTGGTCGATCATGCGCGAACTGTCAGCGAGGCGGGGGGCGAGTGGCCGGAGTGAATCGACGTACTTGTCGATCTGCTCGACGAGTTGATCTGCCAGGCTGATCAGCCGGCGACTGACGTTGGACGTCTGGTAGCTCGGAATGGGCTGGACGGGCAGTCCGGCCCAGGCGGGGTGGTTGATGATCACCGGCTGATCAGTACTCGTGTAGATGTCTCCGCCGCAGCCCGCTGTCGCCGCCAATTGCTCCAATTCGTGTTGCACGTTCCACCAGCCCTGTTGCACACGGGTATTGGCCTGATTGATGTAGCCGGATATCTGGCGGGCCTGGCTCAGAATGGCCGCAGTGATCCGCTGCAGATCACGCTGTGCCGCGCCTGTACCGGCCAGTTGCTGCAGGCTCTCGGCCTGGACCACCAGTCCGCTCGCGTCTCGAGCGATGGCCGCGTAAGCTGCGTTCTGCTGCCGATACGGAAGGACCGTAGAGGCAAACTGACGTAGGGTGACCAGGAAATGCTCGCTCTCCAGCTCCATCGCGGACCGCGTGGCCACCGACGGCGGGGAAACGGTGCCTACGTACCGGCCGGTGGATGCCGCGAGGTCGGAAACTTCCCACAGCAGGGCTTGGCAGTTCACCGAAACGCCGGGGACCGTGCGAAACGTGCCTTCTACGCCCTGCAGCGCCCGCTCGACGCTGACCGCCGCGACGGCAATCTGGTCTCGCGTGCTTTGCGGCGAATCCACGGTGTCCCGGTATTGGATGCAGGCCGAGGAGAGCAGTGCGGATTTCAGCAGCAAATCCCGGCCGAAACGGGTGCCTCCGAGTTCCGTCTGGATTTGCGAGTTCAACTGAGCCGTCTTGGCGGCGAGCAATTTCGCGACCTCTGATTGCGTCGTTGCAGGACGCGTCGCCGCAGCTTGAGATACCGGCATGCTCGGGGCGTAAAACACCAGATTGCCGGCCCGGCAGAACTCACGGACAAACGTCAAGCGAGCACCGCTGTCTCCGCGAGGCACGCGGCTCGCCCAGTACTGTCGCTCATCCGCCGTCGGGTCGCGTTGCAGAAAGGTCTCGTATATCCGCGTCACGTACAGATCCGGCTTCCCCTGACAAAGCCGGAGGAAATAGTCGTCGGAAGCCACCATGCGCATCAGCGATTCCAGCGGCCCCTCGGTCCGCGACACGTTTGCATAATAGTTGGCTTCCGTGCCCGACGGCGGCCTGCCGTACTGATTCTCGAACACCGAGTGCAGGAACTGGCTCAGGTCCGAGCCAAAGATCGGAAATACCAGCCAACCCAGAGACACCACAGCGGTTCCCAGAACCGCGCGCATTCCCTCTCGCATTCTGAATACCTCCGTTCATTCCAGGTGGGCAGCGCGGTCGCAGCCAGCGGCTACGCTCCCCGCTTGATCGCGCGCAGAACGACCAGAAGCAACACAGCTCCAACCGTCGCCGATACGAGGCTGCCGATCAGTCCGCCCGCCGTGATTCCCAACAGGCCGAACACGGCTCCGCCAATCAACGCCCCGATAACGCCGACGACCAGATCGCCAACCAAGCCGAACCCGCCTCCCTTGACGAACTGCCCGGCCAGCCAACCGGCACAGATTCCGATGAGCAGGAACCACACGAAGTTCATTTCGAGTCCTCCCGAATTAGAACGCAGCGTCAGAGAGCGACGCCACAGAAGAAGTCGCGGAAGTATGTCGGGCTGGGTGGCGGCTGACAAGTGTCTCGTTCGGATATTTCTCAGGCGAATCCAAAGCCGCTTGGGTAAGCGAGCCCCTCGCCAGCAGGGCTTGTTTGTCATCGCGCTCGAATGCCGGTTTTTTCGTAATTGCGTGATACATTTCGCACGCGGTTCGCTATGTACCGGTTGTGCTGTGCTCTTGTTGCATTCGCACCCCGGCAGCGAATGTCCTTAGAGGACCGACGGTTCCTGCAAATCGCTACTGCAGTTATGGATGTCCAGCCCGAGAACCTATTGAAACACTCCACAACGTTTCAAACTAACGACGTGGCGGAGTTTCATAGTTACCTCGCCAGCTTTAATGGCGTTGTTGAACGGGAGGTTGACGGTTCAGGCCCCGTCGAACTGGAAATTCGTCACGCATCGCTGGGATTCGTGGACGTTGGATTGATCCACTCGAGTGTCACCATCGTTTTGACGACTCGGCGCCAGCAATTCGACGACTACGTGTTGCAGTTTCCCCTCACCGGCCAAATCGACATCAGATTGGATGACCGCGGATATTCCGTGTTGCCAGGGGAGGGAATTCTGATTTCCCCGGGAGTGCGAGTGCGTCGTGTTGGCAGTCCGGGATGGGCGCTGTCGTTCAAATTGTCCGCCAGCCTCGTCCGCTCGCGTCTCGAGGAACGAATCGGTCACTCGCTCAAGAAAAAGCTCGTGTTTCAGCCGTTGATTCGCTCCGCTGCCAAAGAACTCTACAACTACCAACTCGCGGAGCAGCAACGATCGTTCCGAGGGATCAGTCGCTTCGATCATTGCTTCGATCGATGGGCGATTGCCGGTTCGCCAAGCCGCTTCAAACTGCATACAGGCGGCGTCGATGCGGCGACTAGTCCTTAAACAAGCGAAGGCCGATGTTAGTTTTCGGGCGGGTCGCGCGAAAAAGTCGGCGCGAACTTTCAGCGGGCCGGCATCGCTTTGCGGCGGGTGGGGTTCGTGTTTGTCG
>CAIPEB010000655.1 GCA_903863885.1 uncultured Planctomycetaceae bacterium | reverse complement strand
GCCGATTCGGCTTGAAACCGATTCGCATCAATTGGGCATTGCTGAACATATGATCCGCCAAAGCGATTTGACTCTGTCAGAACGCAGGGTCCGGCAATCGGAATGCGATTCTCCTGCCTGGGTGCCGGGCAGCAATCCGAGTTCGACAAGAGTCATCTCCGAATGCACATCCCGGAAAGCGCCCCTCTGACGAAGACGCTTTCCTCGGTTAACGATTTCGCCGACGCGTCGCCCAATGGGCGTTTCTGCCTGCCTCTTCCTCCCGCCTCCCGCCGCTCTCACCCGCCTGCCGACGTTTTCCACACGGCATGCCGCCAGTCCCCGTGTGAACACCGGCGGCGGACGCCACCATGATACCCCTGCAGCCGCCCGCACGCTGTCGGGGATTTTCCATAACGGCGGAACGGACAGGCCAACGTGTGGACAAAGCGTCGCTCTTGGCGGATGTAGCCCTGTTCACAGGATGGCCGGCCCGTTGGTTACGTGCGGCCTCCCGGTTGGCGTCGCGACGGCTCACTCACTTCGGATCTGACGGACCGGCGTCGTCGGTTGGTGGCTTGGCTCCCTGTTCGGATTTATTGCGAAGACTTGGGTACGTCGCAAATCGCTTGGCGCATCCATCAGGATCTGGTCGCAACGATTGTCGCCGGTGGGCTTTTGGGCCGCAGGCGAACCTACACGCGGGGGATTTGGACTGGCCTGCGTCGATCCAGAATCTTCGTCCTATCCTTCACAAGCCGCTCAGCGTCAAATGTTGTACCGTCGAATGGACCGTTTACCGACTCCCACGAGAAGATCAGCTCACCGTTGGTCACATCGGAACCACAGTGTTCGTCAAATGCCATTACCGCTGGTACCCATACTTGCGAGGCGACTTTCCAATCAACGTTCACTACGGAATTGAATTTCGGCCGGGATGACTGTCCATTCGTGACAGATTGCATCTCAAAACGGATCGGTATGAAATCTCTCGCTCCATCAAGAAAAAGCGAAAGTCGTACTTGTCTGTTTTGATCAGCAAAAAACGTTAGTCGCGTAACTCGCGTGTGATTAATCGTTGCATCTTCAGCTACACCCTGTTCTGCAGCAAGCGTCCTGTACCGCTGGACAATGCTGCAAAACTTCTGCTCTTCATAGGTGAGATTGATAAAGTCTAGGAGGCCGATGCTGCGAATGTCGAAAGGTCGGTAGAAAAATGACGACGGCTTACCGGCGTTTTCAATTGTCAAGTATCCGTCTGGCGACAAAGTCATCGTGTTTTCCGGTGCGCGAATGATCTTTCCGCGAAACTCTGGCCGGCCGATGACTTCGTAATCAAAACGATGCAGGCCCTTATCGAAGTCAAACGCGCAGAAATACTCCGTCTCGGACCGACTCTGTTCGCGCCCAGGGCGAGTCGCGTTCATAGTCTGCCGGACCTTGACTCTTCCATTTCGCAACTTCTCGCGACCAGTTTGTAGTCGAGTAATGACAAGAGACGCCTCGTCAGCTTTGGCGGGAAGTCCTGCAGATACTACAGCCGACAACAATAGTATGGTGATGGCTACCCGAATGAAGGATGCACGCAACAGATTGCCTCCCTGCGTTTGCAGACAGCAGTGTCTTGAACGAAAAACTGCCATAGTTGCCCCCTGCGGTCCTCTGCCGGTTCCCAGCGACTTGGCGGACAATTACCGCCGTGCTTCCCCAAACGCCGCCAATCTCCGTTCCCCTAATATTTCTTGCTACCTTCGGGCGTTCTCCTCGTGCTGCACTCGCTTGGCGTTTTCCACCGGGCGTCTCGCCAGACCGTGTGTGAACATCTTTACCCGCCGTTGACCGCTATTCCCCCGCAGTCTCTGGAGTTTGCGTTGGTGCGCAACATGCTGCGTGCCATGGTCTGCAACGCCAGTGTCCGCTGCGGCGAGACCTTAAAGGTCTTCGATGGCTTGAGTTTCTCAAGGATGGCATCAATGACTCGACCGTTTGCCAGCGCGATCGCTGGGCCCTTCATGTGTGCGAGCACTTTCATTGCGCGGTCGGCTAGCTGCGTACTATTCAAAACGAACGAGGAACCGGTCTTATCCGAAACATCTGCGCTGACAAGAAAATTGCTGCCAAGCTCTTCGATTTTCGAGACAGTTTTAGCTTTTCCGGGGTGCTCCCGGCACCGCTTCACGGCGATTGTCGTCGCCGTTTGGCTGGACGTAGTTCTTGTGCTGATCGTCATCCCATACGACCGTTCCCGTTGGAAACGGGAGGCTGAACACGGCGGGGGCAATATCAATATTAAACTTGCCCTTGTTGGTGTCGATCTCAAGAGTTGTGACGGCCGCCGGTACCTTCACTCCCTTCGTGATTTCCTTCGAGTACACGGTTTTGGTAGTCTTCTGCAGCACCCATAAGCCCCCGTCATTCTGTACCCAGTGATTTTCGACGTCTGTAAGGAGGTCATCGCTCTTGAGATCCTTAGACTTCCGAATTCGAGTAGGCAGATAGTTCTTCGAAGGATCCAACGTTACCTCAATCCAGTCGTTGGCATCTTTAATCAACAATGACGCATCCTCGGTGGGCGGGATCAACAGGCATATGAGGCCGTCGCGAGAGGAGACCGTCGCCCCTTTTAACTTCGGCTGCAGCATGTCACGAAATGATTGTCCGCAAAAGTCGCCTCGGAAGTGCTCGTACAATTGCGGGGCTAACAGCTTCGTGCGGTTGAATCCCGATAAAGAGTAAATCTGGCCGAACTTGTCCGGCGAGGAGAAATATCTTGCGTGTTGAGTGCTAAAGTCTCGGGCAAAGGCTACGGTCGCCCCCTCCGGCACGTTGACAATGCGTGGGTCGTGCCCGATAGAGCGTTGGTCGGTCTTGAGTTGGTCGACTCGCCAACTACCTCGCAAGTACTGCTGCCGAAGAAGATGGTCACCCACAACCGTCAAGTCGCTTTTGGTTTCGGCGAACGCTCGAACAACCACGTGCACGGTCACATCGTACGACCAGATCTCCTCGGCCGCACCATTCCAGAGTTCGATCAGGCGTGCTGGAGACTCCATGGCACACAGCGGCACTGCTGTAAAAAGACAACAGATGAGACTGGTGGGCAGAGCGACGGGCTTCATTTCTCGGCCTCCGGATGGTGAGAAAATGGCAACTGGCGTGTGCGATTATTGAAGGGTCATGCTGTGTTAAATAGTAAACGTTGATGGTCGGCACTGTCCCTCGGCGGTTCAATGTGTCGTTTGGGTCTATCTCTGCGGCAAATGAAAGCGGGGGCGATGGAGTCGGCGACTGCGTCTTATCAGGATATTTCGCTGAAAGCGTGCGGGCTATTGTTGCAGATCGGCGTCTGGCGAGTCAACAGTTTGCGAGGGAGCACCGCTCAGCGATTCGCCGACGAAGCGACGATGCCAGGGTGATTACTGCTTGCTCGAAGCAACCAGAGAATTGAAGCTGGCTGCGACCTTCTCAAGAGCTTCGACACTTTTTGGGCTGCGCACTTTGGAGTGTCACTGGCTCGGCGTGCGCAACACGTGGGTTTCTCGGGGATAACAGTTCACGCGAGAGCAATGCATACACTGATAGCGTCAACGACCTGGTGTAAACATCCCTGCCAACTTCCCAAGGATGATACCCTCGCAATTGCCGCACGCTGTCGGGGAAAGAGTTGCAAGGACGGCGTGTGGACAAACCGGATGGGTGGCGAGTGCGTGGGAAGGGAATGGTGGCAGACCGTTTGTTGCCGTTCTCAACGCAACGTAGCGTTCCGTTCAGCAGGCGTTTCAAAGACGCACGATGCGTCTTTGATCGCCGAAATGGGGATTTGGAACGGATCGCCGTTGTTGTCCAGGCTCGCCCCGGCGTTGGCGTGCGTCCGGCAGTAGACGCCGCAAGTAGCATCTCAAAGCGGAGTTGCGACGCCTGTCGTCGTTGTCGCGATGAATGCGAGCCGTTTTCTGGCAGTTTTCAAAGATGCACCGACGCTCCGATCAAAGACGCATCGTGCGTCTTTGATCGGCACCTCGACGTACGGGCGAACCTCTGCGTGCCAATCGGGCGTCACCTACGTCGGTTCCGGCGACGTTCGCGACTTGGCAGGCGGAAGGCGGCGAACGCATCGATTACGGTTGAATCACCTCAAACCATATCCGGCAGCACGCAACTTCGCGGTCTTTGGCCCGCTCGGATCACCGCAAACTTCGCCAGGCAAATAGCCAAGACGATTCGCTTCACGTCTGAATCGCCCTCCCGGCCACTTCTGGCCGATTTCGCCGCCCGCCGGAAATCATCGAAATTCCAGCCGGAATCTGGCCCGACCGCGCTTGAGCTGTTGCGAAACCCATGGCTCCATGTGTGTCGTCGCAAGACGAATTTACGAACCCCGAACACACGGAGACGAAACCATGAACAGCCGCAAGAACGCAAAGCCGAGATTGAACGCCGAAGCCGCCTACGAGAACGGCCATTTGATCGCCCGCGACCTGCTGGAACG
>CAIPEB010000654.1 GCA_903863885.1 uncultured Planctomycetaceae bacterium | reverse complement strand
TGCAACCACTTCTAAACCGCACGACCTCATTGGGGGCGGTCGTGTTCGCGCACGGCCAGCTCAGCTGCTCGAATCGGGGGAGATGAGCCAAGGCCGACGGCGATCGCACACTTTCGCATAAGTGGACGTATTCTGTGCTCGAATGCACTTTACATTCCTTCGCGTCGGGAATACTCTTCGGCAAGATGCGGAGTGTATTTAAACGCCTGAAAAGGGGTGATTGGAAATGTCTTCGGCAACGAAAGACGAAAAAGATCTCATCCAAGTGCACCATGCCACGGTGCGTTTCGCCGGTGATTCCGGCGACGGAATGCAACTTGTCGGTTCGCAGTTCGCCGACATTTCTTCGTTAGCGGGGAACGCGATTCGGACGTTGCCGGATTTCCCGTCGGAAATCCGCGCTCCAACGGGGACGTTGGCCGGCGTGAGCGGATTTCAGCTCTGTTTTGCCGACGAAGATGTGACGACGCCGGGCGATGCTCCGTACGTGCTGGTTGCCATGAATCCGGCGGCACTGAAGGTCAACGTCCGCGACATCGAGCCGGGCGGGATCATCGTCGTGAACGAGGATGAGTTCAACGCCAAGAATCTGCAGAAGGCAGGATACGCGTCGAATCCTCTCGAGGACAGTTCGCTGTCCGCCTTCCGGGTGATTCCCGTGGCGATGACGCGATTGAATGACGAGGCCACGCGGGAAAGCGGACTTCCCAAGTCGCAGGCCGCCCGCTGCCGGAATTTCTTCGCGCTGGGGCTGATGTTGTGGTTGTACGACCGCCCCGTTCAGCCGCTGCTGGAGTGGTTGATCAAGAAGTTCTACAAGACGCCGGCGGTCATGGCGGCCAACGCCGCCAGTCTGCGCGCCGGATACAACTACGCCAATACGGCCGAGTTGTTCCGCATTCATTTTCACATCGCGCCGGCGAAACTCCCCAAGGGCCGGTATCGCCGGCTGACCGGCAACGAAGCCGCGGCTCTGGGTTGCGTGGCCGCCGCGCACCGTGCGGCGCGGCCGCTGGTTTATGCGAGCTACCCGATCACGCCGGCCAGCGAGATCCTGCACGAGTTGTCGAACCACAAGGAGTTTGACGTACGTGTGATTCAGGCCGAGGACGAGATTGCCGCCTGCTGCGCCGCGATCGGCGCGTCGTTCGGCGGAGCGATCGGGATTACTGGCACGAGCGGTCCCGGACTGGCCTTGAAGACGGAGGCGATCGGTCTGGCGGTGATGACCGAGTTGCCGCTGGTGGTCATTGATGTCCAGCGTGCCGGGCCCAGCACGGGCATGCCGACGAAGACCGAGCAGGCGGACCTGTTGATGTCGCTGTTCGGCCGCCCGGGAGAAAGTCCCGCGGTCGTGCTGGCCGCCGCGACGCCGGCGGATTGCTTCCACATTGCGTTTGAGGCCGTCCGGCTGGCCACAAAGTACATGACTCCGGTGCTGGTTCTGAGCGACAGCTTCCTGGCCAACAGCGCCGAGCCGTTTGCCATTCCCGATCCGGACGAACTGCCGGATCTGCGAATTGTTCTTCCGCCGGCTGCGAGCGGATTCGCCCCCTATGCGCGCAATCCCGAGACGCTGGCCCGACCGTGGGCTGCGCCGGGTACGCCTGGAATGGAGCATCGGATCGGCGGTCTGGAAAAAGAGGACGTTACCGGAATGGTGACGTACGACGCGGCGAACCATCGGAAGATGGTGGGCCTTCGTCAACAGAAGATCGCGGGAATTGCCAACGATATTCCGCCGGCTCAGGTGCACGGTCCGGCCTCGGGCAAACTGCTCGTCGTCGGATGGGGCAGCACGCACGGTGCGATTGCGGCCGCCGTGCGCCAATTGCAGGCTGAAGGCAAGCCGGTGTCGCGTGTCCATCTTCGGTATATCAATCCGCTGCCTCGGAATCTGGGCGAGGTGTTCTCGGGTTTCGAGACGATTCTCGTGTTGGAAAACAATCTGGGCCAGTTGAAAACGCTGCTTTGCAGCCAATTCAAGGGGGACATTCGTGCCTGTAACAAAGTGGAGGGACGACCTTTCCTGATTCGGGAAGTGCGTGCCGCCATTGAGGAGATAATCTAATGACCACTGGTTTGCCTATTACACCCGCGGCCGACGGTCCAGCGGCTGATTGTGTTCGAGAATTGACTCGCAAGGATTTCCAGACGCCGCAGGAAGTTCGCTGGTGTCCGGGATGCGGCGATTTTGCCATTCTCGCGCAGGTGCAGAAACTGCTGCCGTCGCTGGGAATTCCGCGCAGCCAGTTTGTGTTTGTATCCGGAATCGGGTGTTCATCCCGGTTCCCGTACTACGTCAATACTTACGGTTTCCACACGATACACGGCCGCGCGCCGGCGGTGGCCACCGGCGTGAAATGTGCCAACCCCGATCTGTCGGTGTGGGTTGTGACCGGTGACGGCGATTCGCTTTCGATCGGCACCAACCACCTGATTCATTGCCTGCGGCGCAACGTGGACGTCAAGATCCTGCTGTTCAACAACCGGATCTACGGGTTGACGAAGGGGCAGTACTCGCCCACTTCGGAGTTCGGCAAGAAGACGAAATCGAGCCCGCTGGGCACGATCGAGCAGCCGATCCGTCCAATTCAGATGGCGCTGGCGGCCGAGGCCACGTTTGTTGCCCGCACGCTCGCTTCGGATACGGTTCACCTGTCGGCGACGCTGGCGGCGGCGGCCAAGCACCGCGGGGCGGCCTTCGTCGAGATTCTGCAGAACTGCCGTGTCTTCAACGACGGTGCATTCGATGAGATGGGCAGCCGAGGCGACGTTGATCTGCGAATCGAACTGGTGCACGGCAAGCCGCTCCGATTCGGCGTCAACGGCGCCAAAGGCATTATTCAAAAGAACCTCGAGCCAAGCGTCGTGGATTTGAGCAGCGACCCTGCGAGCGAAGCGAACTTGCTGGTGCATGACCAAAGAGCTTCGTCCCCCGCCCTGGCTTCGCTGCTGGCGGACCTTGAGCCCCCGGACTTCCCGCTGACGATCGGCGTGTTCCGGGACCTGGAACGGCCAACCTACGACGGCCTGCTCCAGACCCAAATCGCTTCAGCCGTCGCGCAACGCGGGCAGGGCGACCTGCGGAAACTGTTGAACGCGGGTACGACCTGGGAGGTTGACTGACCAGACATGGAAGACGTTCGAGCCGCGACCGAATCCCCGCAGTTGGCCGTCTTCCGGTTGCCGATGTCCGAGGAGCCTCCGGAGACATCGATCGACGACGAGCCAATCGATGACCGGCCGGATGACGTGCTGCTTCGCGAAAACGCGAAGTGGTTCTGCCGGCTGCGCTGGATCGTTGCCGGAATTCTGACCCTGATCGGTGTACTTGCGCTGCCCTCCGGTCAATTCCAGCACTGCGGGTTGACGATCCTTCCGACGTGGCCACTGGTCACCGCCGCGGTGCTGGCGCTCTACAACCTGGCATTCCTCGCAGCCGCTTCGCAGTCGCCCGATGTGCCGAGCGCGCTGACGCCGAGGCGTCAGCTGTGGCTGCAGATCATCGCCGATCTGCTGGTGCTGACCGCGGTCGTGCATTTTCTCGGGACGCTGCTGACCCCCGCGCCCTTCATGTACCTGTTCCATATTATTCTGGCCTGCATCTTTCTTTCGGGCCGGGACAGCCTGCTGGTGAGTCTGCTCGCCATCGTGCTGTATCTGACCTGCGAGACGCTCGAGTGTCTGGGAGTGCTCGAGCCGACCACGGTTCTGAGCGCTGCGGCCGAGGTGATACAGACGCACCTCACGCTCGAATTCGTCGTGCTCCGTTCGATGTCGGTGGTCGCGATCTGGTCGGTGATCTGGTTCCTGACGTCACGATTGGCCGGGATGGTGCGGCACCGCGAACTTGAACTGGCGGCGACAAATCGCCGGCTCGCGGCCAGCACCGCGGAGCGAGCCAAGCATATGCTCGAGACCACGCACCAGCTCAAAGCGCCCTTTGCAGCAATCCATGCCAATACTCAATTGCTGATGGGCGGCTATTGCGGCGAGCTGCCAGAAGCCGCTCGCGCGATTGTCGAAAAGATCGCAACGCGCAGCGCCGCGCTGTCGAAACAAATCCAGGAGATGCTGCAGCTGGCTAATCTGCGGTCCACGGGACAGATCCCGCCCGTTGCCACGCAGATTGACCTGTCGGCTCTCGCTGAAGCGACGATCGCCCACTGGATGCCCTCCGCGCGGCAGCGCCGTATTTCGTTTGAATCGCAATTGTCGCACGTCACCGTCGAAGGTGTTGAAGACCATTTGCGGATGCTGCTGGATAACCTCATCGCCAACGCTGTGAATTACTCGTTCGATGGGGGCCAGATCGACGTCGTGTGCGAACCCCACGGCCCCGATGCGGTGCGGCTTGCCGTGCGCGATCACGGCATCGGCATCTCTCCGGAGAAACTCCATCGCGTGTTTGATGACTATTACCGCACCGAAGAGGCCGTGCGGCATAATCGCGCCTCGACCGGGTTGGGACTGGCCATCGTCCGCCATATCGCCCGCGAGATGCAAATCGACATAAGCCTGGAAAGTTCACCAGGCTGGGGGGCACGCTTTACGCTGATTATTCCCCGCACCAAGCACTCACTCCCACAAACACTCCCAGCCAAGGAGAAGTGACAGAATGGCATACGTGCTCATCGTTGACGACGACCAGGACTTTGCCGATGCCGTCTCCACCGTGTGCCGCAGCGCCGGCCACGAAGTCGCCGTGCTGAACACGACCAAGGGAGCCTTGGAATGCGTCCAGCAGCGCTGCCCTGACGCCATGGTGCTGGATGTGATGTTTCCCGAGAACCCCATCGCCGGATTCGAGTTGGCACGCGACCTGCGCCGCCAATTCGGCCAGTTGCCGATCCTGATGCTGACCGCTGTCAACCAGCAGTTCCCGCTGGGGTTCAGCAATCGAGACATCAATCCGACCTGGCTTCCCGTGACGCACTTCCTCGAGAAGCCTGTCAGTCTGGATGTGTTGCGCGAACAGATCGATCGGCTTGTTGCCAAGCCGGCTGCCGAGAAGTAGCAGCGGCGCACAGCGGATCCTCCGCAACTTGCTCTTTGGCGACCGCCGGAATGATGCGGTCGCACCTTACTCCTGAAGGTGCATGGCACCGTTTTGTCTAAATTAGACAAAAACGATTGTATATAAAGATTATACGCCGGTTCGTGGTCGGCGCGCTGGAGGAATCTCGCATTCTGATTTGACGGCAACGTGAGGCCGTGCACACGGATCGGTGTTTGTTCGCAGGGTGTTCGTTCCAGGAAAACTGGAGAAAAACGCAAGGAAAAACTTGAGTGCGTGAATCCAAAGCGGAATAATGGTGAACGGGTTGAGGGAGTCTGAAGTCGGCCGGTTCTCGGTCGCATTCGAGGAGGGAACCACCATGCACGTTAAGCTTGCGCCGGGTTGGAGCGCGGACTTGGATCGTGGGCCTGGGTGGTTGTTTGTGCGGCTCCATACGTCGCGAACTTCCAACGCTGAAGGACTTGACCTCGCCGGGCGGGTCTGTCGGCTGCTGGACAACGAGTTCGCCAATCGCGTCGTCCTGGAACTCGACGACGTCGAAATGTTGCGAAGCCCTCTTGTCGGCGAGATCGTGCAGTTGTATCGGCGCATGCATTCGCGTGACGGAATGATGCGCATCTGCGGTCTTTCCGACGACAATTACGAGGTGATTTGCACGAGCCGCCTGGATAACCAGTTTCCTCGGTATCACGATCGCGAGGAAGCGGTCATGGGCTCGCATCCGCCAAAGCCGCGTTGAGTTCGCGTAACTTCTGTCGGATTTCTATCCGCCGCACGCCGCGATGCGAGGGGGGCTCTCCGCGCAGGTGCTTCCGGCAATACGACGGCCACATCCGCTCGACAAGCCGCTCAGCCGAATAAGCCGGGTATCGGGGTTGCGTTATCGACCATCGGGTGACGTCTGCCCTCAGGGTCGACGAGGCTGCCGCGTGTGTCGAGGCCCAGGCCGTGGAAGATTGTCGCCGCAATGCTGGGCGGATCGACGGGGCATTCTTCGGGCGAACCGCCGATGGAGTCGCTGCGTCCGATCACCTGTCCGCCCCGCACGCCGCCGCCGGCGAAATAGACGGTGTAGCATTGCGGCCAGTGGTCGCGGCCGCCGTGCGGGTTGATGCGGGGCGTCCGACCGAATTCGCAGAGATTGCAGACCAGCGTCGTGGGGAGAAGGCCCCGCTGATCGAGATCTTCAATCAGAGCTGTGTAAGCCGAGTCGTACATCGGCGCTATTCGGTGCTGAAGGTCGCTGAAGTTGCTGAACGGGCTTCTGCCATGGGTATCCCAGCTGATGCCGGAGAAGACCGTCTGGAATGTGTTGATCGTGACAAACCCGACGCCGTGCTCCACGAGGCGGCGTGCCAACAGACAACTGCGTCCGAACGGATGGCGGCCGTAGCGATCGCGGACTGAAATCGGCTCGCTCGCGATGTCGAATGCCCTGCGCACCGAATCAGACGCGGATTCCAGGCCCGCGTCGCGCTGCGTGAACGGGCGACAGGTTTCGCCAAGGAACCCGGCCGACTGGGCTTGCGCCAGGTTGCCTCCCCCGCGGCCCATGAGGTCGGGCAATACAACGTGGTAGGGCAAGTCCGATGGTTGTCGAAGCAGGCTGTTTGCCACGGCGCCGACGTGCGGCGTCTCGAGGCCCGCCGTGAAGAACCGGCCCGTCTGCATCAACTGCCATCCCGCGTCGTGGACGGCCGGACCTGTGTGGAAACAGGACCGCACAAGGGCGAACTTGTCGGCAATCTCCGCGTGACGCGGAAACAACTCGCTGATCTGCACGCCGGGCGCGCGGGTGGCAATGGGCCGGAAGGGGCCTCGGATCTCGACGGGAGCCTCGGGCTTGACGTCGAAGGTATCCACGTGACTCGGGCCGCCCACGTTGAAGATCAAGATTCCGGCGCGGGGCGGTCTACCGTTTAAGGACGTGGGCGACGCTGCCGCAGCAGTGTTCAAGCCGGCGGTGCCAAGGCCGCCCGCCAGTGCACCGAGCGATCCGACTTCCAGAAACGAACGCCGGGTGCATTTCGACTCCAGGCTCGGAGCGGACGGAGACTGGACGGAATTCGAAGTTTGCGATGACATGGATGCGGTTCCGTGGCCATAAGACGGCATCGAGGCTACCGCGCCGCCGTCTGTCAATCAAGCAAACGAGTTCGCCCGGGCAGCGAGCTCGGGTGCGAGCAAGTCCGGATGCGAATCGCTCATCGGGAGGACCCGTTGGGCGACCGGGCGACCAGAGAAGAGCGGTTGGAGTCGCGTGCGAGAATGAGCAGGGTGTTCTTCCTGAGGAAATAGGGCCCTTCGGCGACGACCGCATAGTCGGCTGGCAGTGCCGCGAGTAACGCTTCTCCGTGCTCGTCCGTCGTGATGATCGCGGCTTTCGGGTGTTTGGCAGTGAATTCCTGCAGGTCAAGCCAGGGCGTTTCCGTCCAGTGTCCACCGATATCGATCCAGCGTTTTCCGCAATTCCCTTGCGGAGTCAGCGACAGCTCTTCGATCGGCTGCCCCTCGTAAAAAATCCAACTTGGCTCGAGGCATCCGACTGCGGCAAAGCGTGTCGAGCCGTTCAGGTGTCGCACTTCCTCCAGCATCGACAGATTCTGCCGGTGCCGATCAACACGGGTTGCGCCCAAGGAGAGCAGTGAAATCACCGTCAGCACCGACGACAGCGCGAAGACCATCGCGGA
This sequence comes from uncultured Planctomycetaceae bacterium, assembly GCA_903863885.1. Classification (GTDB taxonomy): domain Bacteria; phylum Planctomycetota; class Planctomycetia; order Pirellulales; family Pirellulaceae; genus CAIPEB01. Next base: position 798 of record CAIPEB010000654.1, on the reverse strand, counting down.
CCGCTGATTTCGCCCTTTCCATGCGGATGCCAGGGCTGCCCCGCCCCCGATCAGCGGAATTGCTCCGATCGCCGCCAGCCACTCTTCGCCGGGCAGCGTGCGGCGTGCGACCAGGGGAACAGCGATGATCATGGCCAGTCCGATAATCGAGTACACGGTGAGCGCCGCGCGCGGCCATCGGTTGGCCGCGAATTGCGATTGCCGGGCCCATCCGTCCACAAAACACCCGGCAATCAGCGCCAACGCGGGATAACACGGGGTGACATAGCTGGGGAGTTTGGTGCGGACGGCCGAGAAAACTCCCACGTAAACGGCGAGCCACAAGATCGCCAGTGTATGACCGGGCGTCCACGCCCGCTGACCCCGCTTGCGGGCCGCGATATCGAAGATGACCGGAGCCGCGAATACCGACCACGGAAAAGTGCCGACGAGAATTGCCACCGGATAGAACCAGATCTGGCCCTGATGTCCTTCCATTACGGAAGTCGCACGTGCCAGATGATGCTCGAAGAAGAACTGCGTGAGAAACTGGCCGCCGGTCCGCAGTCCGACCGCAACGTACCAGGGCAACGCGACAAGGCTGAGCACGGCTACGGCAACGAGCGGCCGCATCGTGAGGAACGCGCGCCAGAGGCTTCTCGGCTGAACGACCTGCATGGCACGCATCGCAAAGGCCCGCCAACCGCCGTTCTCAACGGGCTGTCGCGGTTGCTGCGAAATCAACAGAAACAGCCCGATAATGGTCGACGGCATCACCAACCCCACCGGCCCTTTTGCCAACACGGCAAAGCTCATCGC
>CAIPEB010000653.1 GCA_903863885.1 uncultured Planctomycetaceae bacterium | reverse complement strand
TCGATCGCGTCCTCCGGCAACGGCTTCTCCTTCAGGTCCTCAACCGGCTTGCCGGAGATCTTGCCGCGGTTGACGAAGAACCGGCCGTCAGTTCCCTCGAACAGGATGCCGTTGTCGCCTTCGCTGGTGATGATCAGTTCGATGTCGTTGGGCATGGCGGCGCGAATGGTGAATTCGGTCGCGACGTTGTAGCGATCATCAACCACGGGAAAACCGTCCTTGTATTCGGCGGCCAGTTTGTATTGGACGGGAGTGATCTTGCTCGGCCCGGTGTCGCTGGCGCCGATTGCCCAGCAGGCGATGTCCACATGATGGGCTCCCCAGTCAGTGAGTTTTCCGCCGGAGTACTCGTGCCAGTTGCGGAACGAGTAATGGCAGTTGCTGTAGAGCGGCACACCGCCGCCGTATCCCTGGCGGATCTCGGGCAGCGCCCGATACGGAACCTTGGGCGCGGGGCCGAGCCAGAAATCGTAGTCGATCCCCTCGGGAACGGGCGCGATGGGAATGACCCCCGAGGATTCCATGCGGTCGATACCGCACGTCACTTTCTTGACCGTACCGATTCGGCCGTGCTTGACCAGCGCAACGGCCTGCAGGAATCGCAGGTCGCACTCGGTTCGCTGCATCGTGCCGACCTGGAAGACCCGGCCCGTTTCCTTGACCGTCTTCTCGATCAACTTCCCTTCGTTGATCGTCAAAGTCAGAGGTTTTTCGCAATAGACGTCCTTGCCGGCGTGCATCGCCTCAACAGCGATCTTCGTGTGCCAGTGGTCGGGCGTGGCAATCATAACCGCGTCGATATCTTTGCGGTCAAGCACGCGGCGATAGTCGCTGTACGCGTCGGGTTTCTTTTTCTGGTTCTTTTCCACGTTGGCGACGTTCGTGGCGAGCACTTTCGCGTCGACGTCCGCCAGGGCCGCGAAATCGGCGAATCCGAACGACTTGCTCGTGATCGCCCAGCCCTGATTGCGCAGGCCGATGGTCGCAAAGACAGGGCGTTCATTCGCGGACTCGTATCCGAGTGCCCGACCGGAAGCCGGAAGCAGCGCGCCGGCAACTCCCGCTGCAGCGACACCCTGAAGAAACTGACGACGCGATGTCCGGTGCGATGCCGACATATATGCTATCCCTTTTCAAAAAGGCGAATGAGAATGCAGACGTGCAGACCGCGGAATGCGGGGTTGCGGTTGCCATCGACGCTACGGCTTCAAGGATACAGGAAACTGCAGGCCACTTGAACAGGCAGCGGCGTCAACGCAGCCAATTTGCCAACCGTTTCCCGCGGATCGCAATCAGGGCTTTGGGGCCTCCGTCGAGGAACGAGCAAGGCCCAACGCGAGCGATCCGTCTGCTTCGTAAGTTACCGGATACGGCTGACTCATCGACGCCGAACCAATGGCGGCCAACAGCACGTCCTGGCCTCCCGGATCGGTCAGCACCTTGGCAATGTAGAATCCGCGTCCGTCCGGTAACTTCAGTTCGGAGCGGAGCGGCGGCTCAAACGGTCCATACATCGACGGGCTTGAATACAGGCGATTATGCCGGCAGAACTCTTTCTCCTCGCGGGCGCCGCCGAAATACAAGTACCATCTGTCTCCATGCTGCCAGAGTTGCGGCGTTTCCGGCCGGTCGTAATCGAGCATCAGTCCGATAATACCGCGGTCTTCCCAGATGCGACCGTCCCGGGACCGCATCAGACCGATGCAGCCGCGATGGTTCATCGGCCGGTCCACGAGAGTGCAGTTTGCGACCATGTACTGCCAGCCCTCGATCGGATCCGGCAGGACGTACGGATCCGCAGCGATTCGATACGCGACCGTCTCTCCCGCATTCAGGCCGCAGCGTTGCCAATACGCGTCGTTGGGGACGACGTGGCTGACGTAATTCACCTGAACCGGTCCGATCATCGTCCATTTCTTCAGGTCATCGCTTTCGGCCAGGCCGACATTGCCGCCGAAGCCGCCGTGTGCCGTGACGAGCATCTGCCACTTCGTCTCGCCTCGCCAAGTGCTGCCCGTGGCGATGGATAGATTGCACCATTTGGCCTTTGGATCGGCGCGAAGGACCTCGCCAACCTCCGTCCAGTGGATCAGGTCCTCGCTCGTGGCGGTTCCCACCGAAGTGTTCGGGGCCCAACCTGCGCCGTCGGGTCGCTGGAGATAGAATGCGTGGTACGTCGTCCCGGATTTCGCGTACCAGAAGTCAAAGGCCTGCGCGCCCGCCGGCTTGTAGAGGAGCAGTTCAGCCGCCGGAAGGGCGCCCGCTCCCGCCATTACGAGGTATTCGCCGGCCAGAGCCAGGAACGCGATACCCAGGCATAGTTTCTTCATTTGTGTCACTCACGTCTCACTTATGGCAGTGCTGCTGCCTTACTGATCTGTTGCTTGCCGCACAGCTTATCCCCGCCGTGCGCACGCATGATCGCGTCGTGCTTCATCCGTAACATTCAGTGCCCATCCGCGGCCTCTGCTCTTCCCCGGGGAAATCAACCACCCAGGACACAGAGCACACGGAGGCTTCAGAACGGATTCAAGTCGTAACCTCCGTAAACCGGCATGTCACGGAATCGCCTCGAGCTTGAGGTAGTCGATGCCGAACATGTTGCGGGGGATTGCCTCGGAATTCGTGCCGGTGACCTCGACGGACAGCGTGTGTTCGCCCTCGGTCAGTTCCCGCAGGCCCAGCGTGAATCGCCGCGTGACGTTCGCGGAGCTGAAAAAGTCAAGCGGCTGGCCGAGCGGTTGGCCGTCGAGCAGGAATCGGAAAACTCCGTAATCGTTGGCGAGAGTATTCCGCATGGAAAGGCGATACTTTCCCGCTTTGGAAACGGGGACCGCGAAGTCCAGTCTTTCCCCGATCTTGGCATCACGCCACCAGAGTTGCTTTCCGCCGCTCCAGCGCGCTTCGGTCTGGTTGTCGGTGGCACCTCCGGTCCGGGCAAGGATCTTCAGGGCTTCGCCTTCGAGAACTCCTTTAGCAGTCGTGTCCCAGCGGGTGCGATCCGCGATGGATGCCAGCGGTGGAAACGGCGAGTGCGGCTCCGATTGATACCAGTACGCCACGCTGAAGTAGTCGTTTCCGCTCTTGAACGGCGGATTGCCATTGCCTTGTTCGATCAGGAAGCGGATCGACTCGCGAAACGCAACCGGATCCGGGACGTGCCATCGATAGGCCGTAACGAACGGTTCCTCGCAAAGCGTGACGCCAAAATACGGAAAGCATCCCGGACGCAGGCCGTACGACTCACAGAAATAGTCCTCGGATCCAGTGCCCTGTATGGTCCGCTTACCATCGATTTCGACGACCTCGTCTCCTTCTCCCCACCAGCCGCCGTCATTGTTGTTGACGCTCAGCACGCAACCGACGAGATGACCGCGTCCCTTGGCGTCCAGGATCAGATAGGGCCCCACTGCGGGCGGAGTACCCTGCCGGTATTGCGCGTGAAATTGCATTACATCGGCCGGCGGTTTCTTGTAGCTGCGGTAGTCGATCTCGACCCAGTGTCGGCTGGCCTGCGAGCCCTCGTTGGTGAGTGTGACCCGGGCCGATCGGGCGAAGGGCATGGGAATGTAGCAGTTTCTCGCAGCTCCCATCGCTGTCGAATCCGTGAGGTCTCCGGGCCGCTGGTCGATCGCGATCAGTGAAGAGCTGAACTTCTCGGTGAAACCGAATCCCACGCCGAAGAAGTCTCCAATCGGCACCTCGACGCTCGGTTGCTCTTCGCCGTCCCAGTAAATGCGCAGCACATGCAACTGGAGGTGATGCGGTTCGCGGCTGGTGATGTTGTCGCGGAAATGGACGATCCGGCCGGGCCCCTGGATCTCCGCCAGCACTCGGGTCTGGCCCGGTTCGATGCCCCACGAATCGTCGTTCGCTCCGGTCGGATCCGCAGACGTGATTCGATGCGATTCGTATTCCTTGGCCGCCGGCAGATCCTCCAGCGCGGCCTCTTGGCCGTAGAGCGAAGCGGACGTCAGCAGGACACCAGCGATAAAGAACCGCAGTTTCATGGTCAGCAGGCACTCCCGGAATCGAGGCAGAGCATCGGCGAACTCAAGTTTCCGATCTGCGAAACGCAATCATAATCCACGAGGCGACGCCAAGACATCGCTTGCGAAGCCACGGCTTTTAAAGTGGCCCCGTCGGGAGGCCGTCTCGCAATTCGGTGTTATCCATGCCCATCCGTGGCCTCCTTTTCTGAAGCGGGTCAACTCCGTTGGAGGATGTCTTGCTCCGGAGGGTAAGACAACACGGATTGACGCGGATGAAGCTCGAATCCCTGCAAGCCTGTCCATTGCCGACGTCGGGCGTACTTGACACCGCACCGGCCAATTGCTGTGCTGTGCACATGAATACGGACAGCATCAGCCAACGTCGGGTGGCGGGGACCTTAGCGATTCTCGCCGCATTCGTGTCGATCTCGGCGGAGTCGGTCGCGGCCGCGGATGCTCCGGCGTGGCCGAGGTTTCATGGTCCGAACGGCGACAATATTTCCGCGGAGCACGGACTTCTGGAAAAATGGCCCGCCGAAGGTCCTAAGCTGCTCTGGACGGCGCAGGGAATCGGCGAAGGTTACGCCAGTGTCACGATCGCCAACGATCGGATCTATACGGCGGGCGACGTTGGCAGCGACCTGGTGATCTTCGCTCTCGACATGGAAGGCCGCATTCAATGGCAGGTCAAGAACGGTGCCGCATGGCCGGAAGCGGGGCCGGCCGGTTCTCGAGGGACGCCGACGATCGACGGCGAGCGACTCTATCACGAGAACGCCCATGACGAACTCGTCTGCCTCGAGGCCGCGACGGGCAAGAAGATCTGGGGAATCAACCTCGCCGCCGAATTCGGCGGTGCGCGAGACGGATTCGGCCGCGCCGAGTCGCTCTTGATCGACGGCGACCGAGTGATCTGTTCGCCCGGAGGAGCGGTCGCCGTCGCGGCGCTCGATAAACTCACGGGCCGCACACTCTGGAAGTCGCCGTCGGCCGATGAGGCCGCGAGTTACATATCGCCGTTCATCGTGACGTACCAAGGTCTGCGTTTGGTCATCACGATGTCCTCCAGGTGCCTGATCGGCGTGAATGCCGAGACCGGGGACCTGCTCTGGAAATTCGAGCACTTCACGCCGCGCTACGTTGCCAATTGCGTTACGCCCGTCTATCACGACGGCCGCATATTCATCAGCGGAGGGTACGGCCTGGGATCCGCGCTGCTGAAAATCAACGTGCAGGGCGAGAAGGCGACCGTCGAGCCCGTCTGGCGAGCCAAGGATCTCGACAACCGTCATGGCGGCGTAATCCGGCTCGGGGATTTCGTCTACGGCACGGGCCACTTCAACAACAACGGCAAATGGGTTTGCCTCGATTGGAATACCGGCCAGACCAAGTGGGCCAAGAAGGATCTCGGCGAGAGTTCCTTCACCTGTGTGAACGGGCTGCTTTACACCATCAACGAACACGGCGCTGTCGGCCTGCTCAGGCCTTCGCCGGCGGGCTACGAGTTGATAAGCCAATTCAAGATCCCCGCCGGCGGCGAAGGTCCGACCTGGGCGCACCCCGTAGTGTGTGGAGGGCGGCTCTACATCCGTCACGGCGATCGCCTCTACGCATACGACGTTCGGGCTGGCTCCTGACCTGCGTCGCTGCCTGCCCCCCAATTGCCGACTGCCGGTTCGCGGTCTCGATCCTGGATCTCGGCGACACTCACATGGTCAGCCAACGCGGGAGAGCGACGCAGTTGTGGGCGTTCCTGATCGCGCTATTCGTGATCTGGTCGATTCGGGCGACAATCGGATATCGCATTGACGAGTCCATCGGGTCGCCGGTCGCGCGAGCTGCATACTCCGTTACACTGAAGTTCCTGATCTGGGTTGTCCCTGCTGCGGCTTTTGTGAGTTTGGCGAGGTCCACTCCCGCAGTCCGGTACCTGGGAATAGCAGTCTGGCCAGGCCGCGTCGAGTGGTTGAACTGCATCGGCGTAACGGTCGTTTTTCTTTTCCTGGTCACGATCGGCGAGACGGCGGCCGGACACAAGACGCTCTCGCTCACGAGGTTGTCGTCGCTGCCGGTGTCGCTCTGGCTGCTGCAACTCGTCGTGTCACCGTTTCTCGAAGAAGTGCTTTTCCGCGGATTTGTCATGACGGAATGCATGGCCCTAATGCCGAAGGGCCGCGCAATGGCCGTTACGTCGCTGCTCTTCACTGCGATTCATCTTCCGTTCTGGCTGTCGCACGGCGGGATGAATCCTGCGACGTTCGTTAACTCGGCCGGGGTCTTCTTTTTCAGCCTGGTCGCATGCTGGCTGCAGACACGAACCGGATCCATCTGGCCGCCGACGCTGGCTCACATCGCCAACAATATCGTGTCCTCGATGTTGCTTTGAAATCTTGCGAGATGATCCTGCGAACATTGCCGCAGTTCGCCTCAGGGGATTGACAGCGGCATTGCGCCCGACAAGCATGCGGCGGTATTCGGTCTCGGCAATCAAATTCGTTTTGGACTCCAGACTCCAGCGCATTCATGGTCTTACAATGCAACGATCCCTCCTGTTTCTGCCCGTTGTCCTGCTGACCGCCACCCTGACAGCCCGCGAGCCGGCCTGGATTTTCAATAAGGGCCCGGACGCGAAGCTGATCTCACTCGACCAGGGCCAGCTCTTTCTCGGATTCGGGTTGACGAAGTTGGTCCCTACCGGGACCGACCTCACGCTGACCGTTTCCATGAGCGCGGAAGACGCTTTTCCCGCCGAGTCCAGACCGTTCTTCGGCGTTCGCTACAAGTACAAAACGACGCAGGCGCAAGCCGGCCTGTTTTTCACGACGGACACACTGCCCGTTCTTTCGGACAAGAGTTACTCGACGTTTCCCGTGGTGGGAGACAACACGTGGCGGACCGTGATCGTGGACATGCGCAAGTTCGAGCACAAGAACTGGAAGGGGAAGATCACATCCTTCCGATTCGATCCGACCAACCCGAGCGACCTTGACTCGACGTATCAGGTTTCGCGACTCGGATTCTTCGCATCGGAGGCGGACGCTCAGAAGTTTCTCGACGCGGCCGTGGATGCTCCGGACTATTCCGAGCCGACTTTCTTCGCCGCGCCGTTTGAGCGGGTGCGCGTCCCCGGAGGAGTTCTGTCTGAAGGATTCGTTCAGGCCGATTACATGCTGCGGTCAAAGGCCGTCGATAAGCCGGGCGAGACGACGGTGGTCGGCTTCCGCGCCAAGGACGGCAAGGGAGACGAGATGGTTGTCCCCGTCTGCCAGACGAACCGCCGCGGCTTCACCTGTTTTGTCGCGAATAAGCCGGGCGATTACCACCTGGTCAATGCAAGCGTGTCATTGAGCGACATCGCCAGCCTGCCGGCGAAAACGCAGGCTGCGATTCAATTCGTTGCCGCGAGGCGGCTGCTCGCCGCGGCGGACACGCGCGAATTCCGTCCGGCCGCCACGCTGACCGATGCGGAATGGAACGACGCATCGGCAGTGCTCGGTCCGTTCGGAGTCGATCTGAAGAAACTGGCCAAACCGGCAACGCGGGCTGACGCCGCGGTCGTGCTGAAATCGGCGATCCAGGCCGCTTTGGGAACGGCCACCGAGTCGCCGTATCCGAGCGAATATTTTTCGCGCGACCGAATTCGGATCGGCGCCTGGGTCGCTCCGCGTCCCGAGGCGATCGGAAAAGACTTCATCGAAACCTACAGTTCGGGAGGCTTCGACTGGATCGTCACTCACGGACCGCTGGCCGACACGAGCCACCGGGAAATGCTGCTCCGGGAATGCGACAAATACGGCGTGGAACTGGTCCTCGGCGACGGCGCGTTCAACAATCCCGGCGTAGCGACCGCGGAATACTACGATCATCCCTGTTTCGCCGGGACGTATGTGACCGACGAACCGGGAACGGATCAGTACGACGAGTTGGCCAAGATCAGCAACGCGTACGTCAAGGAGACCGGCGGCAAGCTGCCGTATATCAATCTGTTGCCCATGTACGCCAACGCGGCGCAATTGAAATACGGCGCGTCCGCCGCCGAGATCAAGTACTACGATTCGGATCCGGATCTGTTCAGAAAGTACTGCGACGCCTTCTGCGAGAAGTTCAACGTGCCGTACATCTGCACGGATATTTATCCGCTCAACTGGGAGAACGGCAAACGCACCACCTACAAAGACTATTGCGAATCGATCAATGTCATCGCGGCATCGGCGCGGCGGCACAACAAGGTCTTCTGGTGCTGCATCCAGACGTTTGCCTGGGTGGCGAGCAAGCGCACGCCGACCGAGTCGGAATTCCGCTGGCAGTCGTACTGCATGCTGTCCTTCGGCTGCAAGGGACTTCTTTGCTGGACCTATGCCGGATATGAACCAGAATTCCCTTCGCTGCTTACCGCCGACGGGAAGCGAACGAACGCCTGGTATGACGCCGCGACCGTCTTCAAGGAAATTCGCGGGATATCCGATGCAGTCGTGCGTTACCGGAATATCGGCGCGATGTCGCACAACTGCACGGACAAGACTCCTTACCTGAAGTTCAGCGACCCTGTTCGGGATTTCGCGGCTGTCAAGCAGATTCAATGCGACGATCCGCTTCTGGTCGGCTGCTTTGCCCGCAACGATGGACACGGAAGTGCGATGACGGTCGTCAACATGAGCGAACTGGAGTCGTTGACGACGACATTCGTCAAGCTGAAGCTCGCCGGTTCCAAGGTCGTGGCCTGGCCTCGGGGAGAACGCACGGTGCTGACCCCGGACGCGGAGGGGTTCTTTCACCTGACGCTTCCCCCGGGCGACGGCGTGTTCGTGGAAGTCGAGTAGCGTCCAGATTCAACCAGCGTTCGAGGGTGCGGCGAGCGGCGCTCATTTCCTTGAGAGGATCGCCGTCTTCAGCAGTTCGAACTGTGATTCCAGGTCCTTCAAGCGGCGTGCGGCGTCGGTCAGATCACCGGCGTTGGCTGCGACTTCCACGTCGAGCGCAACTTGCCGCAGTTGTTCGGCGCCGATATTCGAGGCGGCGCCCTTGATGCTGTGCGCATGGCGCCGGGCACTGGTTGCGTTTCCGGACTCGATGGTTTGCCGCAAAGACCTGATCTGGACGGGCATCGATTCCACAAAGATCCTGAGGATGTTATCCGCAAGTTCCTCGTCACCCATCAACTGGGCGACAAAACCGGATCGGTTGTAGGCGGGCGGGGCGGATTCGGGAGCAATCGACGTTGATGCGTGCGTGATTTCCGCCTTCCGAGACACTTCCGCCGGCTCGGCGGGTGATGCGGGCGTCAGCCAAGTGTTCAGGACGTCGATGAGGTCTCGCGGAGTTATCGGTTTGCTGATGTAGTCATTCATGCCCGCGTCAAGACACAACTGGCGATCGCCACTCATGGCGTTGGCGGTCATGGCGATCACGGGAATCTGGTGGTTGAGCACGGATGAGCGGGGGTTGCGGATGATTCGAACCGCTTCGATGCCGTCCATCACCGGCATCTGCACGTCCATCAGCACGAGATCGTAAGGCAGGATCCTCAGCACTTCGAGGGCTTCGGCGCCGTCAGCCACTGCATCCGCTCGCATCCCCGACTTTCGCAGGATGCCCAGCGCAACTTCCTGATTGACCACGTTGTCTTCCGCTACAAGGATTCTCGCTCCGGCGCGGAGAACGGCGGGCAGCGCCGTGGTCGCGAGGCGGGGCGACGTGAAACCGCCGGCAGGCACGTCATGCGGAATGCGGCGCCGCAGCCGAACGGCAAACCAGAATTCCGAACCCTCTCCCAATTCGCTGGACATGCCGATCGTCCCTTGCATCAGACTGACCAGGTCCTTGGCGATGGCCAATCCCAGTCCGGTACCGCCGTAACGGCGCGTGGTCGAGGCGTCGGCCTGCGAGAATTTCTGGAAGAGCCGCGCCTGCTGTTCCGGAGCGATGCCGATTCCCGTGTCACGGACGGAAAAGCGGAGCAGGCAGTCCGACTCGGTTTGTTCAAGCAGGTTGACCTGGACGCTGATTTCGCCGGACTCGGTGAATTTCACCGCGTTTCCGATGAGGTTGGTCAGGATCTGGCGCAGGCGGCCCGGATCGCCGCTTACGTGCGGCGGGACCCCCGGCCCGATGCCGTATCGGAACGCGAGTCCCTTTTCGCGGGCTCGCATCGCCAGAGGAGCGACGAGGTCATCGAGCAATGTGGGCAGTTCAAAGTCCAGCAACTCGAGTTCGAGCTTGCCAGCCTCAATGCGCGAGAAGTCGAGGATGTCGTTCAGCAGGGCCAGCAGCGCTTCGCCGCTCGCGTGGATCGTCTCGGCATAGCGACGCTGCTCGACGTTCAGCGGCGTGTCGAGCAACAGGCCCGTCATGCCGATGACGCCATTCATGGGTGTGCGAATCTCGTGGCTCATATTGGCCAGGAACTCGCTCTTGGCCCGGCTTGCGGCCTCGGCCTGTTCTTTGGCCACCACGAGTGCATCCTCGACCCGCTTCCGGTCCGAAATATCCTCGATCAGGGCAAGGAACACGCGGCCCGCCTGCCCGCCGAGAGACAGCGACTCGACCGTGACGTGAACCCAGACTTCCGAGCCATCCGGGCGGAGATAACGTTTTTCGATCTGGAAACCGGGGATTTCGCCGGATTCCAGTCTTTTCAACTGCTCTAACTCCTCCGCCAGATCATCGGGATGGGTGATCTTCCTCCAGCCGATCGCGGCGAGTTCTTCGCGAGTTCTGCCCGTAATCTGCAGCAGCCGCTGATTCACTTCGACCAGGCGGCCGGAGAGTGTTTCCGTCAGAGCCACACCGAGCGGAGACTGTTCAAACATGGCCCGGAATTTGGCCTCGGACTGCTCGACGCGCGCCATCGCCTGGATGATCTGGCGGTTTGCGGCGGCTAACTCCGCGGTGCGTATCGCCACCTTGCGTTCGAGTTCGGCATTTCCCTGCCGTATCTGTTCCTCCATCGCCCGGCGTTCAGTCACGTCTTCTTTCACGGCCACATAGTGCGTGATCTCACCGATGTCATTGCGGACCGGAGCGATGGCGGCCGACTCCCAGTACAGGTCACCGCTCTTTCGACGATTACAGAATTCGCCGCGCCAGACGTGGCCCGCGGAGATCGTCTGCCATAACGCTGCGTAAAATTCGGCCGAGTGGACTCCCGATTTCAGGGCTTTCGGTTTCTGGCCTTGCACTTCCTCCAAGCTGAACCCCGTGACTTGCTCCCAAGCCGGGTTGGCGTACTCTACCCTTCCGGTCTTGTCCGTGATCATGATCATCGAAGGGCTGAACCGAACGGCCTGGGACAGTTTGCTGAGCGTTTCCGTCGCCTGCTTGATCCAAGTAATGTCCTGGAAAACGATCAGGTAATGGTCCGACGTCAGCAGGCCGGAGAAGTGCATCGTGCACTGGCTTCCGTCCTTGCGAGTCACCCGGATTTCGTCCGGCAGGCTCAGGCGATGCGTCCCCGTCTGAAGACCACGGACGATTTCGTCTCTCCACTTCACCTGGAGTTGTTCCCGATAGACGGGGTCGGGATAGGCTTTCTGCCACCACTCATCAATGCTGGGCAGATCGCCGGCGTCGTATCCGAGCACCTCGGTGAATTGCCGGTTCAACAGCCGAGCCGACCCGTCCAGCGACATCAAGGCCATGGGCATGGGAGCCATTTCTATCAGCCCGCGGTACCTTGCCTCGCTTGTCCGCAGTTCGTTCTCGGCCTGCTTGCGCTGCGACACGTCGCGTATCATCCCGTGCAGCATCAGCCGGCCTTGAGACTCGGTGTAGCTGACCGATACTTCGGCCGGGAACAAGGATCCGTCCAACCGCTGGTGCTGCCATTCGAACGAATAGCCGCCTGACGCGATGGTTCGCGCGATCACCTCACGGAGTCCGTCCTCGGAACTGCTTCCATCGGGCTGCTTCGCCGGCGACAAAGCGAGCATGCTCTGGCCGAACATGGACTGCTTGTCCGGATAGCCAAACATGGAAACCGCAGACGGATTGCAGTCCGCGCAGACGCCCCGGTCATCTGTAATAATCACGGCATCTCGCGAGTTCTCGAACAGCACCCGGTATTTCCACTCGCTCTGGAGCAAAGCCTCATCCGCCCGCTTCCGGTCGGAGAGGTTGAAATGCGTGCCGACGATCCGAATGATCTTGCCGTCCGAATCTCGCCGTATCGGAAATCCTCGCGACAGGATGTCCACGTAGTGGCCATCCCGGTGCCGCATGCGGAACTCAATGGCGTACTCGCGTTCGCCGCGCATCACCGCTGCCACCCTTTCCAAGATTCGCGGCAGATCGTCCGGATGCAAGAGTCGCTTCCACGCGCTGACGTGAGGCTCAATCTCCTCCGGTCCGTACCCCAGCATCGTCTTCCAGCGATCGGAGTAATAGACTTCCCCCGTCTCCATGTTCCAGTCCCAGATTCCCTCCTGCGCGGCGAGCAAGGCGAGTTCGAGACGCTGCTCACTTGCCTCGAGTGCCGCCATTGCCTGAACGTGGGCAACGGTGTCTGCAACTTGGCGCGCCAGC
>CAIPEB010000652.1 GCA_903863885.1 uncultured Planctomycetaceae bacterium | reverse complement strand
CTTCTTTAAGCCTTCTTAATGGCAAAGATTATGGGAAATGGGACACCGCCCAGACTCCTCCCGTTGTTTCTCCCGTTCCGACATTGCCGGCGGGGTAATTGCTCGTCTGGGCCAGGATATCCATTCGTCGCTTTCCCTTCACCCACAACTGAGGCCGATTCGCATCCTCGGACACCATCAGCGTGTTGGACGTGCCGTCCGTGATATCCGCGATGCGGCAGCCTTCGCGGTCATTCATGACTCCTTTTCGACGCACGGCGTTGGCCGTACCCGCATACCCTGGAATGTAGGACGCGACGTTGACGTTGGCGTAATCCCAGGCGGCGGCGGTGCGAACTCCAAACGCGGGCGACTTCGAGGTGGCGACTCGTCCGAATTCGGCGGACGGGCAGTGATAGACGTCTAGCGGTATGACGATCACCCCGGTGTTACTGGGGTCGTACCAGTTCGCATTCATGTTGTACGCTTCCTTGAGGCTACCCTGTTCAATCCAGGGCAAAGTCATGGCAACCCAGCCGTGCCGATAGGGCGGCGTTGGCGCGGCAGTCGAAGGGGGACCGGTCGAACCGGGAGGCAACGAACGGTAAGTCCCCTCATAGTTCTGCAAGGCCAACCCCATCTGCTTGAGGTTGTTCACGCATTGCAGTCGTCGAGCCGCCTCGCGCGCCGCCTGGACTGCGGACAGCAGCAACGCGACGAGAATCCCGATGATCGCAATCACCACGAGCAGTTCCACCAACGTGAATCCGCGTGATTTCCGACCTCGATTCATCTGTCTCAAGCCTTTCGTCTGTGGGTCGAACTCGGCCGAACGGTTCAACAGAGGCGATCCGCACTGGTCGACTTCCCGCACCTTCCTCGACGCATGCATTCACAGCGGAGTGGCAGGCGGGCGGAACGGCCAATCACAGTATCGGCAGTCGTGCGATAGCGGGGCGTCGCGACAAGCGACCGTGCCCAGTCAGGCCAGCGTCTTTGGCGGTAATACGAATTTGAAAATCATCATACTTCCCGACTACTCGCCCTGCAAGCACGCGCGGTGCGATGCGATAAGGGTGAATGACGAAGATGCCATGGTCACGCTCTGCCGGCAGCGGGGAACCAGGTCAGGTTCGGTAGATCACGTCCTTGTAACTCCCGAACTTGGCAAATACATTGCCGACAGACGTGCTGAAGCTGGCGGCGATCAAAGATGAATTCGCGAAATGCAGCGGGAGTTGGACGTGGCATCGAAGACAGAAAGGCGTTCAACCGAATACCTTGCCGAGTTCCTGGGAGAGTTTGCAGGGACACTTATCCTCGTGCTCTTTGGCTGCGGCGCGGTTGCCGTAACGGTGCTTTTCTCCGCTCACACGGGCCTATTTCAGGTCGCGGCAGTCTGGGGAATTGCCGCCATGCTTGCGATTTATTCGACGCGACATATCTCGTGCGCGCACCTCAATCCGGCCGTGAGCATTGCCATGGTCGTGGCCGGGAGAATGAAAGCGAGCAAATTGCCAGTGTATTTGGCCGGGCAGTTCGCGGGCGCGTTCCTTGCAGCGGCGCTGCTGCATGCCTTGTTTGCATCTTCGATCGCTCAGTTCGAGAAGGCTCACGGGATTGTCAGAGGAGCCCCGGCATCGAAACAGACCGCTGTAATGTTTGGGGAATACTATCCCAACCCAGGTGCGGGCGATAATGCATCAGTGAGCACGCTGAACGCGATGTGTGCGGAAATGGCGGGAACTTACGCGCTGGTGTTTCTTATCTTCTCCCTGTGCGAAGGGTGTAACGTGGGTCGCCCGGACGACTCTCTTACGCCACTTTTCATCGGACTTTCGTTATGCATGATCATTTCGATGATCGCGCCACTGACGCAGGCCGGGTTCAATCCTGCCAGAGATTTGTCGCCGAGATTGTTTGCCTACTTGGCTGGGTGGAAACAGGCCGCGTTTCCGGACCGGCATTGGGGGTTCCTGACCGTCTATGTATTCGGCCCGATAGCCGGCGGTGTCCTGGCTGCCTTAACGTTCCGGATCGTGATCGAACCGGCTATGCACACGAAGAGCCGTTCCGCGAATTGCGGGTGTAATTGAAATCTGAACTGTTTCGATGACGCGCTCGTCACCTACGCTGCTGCGAGGATAGTGGGCAGATTTCTGAGTGTCGCCCGATGGGGCGGACGATCGGGGCGTCTGTCGGCTTCCTGAAACGGCCAGCGTGCAAGAGCTCAGACGCAGGCCGTTCCGAGCAACGGACGCCAGATCGATGTTCGCCACGGGAACTACGTCGCCCTGCCGACCCACGTTCCCCTCCGTGCCGCCCACGTTGGCCACACGTGGCGTTCCTGTGGGAGTTCCGGGAACCCCGGTCCAGACCGCCAACCGCTACGCGGAACGTGGCGACTTCGGCGACGAAACGGGCGAGCATTTTGGTGCCCGTATTGGTGCCGAGCTGTTTCCTTCTGGTGCCTTCCCTGGTGCCGTACGGCTCCCATCGATCCGCATCAATCTGCACCAATTTGCACTGGAATGGGCACCACAACTTTTGGGTGGGTAAAGAGTTGCGGCGAGCAAGTGATTGAACCACAAGGAGATAAGAAGTGCCCCCTGTTGGAGTCGAACCAACGACCTACTGAT
>CAIPEB010000651.1 GCA_903863885.1 uncultured Planctomycetaceae bacterium | reverse complement strand
GACCCCGCCGTTGGCCGACGACGCCCTTGCGAGTCGAATTCTCTTCCCCGTGGACGGGGTGAGGTCGCTTGCTGTCGCAAGCGACTGGGTTTGCCAGCTTCGCTGGGCAAACAAAAGAGCCGACCACAGGTGGCAACGTGTGGTCGGCAAGGGGGTGACACTCAAGATTCGTGGGAAATGGTGTCACCAGGTGGCAATGCTGCATGCCATATCGTAATTATACCGACTCAGGCAGCGGTATTGATCGTCATTTTAATATTTGCTTCATGTGTCAACGCAGGATGATAATCAGTGTCACCGCTAATTGTCTTTGTGCATCATTCAAACGCGCTGGTTCCCGTCAGAGAAGAGCCGCTGCACGCTGGCAGGCCGCCGGCATTGACACATCATTGGTGAGGGACGTCTGCCTGTCGCTGCGGAGCTTTCTCGGACTGATCGCCAGCGAGGAGGGGGTAGATTCAGCCAGTAATGTTTCGGGCCAGCAAGTGGCTCACCGGGGCAATTCCATTTTGTTTTGGGTCAACTTGAGGCCTTCAAATGTAGCCGAAGACGGCCGGCTAGTATTGTTTAACGCCGCGACGCCGACTCGGACTTTGTCCCGCAACTCGACGCGTTGGGTGGGAAAGGACCGCCAAGTCTTGGCGCCGTCTTCGCTGTACGACGCCGTGATGTACCCGCCATGGCGCCGGAGTCGCAGTTGCGTCGGTGTGTCGCGCACCACAGCCGCAACTTCGCCGCTTCGTTCGCCGTCTTGGAATACGTGCAGGTAGCACGATGTGACTGCCCGGCCCTTACTATGCATGTCCGTGCGATCGAGGCGCACGAAGTTCCTGCCGTCCTGCCAGATCACAACCGTGCCGGCATGAAAGGCGGCCGCGGACGCCAGTCCCGAAATCGCGGTGCCGGCCTCCGCCTTGGTGAGGCCGACCACGCTGACTTCCACAGTGAAGTCGCCCGCCGTTTCTTGCAGCGCGAGCGGTGCGTTGACGTTTCCCTTGCCCGGCCAAAGGTCGTGTTCGAGCCCCGGTACGGTGATAGTCAGAGAGTGTTGCTCCAGACCGAACTTGCAGTCGCCGACGGGATCGATGAATTCACCCCAGCTCTTGCTAGTCGTCCCCGCGTTCGGCTCAGGCTTCGTCGCCATCGGCATTGGGGGTGCATCTTCGGTCGCTCCGTGAGCACTAAGCAACAGATCCGCCAGCAGTTTCTGCGACGCGCCCGCCCGCTGAAGTTCCTGAAACTGTTCGTCATTCAAGGAGAGCTTTGTCGGCGAGCTGGCGTGCCGACGGATAATGACCTGTTCATCCACGCTGAGCGACAGCAAATGCAGCACATCCTGATAAGTCAGAGCGGGGGTGGTCGCTGGCTTCTTTTTCGCTGCTACTGCTTGCCGCACCGCAGTGAGCACCGCACCGGAAGCGCCAGCTTGTTGCAGCCGTCCGATCGCCGCTTCCTCCACGTCGGTAGCCACACCCGCCGTTTGAATTCTGGAGCAAACCGCTGAATCCGGGATCCGCAGCTCCACGAGCAACGCGAGATCGTTTTCGCTTAATGCCTTGACGACAATGACGCTGCGAGACGTAACGGCTGAGTGGCTCGCAGGGGCGTCATTTCCCGGCTCAGTTGCTTCTGGCGGTCGCGTGTGTTGTGCTGAGGTTGGTTCGCGGAGGGCGATCCGCGGTTCGCCCTTCGCTGGCGTCCGTTTCGCATCGGCCTTCCTGTCGCCCTGCTGCACGCCGGTGCCGTTGCCAAGTGCATCGCTGAGGGCCCGCATGGCCGGTACATGCCCCTGATTGGCTGCCACGCGATACCAGAACCCGGCGATCTTCGGCTGCTGTTCCCGCCCGAACCCGGCGGCATGGAGCTGGCCCAACTCGTAGCCTGCGGCGACGTGGCCGTCAAAAGCGGCCTGGCGATACCAACGGGCGGCCTGGGCCTCGTCTTTAACAAGTCCACGGCCCTCGGCGTAGCACCGCGCCAGCTCGTAGGCTCCCGACACGTCGCCCGCATCGGCGCCAGCGCGATAGAAATTAGCCGCTGCCTGTTCGTCCTTGGCAACCGCACGGCCCGCGGCATAGAAGTGGCCGAGCTGCGTGAGCGCCGGACCATCGCCAAGCTGGCCCGCCTGAGAGTAACACTCCTGGGCTTTTTTGTCGTCCTTGGGCACGCCCTCGCCGGTAGCGTACAGTTCGCCCAGCATGCGCATCGCCTCGGCATGGCCGGCTGCGGCAGCCTTCTGGCACCAGGCAAGTGATTGTTTCGCGTCTTTGGCGAAGGGCGTTCCCGTTCGGTGTGCCGCAGCGAGTAGATACATGGCTTCTGGATCGTCGCGCTCGGCAGCTTTCAGCCACCACGTACGCCCTTGTTCGACGTTTTCGGCCACGCCTTCGCCGTCAACATACATCATTCCGAGGAAGAGCATCGCGTCCGTCCGGCCTATCTCGGCGGCCTTCCGGCACCACGCCGCGGCCTGATCGGGCTGGGGCTCCATTCCCTGGCCATAGCGAAAGATCGTCACCAAGCCGACCATGGCGTCGGCATCACCAGCGTCGGCGGCCTTCTTGAACGTCGTTTCGGCCTTGGCGTACCAGATCTTGGCCTGCGTTTCGTTTGGTTTGAGACCCCGACCCTCCGCCAATGCGCCAGCCAGATTGAGCATCGCGGAGGCGTCGCCTTTGTCCGCTGCCTGCTGAAACAGCTCGGCAGCGCGAGCGGGGTCGGCCTGAGTGCCCTCCCCGCCGACGTACATCAGGCCGAGCAGGTTCATTGCTGCGGGATGGCCGAACTCCGCTGCCCGCCGGAAGCAGTTGAGCGATTGCAGTTCGCTCTTGCCGGTGCCCTGGCCGTTGCGATACATCCGACCGATCTGCGTCATAGCCGCCGGATGACCTTTTTGGGCCGCCTTGCCGTACCACTCGGCTGCCTTGCGGAGATCGATGGTCGTGCCCTCGCCGCGGCGCAACCGCTCACCCAGGGCAAACATTGCCTCGGCCTCTCCGGCAGCCGCCTGCTTTTCCAGCTCCTGCAGCGGCGTTGGCGATTTGCCGGCCTGCTGCGCGCCGAGCGTATTGCAGCAACAGACCGCCAGAATGACCGCGCACCATGCGAGGCCAGCGAGTCGCACTGTAGGCGGCAGCCGGAGCCGTCTCCGAGGGATGAAAATGCGCATTCGATTTGCTCCTACCTTAGCCGACGCTATCGTTTTTGGTTTTTCAGCCACTCGCCTCCGCGCATGCTCTTATAAATTGTGTCGGTCCCTCGATCCCAGGCTCGATCGTACATTTCCCGCGTGGTCGGTTCAGGCGGCAGGGGCGACTCATAGGACAGCATGATCATCTCCTTGCCCTGCGTTTCTCGTTCTTCCGTGCAGTCCTCTTTGCCCCAGATCGTGTAAGGAAAAGTGATTTTGATGACGTAGCGGGCGTGGTCGGGGCTTCGCTCGACGGTTCCGGTGAAGCCGACCTCATAGTAATCCGTCAAAGTGATGCCCTTGTTCAGGCAGGCGTCTTTCAATTCCTTGTTCGTACAGCGAAGCATCGGTCCGCCGATCGAACCCGAGTTGCCGTTGCCTGAAAAAATCATCGTGCCCGTGAAATAGAAGGGCCGATCGCACTCGTCGCGGCCTTGCGACATCACCTCGATTGGGATCGCATCTCCCTCCCCGTAGATGTTCACCACGAATCGGTCTGGCGCAGGTCCGCCGCCCGACATGTGGCCCGGCCGGTCCCCACCTTGCGGGCCATTGGTTCCGAAATACGTTCGGGATGTACTGCCCTGCGCCCAAGCCGCGGAACACAGCAGGAGGCTCGACCAAATTAGAGCCAGGACGGTGATCAAGAGCTTCATGTTGGGTCTCCTGTCGTTTCGGCGATGGCGGTGAACGTCAGCTCCGCAACTGTCCCTTGCCAAGGGCAGGATCCTACCCCCGAGGAACCAGCTTCAAGTGCCGCACCTGCTTCAGCTCGATTTCCTCCACCACCGGCAAGGGCGGCGAAAAGGGTTCGGGACTGGGGTCAAGGGGAAAGAGGCGGGTCTGCCGCCGGTCGCGATACGTGGCCGTCTCCATGATGACGCCAGGGCCGGTCTCGGAACGCTCGATGCTGGTTGCCGACAGCTCCCACTGGGATGTCCAAATCGTCGTGTTGGGCAGCGTCACCGTGCCGGCCTCGTTGGTCAAGGTGAGGCTTGTGGCGTCCTCTGAAGCGCGGAGCCGAGTGGTCTGCGAAGTGCCAGTCTGCGATTCGGTCGTGAACTGAATGCCTTCGACAGCGGTCCAGCTCAAAACCAGCTGAACTTTGCGGTCCGGGCCGTCACCGCTGCCACTCCCTTCGACCCGCAGCAGTCCGCGCCATTGCCCCCGATCCGTGAGGGTAAAGCCTGCGGGGTGATGCCCTACCAAATTGACGGCGAGACGAGCTCGGTCACGGTCCTCCAGCTTCACCTGGCGGTCATCTCGGAACTGAAACAAGTCTTTCGCGGAGTGGAATTGAAAGTGCATCGGGGACACGACGATCCCTTGCCTCGTCGTAAACGACTCGCCACCCGGCTTGGTGTCGACCCGGAACTCCAGCGACCACTGGCCGTCGAATGAATGGGGCCCCTGTGGGTTTGCTCCGTGAGCCACGGCCGCTGCGAAGGCAGCCGCAACGATTATGGCGGTCATCAGGATCCCAGGCGGGCGACGCATCTTTGGCACTCCACGACTTATGTCAGACGCTCAATCACGGGACACGAGCCTCAATTGAATCCCGCAAACATGTTGGTTCTTTTCGATGTTCAGCCGCGGGGGACAAGGCCCAGCGATCGCGTATACTTGGCGCCAATTCGCTCCGTGATTGGGAGTGGTTGTTCGAAGGGGACTGTTGATCGACGTTGGTTGCCATAGCTCCTTACTTTGCGCAGCGTTTCCGGGCTCGGCTCTTCCGTCCTGACGCTTTCAGTGGCGAGTTCCCATTTTGAGAGATATCCCGCTTCGCTGGCAGGAATTGCGAAAACCGCGGAACCCGCTGTGTTGCTGACGTTCGTGTACAGCCCTGCACCTCGAATCCATTCGAGTTCGACCAGCAGCGTCCCGTCCCGCCG
Source organism: uncultured Planctomycetaceae bacterium (assembly GCA_903863885.1). Lineage (GTDB taxonomy): Bacteria > Planctomycetota > Planctomycetia > Pirellulales > Pirellulaceae > CAIPEB01. Next base: position 33,298 of record CAIPEB010000651.1, on the reverse strand, counting down.
AAGCCGTCCTTTTCCACGGAGAATCGAAGCACAATTCAAGGTGATTTGATGTCTGCCGGGCCCGCCGATATCGTTCTGAAGGTAGTCATCGCGATGCTGTCCATGAGCACCGCGAACGTCAAAGGAAAACGTGCCGTCGTCGCTGACCGCAGTTCTGGGCGTTCCGGCGTAGAAATGAAACTCGTAAGGAGACATTACTGCGTTGCCCGCCCGGATGGTTTCACCTCCCGGTCGGGTGTTGATCCAGAACTGCACCGCGACCTCACCCTGCAGGGTACCGAGTTCCTGCGCCCGTGTAGAAACCGAAAGCACTGTTCCGAATATCGCAGTCGCGGTAACACGCATGATGAGTTCGCGAAGGATCATTGTTGTAGCTCGATCCTCAATCGGCCGCTTCATGGTGACCTACCGCTCAGCGTGGAGCCTCGTTGAATGCGGCGTCGGCCTTGGCTTGCTATTGGTCACCCTGCTTCTCGCCCGTCGTTGCGCCGTTTCGATTACGGAGCACGCAAAGTGAATTGCGACTGCCATATTACTCCAATTGAATGAGCTTCCCGGCTGCAACGTCGAGTTCTTGTTCGATCGTCGTGAATTTGCCAGAAGCCGAGTTCACGTGTACATCGTACTTGCCGGCCGGCACTACCAGGGTGTCGCCGTAATTCTGCACTTGCGAGGTTGGCCTATAGACGCCTACGGGTCTATGGCCCGCGGGCATCGCAATGATGTTTCGTACCTTGCCTTCGCCCTTGACGCGAATCATTCCGAATATCGTCTCCGGCTTCACCGTGACGACTTTGCGTTCCGGCACGGCGAAGTCGCGCATCAAATAGACCTGTTTGCCGACCTTGGGAACCCAGACCACATCGTACTTCTTCGTCGCTGAAGGGATCGCCAGGTACTCGCCATACTTGTCGATGGTAGCGACCTTCGTAAATACGCCGCCGTCCGCCGCGCCCGCCGCAGCGAGATACACTTCCTTCATGGCCGGAAGTTCGATTTCCGGTTGCAGGACGCGAAGGGCGCGGCGCGATACAACGATGATCTCCGCCGGTCTAGACTTGTCTTTAAGCTCGTCGGCGATAGAGGATATCGAGTCCGCCAGAGCTTTGGCATCTTCGGCAGCGAAGTACGTTCCTTTGCCCGCTTCAGCGATGGCCTCCAAGGCGGCGCTCTCCTCAGGTCTAACGCCGAACCCAACCACGTTGATCCCGAAGCTCAGCTTCAACTTGGTCAGCAGTGCGGCGGCTTCCGCGGTTGGATCGCCCGTGCAACTCTCCAAGCCGTCGGTAATCAGAACGATACCGCAGAAGGCTTCTCGGTCCTTCTCGAGCTCTTTGCCGGCTACTTTCAGCGACAGGGCAATCGGTGTGGCGCCTGTGGGCCTCAAGCCCGCGACCAAGCGGATCAGGTCCGACCTGCCGGCCGTGTCGAGCGGACTCAACGCGCGGGCCACTTTGACGGCCTGACAATTTCGAGGATCGTCCGCGCTGGCGAAGACCTCATGCCCGTAAATGACGAACGTCACGTTCAGCCCCTCGGGAATGTTCTGGATCAAGTCCACAACCACGCGCTGGGCGGCCTCCATTTTCGTTTCGCCGCCTGTGGTCTTTTCCTTCATACTCCCTGAACAATCCAGAACCAGGGCAAAGTTCGTGATTAACTCTGCGGTCTGCGGAGAAATGTCCCGCGGAGTCTGCAGGGCAGTCAACAATTTGTTGGTCGCGCCCGCCGCTTTCAACTCCGCGATTTGCTCCTGGCCGAGCGCGAAGACTGTGGGCGACTTCGCCAGCCGCCGGAGGATGGCCTCTTCGTCGAGCCCCAGCGACAGCATTTGCAGGACTTGCCGGTACTCGACGGGTACGGAGCCGGCCACAGCTGGTTTGGACGCTACCGCCACCCGGACGGCTTGAATCACATCCTCGGTCGCACCAGCCGTTCGCAATCTATCGAGAATCGCATCGCCAGCTTCCAACGCGACGGGGCCTTTCTTAATGCGGGCCACCACCGTCTGCTCATCCAATCCCAGACGCAATAAGGCAACCAAACCCGATTCGTCGAGCGGTTTCACGGTTTGGGAAAGCCCGGCCACTGAACAGACTATAGCCATCAACAACCCTGGCGCGACAACTCGGAAATTCATGATAGACCTCCAGCAAATGCCTCCACACGACTCGCCGCAGCAAGGAGTGACCAGCAACAGCTGCTCTAGCCGGCCCAAACAGATTCGGGGCGATGACGACTCTGAATCGTCTTGCTCGCATGATCCCGAGCAATCCTCGGAAATGCGCCCCTCTCGTCGTTGTGATTTAGCCCACAACGCCCTAGAACCCTTATCTTGCATCGTAGAAGCTGCCAAGTCGACGACAAGGATTGACTGATGCCGATCTTCCCGGGACTTGAAGTAATCGTCACGCGTCGGATCGATGAAGATACTGCCGCCCTGATGTGGCCCACCGTCACTCGGCGTGAGCTTTTGACCACCGAATGCCGCCGGTAATCGCACAGGCCATCGCCGAAAGCGCCACGCGACAAGGTGTGGCCGGGATACTTGGACACGATACGACACTGGTTGCCCGCCTTGTCATACGCCGGAGTCGGCGGTTCTGCGGGACACTCCTGTAAGATGCGCTCGACCGTCGTCTTGCCGATGTGAATACCGGCGCTGGCCAGCTTGTCGGCGATCACTTTCCCGAGTGTCGGGCAGAAGTGCTTGATCTGCGGAACGGCGTAGCGAACGAAATCCGGAAACCAACTCACTGGTGATTGCGTTTGAACGATCGAGTCATCGTCAGCGCGGCGCAGCCACTGCCGAATCGTGTCGTCGAGGCGACACTGTGGTTGGTCGATTGCTTTGTGAGATGATGAATTACAAACCGCTAAAGCGTGTATTTGCGGCTCGCTCTTTTCACGGAGGCCGCGCTCTCAAGCAGTTACTGCGAAATGGCTACGCCGCTTTGCGGTAGTAGTGCCTGAGCAGCCCGCCGAGCCGTTGGCGACAGCCGACCCCCGACATGGGCGAGGGCTCGGCGTCTTTGGATTTCTTTGCTCGTTTCTTGCCGTCTCTGACATCTAGCAATTCGTTGTTTTTGGACTGATGCGGGCGCTTCGTGTGGTAATGCACCAACATTTCGGGCACGAGGTGGTTCACGTGCTGTTCGCCAAATGCGACGAAGTAGTCGAGGGACTCCTGCTGAAGCGTGTGAATGAACCGTTCCACGTAGGCCACCGTGTTCGGAGAGCGAAACACGGATCGATTGGGGCGCCGCTGTGAAGGCCCGCCGACTCTCGGCGTTATCGCTTGTCCACCGAGAACTGGCGGTACTCGCGGCGGTGAGCGGCGAAGGTTGCATGATACGAAGTGTGATTCCCGGCGCAGCGATCCGGGAAATGGTTACTTCGCCCAGCCATGCGTTCCATCCCGGTGTACTGGAGACGCCGGTTCGTCGGAACCCGCCGCATAAGACCGTCGTTGATGCGCAGTTCTTCGCAGAGCATCGCGACTTCAGATTCAAGTTGGCGAATCCGTGCGTCTTTCAAGTCGCCGTTCTTGATCACGGCTTCGCGCCCCGCGAGCATCGCAATGCGAACGAGGCCAACGACATTGAGGGGCGATCCAAAACACCCGGCATAGCAAGCCGCCGCTGGCCAAAAGCGTCGTCGTTGGCGAGAGCGACGAAATCGCGCAGTTCAGGTGCCGCCCCACCGCCGAATTTCTCGGATGCGCCGACGATTCCCGTTGTAGATGGTCTTGTGCCGCCTGGGTATTTATGAAACTCGTCGGTCACTGCAGACTTCTCGATCTTACTGATCAGCCAGCACGATCACGAGTCGCTTTCCCAACGCTTCGGCGTAGCGCGTCAACGTGGCCACCGTGGGATTCGACGATCCTTCGTTCTCGAGACGGCACAGGTTCGGACGTTCGATGCCCGTCCGATCCTCAATGTCCGCCAAACTCAGGCCCTGTCGAACTCGCTCCTCCCTGAGCAATCTCAAGGCGTCCTGCAGCGTCGCGCGCGCCACATCGGACTCGGCTTTGAGTTGCTTTGCCTTGCGACGGATTTCGGAGGCTTCCGCACCCGTCAACCGACGAGTTTTGTCCACGCGGGCCTGCTCCTCAGATGTGAGTTGGCGCCGCGCGTGCTTGGCCTGCCGCTTCACCATCTGGTCATTCCTCCGGTTCAAATACAGTGATTGCGTAGACGGTTGCCTCATCCAGGAGTTCGTGGACGCAGGCAAGGTATTTGACCGTTGAGGTGTACCCGAATGCAATTGGTCGCCCTGATGAGCGGCTCTCCTCGACGAAATCAGGGGCCACACGATTTCGGCAGACTCGTCGATGCTGACATCCTTTTCGGCCAGCTGCGCTTCGATCTCAACGTCCCAGACAAACGTGCAGAACGGCATGCGCTCTTCTGTTGTCATAAATCATAACACTTCGTCTCGCCGAGACAATTGCCGCTGGTGGACGACAATCGCATCTCGGAGCAATGTGGCCCATTGATTCTCGACGTGACATTTGGCGACAAAGCTGGCGAGAATGGCTGCGAGTCAGCCGTGAACGCTCGGCGATCCGAGGTGGAATCTTGTGCGGATGCCGCCCTGCAATTTAGGTAGATACCTGTCAACTCTTCCCGTCGCTTGTTAGAAGAGGGTAGCGACCGTTTGGACGACCGAAAAAGACTCGAACTCAGGAAGTAAGTTTTCCGTCATTACTCACGGCGTTCAAAGAGAGGATGTTCACGAAAACCGCTCGTTTCGGGGAGGTCCGGGGTCAATTTTCCATGTTGCTCAACCGCGATCTTATTGTCTGGCGTGGTAGCCACAGGCGACAATAATCGGAGCGCCCAGGGGGGCGACTTTGGCCTGCTCTTTGATTCGGATAGCGACGTCGTGGAGACCGGCAAGGGCATCGGGCCTTCCGCGCGACCCGCTGCACCGTCTTTTGCACTGAACGCGAACACCATGTACAAGGTGCTTCTCGACGGCATCGAAGTCTGTCTCTCGGAACTGACCCAGCGGCCATACCGAGCGATTCCCTGCCAAGTCGTTCTGCCGGTGACGAAGGGCAACCGGAACCAAGCGCTCGCGGATTTCAAGCGTCTGTACGACGACGGGCAGTGCCAGGGGCTTCGAGTCTCCGGTATTGCAGACCTGGGGTTTCTCGAAGAATTTCCAGATCTGCTGTACCTGGAGATCGTCGAGCAGAAGAACGTCAATACGAGGCCTCTGGACTTCCTCAGGAATCTCCGCGGGCTGCGTCTGGATTCGCCGGGCGCTGGAATCGACTTTGCTCGTTTCGAGGAGCTCGAGGTTTTCCAAGGGGACTGGCATTCCGACAACAGGAATCTCGACCGGGCGAGAGAACTGCGACGCATCGAGGCTTGGCAATTCAAGCCCCGTTCCGGTGATTTGCGCGACCTCGCCAACATCCCTCGGCTGGAAATCCTGCAACTAACCCAGACGAACATCACTTCACTCGCCGGGGTCGAGACCCTGCAAGACCTCCGATATCTGGACGTGGCTTACGCGTCCAAACTCGAATCGCTCGCCGCGCTGACCTCAACTCCGCCGCTCGAAATTCGGGAGCTGCACCTCTCGAACGCCAAAAAGATCTCAGGATACAAGCACATCGCATCGCTAAAGCATCTGCGGCGGCTGCAGCTTTCAACGTGCGCTCCCATGCCGGACCTGCGGTGGACCGAAGGAATGGACCGCCTCGACATGTTTTCGTTCGTGGAAACGAACGTCCAGGACGGCGACTTGTCACCGCTGTTGAGTCTGCCGGCCCTGCAATACGTGGGGACGGCGGACAAGAAGCATTACAACTACAAGTTCCAGCAGTTGAATACTCTGCTCGTCGATCGTAGGGCTAAGACGCGAGACGCATGAAATCCGACGGCCACGCGGTCCCAGGTCGCCGCACAAAAATGGTCGGCGAGGTTAGGCGTCCAACAAGACCTTGAAGTCTTGATCACCAGGAGGATCATGCCGAAGACCACACCAGGATCGCTCTCCACTGCCGTCACGGGCGGGAGGGGATAGGTCATGCCAGTGGAGATGACTCGCGCACGAACCTGGATTGCGATCTGCACCCGCCAGTCCCGATTGTTGCCGGGCGATTTCTCGTTCTGCGAGGCCCAGCTTTTGGCATGTTTGTCGTTTGTCATGGACCGACTCGGCGACAACTGGCGCACCCAAGTGCGCGATTTGCAGTCTGGAAACCGCACCGGCGGCGGCCGCTGGACGGCTTGCCAGATTCTGGACAGGCTGTCCAACCCTGTCTACATCGGCATGATTCGGGGCGGTGACCGGACACGCCCTGGCGGCCACCAGGCCATTGTCGCCGCCGAAAATTTCAAGAGGTCGCCGCTATCATTGCGGCCCGCCGGACTCGCAAACCTGGCCGACAGAAGCCTCGGTCGCCGTGGCTCCTGCAGGGTCTGCCGAAGTGCGGGCAAGGCGGACGCCCCATGAGTCCGAGCCGTTCGTACCGCGGGGACCCAGCCTAACTTAACCGTCTCGCTACTGCTTCCGCGGCTGGCAGTTCCCGGTGCGGCATTCAGCGACTCCAGAAGCTGGGCTGATTCGGTGTTCAGCCACCTCGGTGGTTAAGTCGACTCGCCTTGCCTGCGTCCCATGTCCGTTGTTACTCTGAACTGCCGACATTATTCGGCGTCTGTTCCGATTCCAAGGTGGCACGCCTCCATGAATGCCAAGGTCACCGCGCAACTCGAAGCCTGGGACCGGAATCTCCGCTACCAGACCATGCAACAGATGCTGGCGTCAGTCGTGGCCGGCGACTTGGCTGAAACTCAGCGGGTGCTGGACGCCCAGCCGCTGATTGAATGGTTCGTGCCCTTTGGCGCTCAATCCTGGGCCGAGGTTGCTGCTGCCGCCGGGCAGGCGGGACAGATGCGGTTCTGGCTGGCTCGCGATGCGGCGGCGGCCAGGCCGGCGGTTTCCAACGACGACCTCTTCCTCTGGAGTATGGGTCACGAATGCGTCAGCCCTGCGGCTGGCGACGCTACCGCGCTCGCAGAGTCTGTGCTTGACCAGGGGGCGAGCATCGACGGCAAGCCGAAGGCGGCCTCTACGCCGTTGCATCACGCGGTCTTCAGGGACAGGCCGGACCTGGTGGCTCTATTGATTCGTCGCGGAGCGGATTTGTCGCAGCCGTACGAGAACGGGGAATCGGCATTGCAGATCGCTCGCCGCCTCGCGCCCGGCGGCGCCTGCGCGAAGTTGCTGGAGCAGGCCGGCGCTCCGCTGCAAGCCCGATCAATGCCCAAACCGTCGCTGCGACCGCAGACGGTGGACCTGCGAAAGTCGGCCGAGAAGGTGAATGCGGGGATATCCAAGGCGGTACGGCGTTTCGCCCGTCGCCACGGCAAAGAGGCGCTGACCGCCATTGCACTCGCCTGCACGCCGCACGAGGGCTACGTGATGGTGTCGTTCGACACCGGCAAGTTCGAAGGGAGTCCCTGGGATGCCACGTACCCTGAGTTCCAGTGGATCAAGTTCCCCGATTGGGTCCGGGCCCACGAGCCGGACACGATGAATTTGATCGACTTGGACGGCCGGTCCTCGTCGGGTGGTACGGATGGGTTTGAGGAAGCCTTCATGGCCATGCTGTTGCAAGTCCTGAAAGGCATGGAAGCGGAAGGCGCGTTCGCTTCACTTGCTCAGGCTGCTGGGTGTCGGATCGGCGTTGAAATGACGGGAATGGGGGAGGGGAAGTTCTGGGTTTTGCGCGCCGAATGATCCTTGCCGCCCCGCAGTGATCGGCCCGGCACTGCCGAGGTGATCGGCCAAGAGACGAAGGCCCGCCACAAGCAGTGGCTCATGCGCCGGATCGCCTGGCGCATACAGTCACCTGGAAGATGTTTTGAAAATCGGTGTTTCGTGCGAGCAAGGCGACGCGACATGAGACCGATTTTCGTGATGTGGATGATGGCATCACTGCTTTGGGCAGTACGTTCGTAATCGCGCGAGTTCCGTCGATGTCGATTGATCCAGGCAAACGTCCGTTCGACGATCCAACGTTTCGGCAAGGCAACAAAACCTTTGATTCCAACCGGCTGCAGAACGGTTTGCAGTATCCAGCCGCAGGTACGTTTCACCGCCCTGTGCAAGAACCAGATTCCGCAAGAAATGATTGGATCGTCTTCGCAGGGAGCGAGCCCGTTTGGGACTTGCTCATGGCGAGATGTGCGATCAGGATGAAGTCGCTGCCGTCAGCGCGACGCTGCGGTCGCTGGATTGAGTTGCGAGATAAAGCACGAATTGTCAAAGCGAGTGTTTTCGACTGGCCTCGTTCGCGGCGCCCGCACACAGGAGGCTTGGGGGCTCAGCATGTCAGACTCGTCGCCCGTCAATACGACCCGAGGGACCGATTGGGGGGCACTTCCGGTGTCTGCCCGCGGTCTGTTACTCACCGTTTACTTCACCACGGGGGCGGCCCTGCTCGCGCTGATTTCGTTCTGGACAAATGCGGGGTGGCCTTTGCGGTTCGGCATGCTGGCCATCTGGTTGGTGCCGGAGGCACTGGTCTTCTTCGGTCGGCAAGACCTTCGGAGCTATCTGCCGGGGCCGTTGCTGTACGGATTCAGCCTTTTCCTCGGGATGATACTCGGCGTGTTTGCAGAGAAGGTGGCTGTGGGCGGCGGGGCCAACCCGGCACTTGCGAAGTGGCTGTTTGTGGGCATGGGAGCGGCTATCGGGACGGTGGTCGTGTGGCTCGCGTTCCGCCGCGTCATGGCGACCCCGGGTAAGCTCAGCAGCGGCGGCCGCGTCGAGCGACACTGACTTTTCACAGACCCAAATCGCGTTCGCCGTCTGCTGGAGCGTCTGGTTCGGCGCGCCGACGTGCAGCATTTCGCAACTCGCCGACCGCGCCGCGTACAGCCTCGCGGGCCGCTGACGAGCGGAAATCCGGATCGTCACCCTCGAACCGCAGCAGGTCCTCCATGAACCTCACCAACGCGTCCGTCGGAGTCAGTGGCGGCAGTTCGTATTCGTCCGGCAACTCATCCAGGAACGGCTGTAGCGCGTCGAGGCCGCTGTTGAAGACGCGATCGACAAGCGAATCAGTCAGGTCTTCGCACACCTCGGCGACCGTCAGTCGGGAATAGTCCAGCGTACCATCGGCTTTCCGCGGCGGATTTGTCCAGAGTCTACTCGCTATGCCGACCTGTCTCGCCGAACGTGAGATTCTCTGAGCTGTGTTCGGGGAGGTCGTTAGCAGAATTCCGCAAGATGCCGGGCTGCGAGAATGAAGCCTTCTTCCCGGCCCACGGCGCTGTCTTCGTGTTCAATGCTCAGGACGCCCTTGTAACCGCTCATTCGCAGGTGATTGATGTACTCACCCCAATGGATGGCACCGGAGCCAGGAACCACATAACGCCACCAGCCGCGACCGTAGATCCCCACGTGCGCCCGAGTTTCCGCATCAATCAGCGTATCCTTGGCGTGGGTGTGGAAGATGCGTTTGCCGAAGAGCCGGAGCGGCAGCAGGTGGTTGCATTCCTGGTGAACCAAGTGGGAAGGGTCGTAGTTAAGGCCGAAGTTGTCGTCCTTGATCGTCTCCAGCAGGCATTCGAACGTATCAATACCTTGCAGGCATGTCTCAAACCAGTTCTCGATGGCGATCTTGATGCCCTTGTCCTTGGCGTAAGCGATGATCGGGGCATACACTTTGGAAACGATCTGCTTGATCTGGTTGATCTTTGTCATGTTCGGGAGGGGCATCCCGGTCTGCATGCAAAGGGTGGGCACACCCAACAAAACTGCCGCGTCCACCATCTTCCTGGCATGGTTTTGAAATGCCTCGGCGCCGCCCGGCCGGCAGGCGTCGCCAAAGCAAGCCAATCCGCTAATTTCCAGCTTGCGTGCCGCAAGCATCTGCTTGACCGAGTCGGCCTTGGCCGCATCGAACGTCACGGGGTCAATATGCTTGCTGCCGGGGTCAGCCACCACTTCGAGACAGGAGATCCCCGCCTTTGCAGCGAATTCGAGCACATTTTCCAGCGGCTCGTCTCCAAACGGGGCGGTCAACATGCCGATGCGAAGGCCTTTCGCCTTCGCCGGCGGAGCCGCCGAGGCAGGTTCGTTCTGAACGGCGGCGGCCAAATTCTGTGCTTCGTTGAGCGCCAAGATTCCAAGGGTGCCGGCTGTCGAACCTAGAAATCCCCGTCGCGTGATGTGGTGCATGATCTTAGTCTTCGGGTTGAGTGTGTGGTTTGTTCTGTCGAAGGTGCGTTGCCCATCGCTTCGGCGTCGCGGCTGTTGATTGCAGTTCTTCCCCGGCCGGGCGAGCAGCAAGCGTGTTATTCCGCTCGACCTTGGGCAGACACTGCTGATGCGAATCATAACCCCCGGCAGCCGGCAGCTGCAAGAACCGCGAGCCGTCGCCTGAAAACGGTTCATGGAAGACGGCCGTTGTCGGTCGACCAACTGGCGGACCAAGTGGTTACCAGCATTTCGGAAAACTCAGGCCAGTGCGAATCGCTTCGAAATCCAAGGTGCTCTTCGTGCGCTCTGAACTCAGTGGCCCACCGGTGTCATGGGACCAATGTACTTCGTGGCGACCACGAGGTGGTCCCACCAGACCTTGCTTTCACGTTTTTCGGGCTGGGACATGTAGCGGTACAGCCAGATGGCGTTGATGTTGAGATCCGGTGTGTTTCTCCACATAAAGCCGGGGAATGGCTTCCCGCCGTCAATAGGGACGCCCTGTTCTTGCTGGTAGTCCCAGGTGATGCCCTGCTCCGCCACGGCGGGTTCGAACTTGTCGAAGGTCCAGGTGCCCAGCGAGGGGAAGCCTTTGCCCAAGTAGCTGGTGATCGTGCCATCCGCGGTCCGGCTGAGCTTACCGTCAAGCCAGTAGGCTTGCTCACCATTGGTGTCGCCGATGTCGTTCATCTTGGCCATCACCTCAAGGCAAATCCATTTCTCCTTGACGACGACGCGAGGAGGGACACCGATCTCGAAGTTGTTGCCCCACGTCTGCCCGCGCGGCGGGCTGCCTCCCATCTGCTGCCAATAGCTGTAGAAATTCCACGATGAGAAATTGCCCGGCTCGACCTGCGTGGTCCAGCGCGTGTCTCCTCTCGGCCGTTCCCCTGCGCCGCCTTGGGCCCAGGGCGTTGCTGGGTTGAAACCGACCAGCCCGCTCCCGTAGTGGTGTATGGGCGCATGCCCCTCGTTGAACTTCATGTAGAAGCGGAAGAACAGCTGATCGAAACCATAGCCCCCCGTCTCATTCTTCAGCCGACGGTAGAAATTGCCGCCGTCCATGTAACCGTTGGTTCCTCCGGCCACGCGCGTCAGCAGGAGTGACTGTTGTCCCCCGCTCCCTGGCGGTACTTCTTCCGACTTCGACATGATCGGTTTGCCGATCGCCGCCTCCCAATGGCTGCAGATCTCGTCGACCGAACCCTCGAAGGACTCAACAAAGACAACATCCGGGTCCTGCTCAATGCCCCGGTCGCCCGGATACTTGGCGGCAATGCCCGTATTCCCCTCGGGAGCTGCGGGCGTCGGCAGCGGCGGCACGGTCACGGCGGAAGCCTGACGCGGGGACGTCGGCTCGTCAGCGCCGCGCGCTTGCTGATCAACCGCCGCACTCATGGTCGCGAAACCGAGAACTGCCGCCGCAAAAGCTGCCCTTCTCATTTGAAATACTCCCTCAACGCAAAAGAATACAGCTCGCCGTGTACCATTCGTTCTCGCAGTGCTCGCATTTGAACACAGAGGAATTGATGCGGCCATGGTTTGCATGCAGAGAATTCCCAGTTACGATTTGCCGCATCGACCTTTCGATGGGCCGATTCCTTTCAAATACTACGATCCGGATGCACGCACGACTGAGGGGCACTGAAGGAAGCGATACGATGAAGAGAATACTGGTTCTTTGTTTGGGGTTGCTGCTCGGTGTTCAGGCGTTCGGCGGGGAGCGGGTCGCGCTGTGGCCGGAAGGAAAGATCCCGGATTTCCAGACCGGTCAGATTGCGGCGACCACCCAGGAGGTGAAGGCTCCGGGATTCAAGGCGGCGGACCATGCGATGCCGCATCTCGACTGGTACGACGTGCCGGCGGAGAAGAACGGCGGATGCATGTTGCTCATTTCAGGCGGCGGTTATCAGACTTGCTGCGACGGAGTCTGGATTGACCAGGCCGCGAAGATGTTCACCGAACTGGGTTTCGTTTGCGTGAGCCTGACCTACCGTACACCGCGTCCGCAAGGGTTGCCGATCTACCAGACCGCGTGGGAGGACGGGCAACGCGCCGTCCGTCTCGTCCGCAACGATGCGCAGAAGCGAGGATTCGACCCGGAGAAGATCGGCGTGTTCGGGTTCTCCGCGGGTTCGCACCTGACCGTCCTGCTCGCGACGAGCGCGCTCACACCGGCGTACGGGCCGATAGACGGACTCGACCAGCTTCCGTGCCACGTAAACTGGGCGGTGCCGATCTTCACCGCCTATGCGCTCACGGACGGCCTCACCGGCCCCAATACGCGTGAGGGAGACGCGATCGACGTGAAGCTCTCGGACGTGTTCAAGTTCGACGCGAAGACGTGTCCGATGGCGCTCTTCCACGGAGGGGCGGACGTCTATTCGCCGAACGGTTCCACGCAGATCTACCGCCAGCTCCGCAGGATGAAGATTCCGGCCGAGATCCATCTGTTCGCGGACCGTCCCCACGGTTTCATGGGCGATCCGAGCAAGGGTGAGGATGGCGCCGCCTACGACCATTGGCTGGACCGTGTCGCCGAGTACCTTCGCCAGATGAATTTTGACGGGCGTCTCGGCGCGGAAGTCGATCTGATGGCCCGCTATCCGAACGACGATGCGCGCGGCGAATACTGCAAGGAGCCGGTCTGGCCGGAGGGCAAAATGCCGGATGTGCAGACGAACCAGTGCCTGCCTTATATCGAATGGCACATGCCGAAGGAACTCAGGACGAAGGCGATTCAGATCATCTACTCGGGCGGCGGCTACGAGGGCAACAGTCCGGACGGATTCGAAGTCGCGCCGACGCGACGTTTCCTGAACGAAAAGGGCATGACGGTCGTGACAATGAAATACCGCACGCCACGTCCGCTGGGCGGGCTGGCCAAGCACACGACGGCGTGGCAGGATCTGCAGCGCGCCGTTCGAATCGTCCGCAGCGAGGCCGCGGCCAAGGGGCTTGATCCCAATCGCATCGGCATCATGGGTTCTTCGGCCGGCGGACACCTGACACTCATGGGCGCAACCAGCTCGCGGCGTCGTTCCTATTTGCCGATCGACGACCTTGACAAGCTTCCCTGCAACGTGCAGTGGGCGGTCGCGATCTATCCGGCGTACGCGCTCACCGACGGCGCGGAAGCCCCGAATGCGAAGGGCGGCAACGAGGACGACTCGCGGCTCGTCCCCGAGTTCTCGTTTGACCTCGCGACGTGTCCGATCCTGTTTATCCACGGCGACGCGGACGGTTGGGCGGCGATGAATTCGGTGAAATGCTGGGAGCAGCTTTGCCGGATGGGGATCCAGTCCGATCTCCACACGCTCGCCAGACGTGATCACTGCTTCCAGAGGAACGCGGCTCCGGGCACAGGCAGCTATACCTGGATGGGACGCATTTGGGAATTCATGAACCACGAGGGTTTCAACAAGTAAGAAGGCAAGTGCTGTTCCTACGGACAGACTGGGCATTCGTGCCTTCAAAGATGGTGAGGAATGAGCGTCGAGGTGCAGTGATGGAAGTGTTTATTGGCTGGCTGGAGTCGCTGGAATGGCGGCGGCTGATTCCCGAGATACTGGGAAAGGGACTGGGGTTTCTGGCAGGGTTTGCGGTAAGTTGGTTCCTGCTGTTCCGCCGTCGTCTGAACGCGCTGCAACGCCTGCAGTCCGGCGACTCGGATGACTTCATTTTTCAGATGCACTGCCTGCAGCCCATTCCGGGGCGGCCGGACGAGACGGTGTTGTTGTTTCGCAATCTCGCTCCGAAGACCACCTTGCACGAACTGTACGACAATGTGGCTGCTCGCGAACTGGTAAAGAGCTTGGCGGAAAAGACGTCCCTGGGAGATCCGATTCTCAAGACGGAAGGCACGCTCGGATTCGAGATCCTCAACGATGCCATGGGGCACATTGCCGGCTGGCTGGCAGTTACTCCGTTCGAACGCAGAACGTGGCTCTTTGCGATGACGTGTGAGGACCGGCAGGTGGTGCGGAAGAAATGTGTACGCTGCTTCCTCATTCGGCCGGACGACCTGGATCGGTTTGCCAACTGGGATTGGTGCCGGGACAAGGTGCGGATCGAGCGCCCCTGGCACTGGTTCCGCGTGGTGGCTTTGCATCGAATCGCTTGCACCAGGCGAGAGGAGCAGTTGGCGGCCCGCGACCGTGGCGAAAAGGGACGCGAAAGTGAGATGCCCCTGGTTGACAAGCAGTTGCGGCATGACCGTATTCGGCCACTGTCGCTGGGCATTTGCATCGATGAGCAGTCGGTCGAAGAGCCACAAGAAATCGGCTGGAAATCGCACCTCCCGATGCTCGACAAGTTGGGGTTGGTGCTTCCAGCGGAACCTGACCGAGAACTCACCCAGGCCCCCGATTGAGATTCCATCAGGCAGTCGCGAAACTCAACGTTTGGCAGCCTATCGACTGTCGGCGTGACCCCTTGTCCACCGAATGCTGCCGGTAATCGTACGGGGCAACGCCGATTGCTTTTCGCGACGAAGTGCGATCGTCGTCAGTACGATCAAGAGGTTGGGCTCGCACCGCGGGAGCAACGGTCGTGCTGCATTCCTCACACGAGCGGGTTTAACGAGTGCGTTATAGAAACAAGAACAGATACAATAACGGTCGAGTATGAGTAACACCCGAGATTGCCTACGGGCGTCAATTCAGTCGGGTGAGTTAAATGGCCCAGCGACTATCGGCCCGTCGTTTTGCCCGCCGGTCCGTCACGGTTGCGACTTATCCATCCGCCATCGCACGAGGGCGACATCCATCTTGCAGACTTTTGCGTCGGAAGGATTGCGAAATCCCGTGCCAAAGGATGTCAGGATGGTGCCGTCCGGCAGAAGGACTGTTGATGTGGATTGCACGCCGCAGAACCACGCGTTTTCTCCGGTGATGTTGCCCTCCCAACTCGCCAGGATGTAGCGGTGCTCCTTATCCCAGGACTGACCATTGTCTCGGCTGACGACTGCTTCGACGCCAAATTGGGGGACGCCCGCATAGGTCGCCGGATAACCCAGGCGTACCACATAGGTCATCAGGAGATTGCCATTGGCCAGCAGCGCTATGCTGGGATGATGCCGACCCCATTCGTAAAGCGGATTCAAATCGGACCACGTCCGCCCTTCATCCTTCGACACGGAAACTGCCAGTCCTCCGAAATGATCGAGCTTCAGATGAGCGAACCGCTTGGGGTAATCGGTTCGGCAGGCAGCAATCAGATCACCGTTGGCGGCGCGAAACAGGTTGATTTCATTGACACCCAGCCATTGCGGGACTTTCACTTCATCGCCCCACGTTCGCCCCTCATCGGTGCTCTGACGCAAATATGCTTGCGAGTAGAAGCCATCCGGTGAACCCCACGGAACGCCGGTCGGCCTCCAACTCGCTTCGAGAATCTTTTGGATGCGGCCTGAGGAATCCTTCAGCAATAACAGCGGATCCCAGATATACCGCTCAGCGACCGTGTCCTTGTGTGTGAACACTGTCCAAGTCTGCCCGTAATCCACACTCAACCACCGGTCGTGTGCGGCATTCTCGGGATACGCCATCAGTCGCCCGCCGCCCAGATTGGTCAGCCCCAGCGCAACTCCCACCGGGCGGCCCTGCCCATCCGTGCTCAGCCATTTGCGATCACTCCATGTCTTGCCGTGGTCGTCGCTCGAGATGAATGCGGTCACGATTGGCTGATGCGTTTCGACCAGCATCAACACGCGGTCTTTTTCCGGCAGATACGTCAGATACGGCATCTGGGCGTTTTCGTCGGCACGTTCCCGAAGCCAGGGCTCGCTGATCCAAAGTATCTCTGCGGGTAGGTTCACCGGTTCCTTTTCTGCGTTGAGCCGCTGCACAACATGCTCACGTTGTCCGAACGGGTGCGGCTTTAGCGGTGGGGGTTCTACCGCGAAGCAGATTGCCAAACCTCCGGCCTGGACTGCGACTGCGGAAGCCAACACAACAAACCGCAACACGCCGAAACGCCGATGGACAGGATCGTTGTTCATGGGGCCGCTCCTCTGTTTTCAGCAGTGCATCGCAAAGGGGGCGCTCACGCTGTGCGGCGCTGAGTTTCTGTGTTTTGCCAGATTCATATGGCTGTCGCGCTTACCACACTTTCTGGTCGTACCATCTGATGTGGGTGGCCCCGTCACTCGGTCGCCATCGGCGAATTCTTCCGTCTGATCCATGTTCCACCCGTTTTCGAACCGTTGCCCGCGTCAGCGCCGTTCGGAGACCGTCCCGCTTTCAGCGACATGATAGCTCCTGGTTCACCGGACCTGGAAGCGGTTTAACAGGAATGGCTTCAACGAGCGATCGCAACTCCGGATCCGCCAGGATTTCCAGCCGGATGGCACTGGGCCAGATCGTGAGCCATTCGCTGCCCGAACCGCGAGGGTTGTTACGGTCGAGATTGAGCCCGATGCCGATCCGGTAGTTCCAGTCTGTGTGATTGACGGTCTCGTCCTGGCTGCCGCGCGGGCGAGGTCCCTGCCCCATCAGCCGCCATGTTCCGTCAGAGATTCCGTACGTGGAAGTCGACCATACCGCCACGGCACGCTCACGCCACTGGTCGTTGCCGGTATAGCGAGCGAGCTTCACCAAAGGCTGGAATGTCAACAAGCTATACGAATCGGCACACATATGCACGGTCGCCACCGTGGTGCTGCCAAACGTTTCGTAATGAACTGCGTCCATGAGCGAACCGGGCACGTTCGGAATGCTCTGCGTGAGCTGCCAAGCCGAATGGTACCAGGCCAGTTCCTCGGCCTGGTTCAGATAGTCTTTCTCACGGGTAACCTCGTACAGACGCACTGCCGATTCCAGCAGAGGAAAGACGGTTTCTTTGTCGATCGAGGACGTGTCGAGCGTGGCGCCCCAGAGATAACCATCGCGGTGGAACATTGCCACGTAATATTCCATTGCGGACCGCGCCGATCGCAGATAGTCGGCCTTTCCCGTGACGTCGTAGGCCCGCAGCAGTGCAGGAATCATGCTGGCGCCAATGGCCCCCTTATCGGCGTGGTAGCCGGTGAAGCCGCCGTCCGGTTGCTGATTGGCGACCGCCTCGTCGCAGATCGCCGCTGCAAGTTCCCGAAAACGCGGCCGCGGTTGGCCGCATCGAGCGGAAAGTTCATAGGCCTTGAAGAACTCGACGGTGCCCTCGCTCAAATTGTTAATGTCCCCGGCCAGGCTGCGGAACTTCTCTGATGCGCCGCGACGGCCAGAGCCGATGAACGTCTTTCCGTCTTTTACGTGTACCACCTTGAGCGTTTCGTCCTGCTGCAGGCAGTAAGTTTCACGTTCGCCACCCGACCAATCGCAGGCCAGACCCTCCGGGATCACTCGCAGTGTGCCGCGCCCCCAAGTGGGGTGATCACCGATTTGCCCCGATGGGAAGAACGTCAAATGCGCGACCGCGCGGTTGTCGTAGGTGACGACCCACGTGCCGACCCACCGGCGGATCGCCTCTGGTGACACCTGCCCCGGGCGTTCAGGTTCGCCGGTCGCTTGCGCGGCCCAGACATCGAGGCATGCCATTCCCATATCGAGCGAGGAACTGTTGTTTGTCCGCAGGTAATCGGCAAGCATGGCGTTGGCGGAATCGCCGTTGCGTCCGACCCAACCAATCTCGAACGATTCGTGCGGCTTCCAATCACCGTGGCCATTGCTGGCCATCGCGATGCAGAACTTCTTAGCCCGATCATTCCACAGCGACTTGACGTAGCTGATGGAGAAATCGCGAAGTTCATTCACCGAGCGCTGTGCGATAGGTGCTTTGTAGAAATGCCTCCATGCCGCATCCAGAAGGAAGCGGTAGCCGGGACGCGACTTGTCCACACGGTGCAGGACCAGCCACGCGGTGGCGGTGAAGACCTGCCCCGGGCTCAACTCGAAAACTCCTGCCTGTCCCGGGCTGAGACCGTCTTCGCGTATCACCACTCGCTGCGGCATTTCCTCCTCGGGAAAGATCAGGCGGTGGACCGTGGTTTCCGCGGAAGGGATCAGTGAGCAGGACAGGCCCGCGCGTGGATCGCTCACATCAGCAAACAGTCCAACCGAGTGACGATCGCCCTCCGAGTATGTGGCTCCGGGAATGAGCGTGCGGTGCCATGCGAACGTCCAAGGTGTTCCCTGATGCGTGAAGCCGTGATACACGTTGCCGGGATCGTTCTTGTTGCCGTTCCACGAGATGCCGGGAATCAAGGCGAAGCGGCAAGCGTGTGCGGCTTCGAAGTCCATCACGAGCCGCACCTGCTGCTTCGGCTGGCCGTCGTTCAACCGGAAAGTGCGGCGCCAGCGCACGAGGCACTCGCCGGATGGTTCCAGCTCGTCGTCAGACTGAATGGTATCACTGCTCCACGGCAACACCTTGCCCACCAACTCGCCGCAGTCATCGACGATCAAGGTGGATTGCTGCCGCGTTTCAATGCGGTAACCGGCAAGTTGCACGCCGGGGTTGCCTGGTTGCCCCGGGTTCAGTTCCGCTCCAACCGCTGCATTCAGGCCCAGGGCTGTCAGCACGAACCCTAAGAAGAGACATAGTTCCCGTTTGTTGTGCGTCATCGCAGTCTCCCGGTTGCGGCTCGTGCAGTGGCCCGTGACTTTCGTCGCGTCCTCATGATAAACGAACCTTGGCGGTGACCGCTGCCGGCAGCCGTGAATCCGAGGTGCGATCGTCGTCGGGGAAACAGTTTGCGGTCACAGCAGGAAGACTCCAGAATGGAGGCGCCAATTCAGGGTGTCGATCAGCAAGACGGGGGATACCGATGAAGACGACGGCCGTCGCCGCATGCGTGCTGTTGGTTGGGTTTGCGGTTTTGTTGTCCGCCGGTCGATCGCAGGAACAGACATCTGCGCCGCAGCAACAGACTTTGCTTTCGCTGCTACGGGCGGGTGATTTTGTCGCTCTGTCATCGCGCACGGACGCCTACGCTCTGACCGTGTATTCAAAGGAAGAGGCAGAGAAACTGACACGACAACAGGCGGAGTACAGGGCTCTTGCAGAACAACTCAATACGACTGAGGACGCCGCCAAGCGCGGAGAACTCCAACTTCGAATGAGGGAATTGACCGTCTCGGGAAGAACCCCGGTCCGGATTTACGTGGTTAACACCGTGGGTGTGGATTTCATCGGCTTGTCGCACCAGGGCCCGACCGATGACGCACGCCGGATCGCGAGGGAACTGTGCATCCCGGCTTGGAGCATTTCGAGTCTGTCGCGAATGAGATAAGAAGGGGACGTATTCGGTCGGGCAGGCAACGGTTCCGTCATCCGTGTTCATGATCCTCGGAGCACTCTGCGCCGTCGGGTCGTTCGTCGGCGGACGGGTACTGCTGCTTGCCACGCGACGGCTCAACGGTCTCTCCGTCTCACAGACCTTGCCTCTTTTCCTATTTCGCTGGTTCACCAGCCACGGGGCTTCCCAGACAGATGCGAAATCCGTCGCGGGAGTCGGAGTAAGTGGGACTTTGGATGCCCAGGCGGACGGCGCAGCGGGCGTTGCCGGGCACATCGAAGTAGTTGCCGCCGCGGCAGACGGGATGCGGGTCCTTGTCGACGAAATACGCTTCTTCGTGGGCTCCTTGCGGGTCGAAGTGGTCCAGCACAAACTCCCACACGCCGCCGCACATGTCGGCCAGTCCGAAACCGTTGCGGCCCCTTTCGCCGTAATGGTCCACCGGCGAGACGAACGCATACCCGTCGCTCCACGGCGCCTTTCCCAGCGGCCATGTCTTCGTCCTGCCCGGCAGGAAATCGCAGGCCGAGATGTTCAGTCTTCCCTCGCCCTCTTCGAGTTCATCTCCCCACCAGAAGATCGCCCGCGGACGGTCGCCCCGGCAGGCGTACTCCCACTCCGCTTCTGTGGGCAGCCGGTACTCCAGCCCCTCCGGCAGCCGTCCGGCCGCGCGTTCCCGTTTCGTCAACCACTGGCAGAAAGCTCGGTCGTCGTTCCAGCTCACGCACACCACGGGATAGACATCCAAGTTCGGGAACGCCCAATTCGGGTCGCGCCAGCTCTTTCCCGACATACTTTTCCAGGGCTGCACGACCTGAGTTGTGTGGTGATATCCGTCCCACTCCGGGTTGAAGCACTGGGTCCATCCGCCGGGCTTTTCGGCGTCGGTGACAAAGCCCGTTTCCTCGACAAATCGCCGGAATTGTCCGACGCTGACCTCCGTCCGTCCCATCCAGAAACCCTGCTTGATCCGCGCGGGCCGTGGATCGCCTTCAGGTGTTTCGCGTCCCGTCCCGGGGATCCAGCCTCCTTCCGGGCCGACGGCCCAAGCCTTTTCTTCCGGCGTGCTGCCCATCGTGAACTCTCCGGGCGGAATGCACACGAGTTCCAGCGTCACACCGCCGCCCAGGTCAACGCGCTTCGTATCGCCCTTGGCCAGTTCAGCGCCCCTGGCTGGCTCGCAAACGCACGTGAATGCCGCCAGGGTAAAGATGCCAAGCGAAAGCAGATGAGCCAGGGAACTTGCCGGACGGGCTTTTCGAGAGCGACTTGATCGTGTCAGTTTGGCTTTCGGCTTTGCGCTTTCCATCGGAACCTCCTTCGGTACAGCGTTCTGAGATTCAACTACTTCGGCCCGGAAGTGGCTTCCGCCCACAGCGCGATCGACTCGCGAATGGCCTTCGCGTGGTCCAGGCCAGGCCTCGACGCAATGCGAGTGCTGTCGGACGCGGGCAGGGACGGAACTGTCCGCGTCCACGGACAATTTCGGCCTGCGGCGCAGGCAGAGCCAAAGAATATCCTATTCAATTGGCCGGATGCTTGTGAGCCAACGATGCGACAAGAAGTGCAAGGTGTTCCGCAATGCCTGCACGTTTGACGCCGATAAGACGCAGTGCTCGAAATGGCTCTGACAGTGCAAATGGCCATCACGCCGCCGACTTTTTGTTTTAAGTGACACTGGCCTGCCCCGGAGACGCTCCAGAGGAATTCCGGTCATGACGGCCGGAGGTCAGCGGGTGTCGGCCGCAATCGCGGCATCGGAGAGCACTCCCCTGTAAATGCGCAGGTCCTTCATCCTGCCGTTGAAGTAATCGTGCTCGCCAAAACCGATGCGCAGCGGTTGATCGTTGTCGAGGTTGAAGGCCTTGGGGTCGAACCCGTCGTTCCGGGCCACACACCGGCCGTCAACGTAAAGGCGTAGCGAGCCGCCGTCCTTCACCGCGGCGATGTGCCGCCAGCCCGGTTCCAGGGCTCGGTCGTGCGTGACGCTCTTTCCGGCTTCGACACGGAGAACGTGTCCCGAAGGCAGCACGCCGCAGTAGAGTCTGCCGCCGTAGACGGCCATCGACCAGGCACGCCGGTAAACGACGTCTGGTGTGTGATCCAACCGGCCGACCAAGGTCAGATTATTGACTCCGTCATAGCGGTAGACCTGTGCCAGGGGAAGCGTTCCCAGGTAGAGCTTCCCGTTGTACAGGCTGACCGCCATCGATTCCGTCTCTTGGCCGGGCCGGCCCAGCACGGCCCAATTGCCCGGGCCGTCGTTGCGAACGAGCAGAGCCTTCGGCCACGTACAGAAGTGCAGCTTTCCCTGATAAACCATGAAAGAGTACGTCTGAGTCGTCTCCGGAGGGGGACCGTAATCGGTCCATTTGCCGTCGCCGTCGTAGCGAAAGACGTAGCCGCCGTCGTAGCTCAACGCGTAGATGTTCCCGTTGTAGACGCCCAGATGAACCGTCCGCCTGTCCGGACAACCGAGCGATTCCCAATTGGTCCCGCCGCGGTAGCGGAACAGTCCTTTGTTCTTGCCCAGCGGATGATGCGAACCCGTCGTCCCGGTACCGGCGTACAGCTCGCCGTTGAATTCGACGAGTCCCGAGACGGACGTGACCTCCGCGTCGACTTGCCCGCAGTCGGTCCACATCCGGTCGCCATCGTAACGCCACACGCGCCCGCCGGAATGTGTGTTTTCCGACAAGGGGAGCGAGGACCCGCCGCCGTCGTACCACTCCGAACCGGCGTACAGTTTTCCGTTACAGACACACAGCGCACTGATCGCGTTGGCCTTGTCCGGTGATCCGACGTGCACCCAGTTATCTTTGCCCTCGAACCGATAGACACCGCCGGCGTCACCGGCGGCGGGTTCCCAGGTGGAGGCGTAGAGATTCCCGTCGAAGACGCACAGGGACCGCACGTGACGGCTGTCACCTGGGCGGCCGAGATCCTCCCATGAGCCGACGGGCGTGTTGGCGTCGATTCCGAAGCACAGATTGCGCAGGTTTGACTGCGCGTTCGTCACGCCAGGGTAGTTCATGAGGGTGAGGAGCACGCCGGTGCGCGTGGCCGGTTGGAACTTGCTCAGCACATCGCCCAGAACGTCGTTCAGCTTCTCTTCGGTATGCACTCGGACGGTGATGGTGAAACTTCCCGTTCCCAAGCGGAGGTGCTCGCTGTCAGCAACCTCGAGATAGGCGTCCTTTCCGTTGAAGACGGCGGCGCCTTCGGAGAATCTCACGCCGTGATTCGTCGCGTGCAGATGGTTGGCCGAGGAGTCACTCGCGTCGCTGGCCAACTTCCAATGAGCCACCAGCAGCGGTTCGTCGGCGAGAGAGCCGCGGGCGTTCCCTGCGACCACGAGCGCCAAGAAGAATATCCCGAGAAGTCTGCTCGTCGGCGACCATCGCGACTCTTCCCGTTTGCCACCGAACCCTGCCGTCTTCATTGGAACCACATTTCGTTATCAGGATGTCGTGATGTCCCGCAAGACTTACGCCGACCGGGGAGGCCTTATTCGACCTGAGTCTTCGCCTGCGATTCTCCGGATGCCGGGTTGTGTGAAGGCGTGTTCACGGGTTGCTGCCGCATCGCGTCAATACACGAGATGACCGTGGGATGCGACCAATCTGCGCTGCCAATATGTTTGGCCGTGATCATGCCGTCCCGTCCGATGAGAAACGTGGCCGGGATGCCTTGCGTCTGATAAGCAGCCGGCAATTTGCCTCCCGCCAAAGCGCAAATCGGAGCTCCGGAGTTTTGGGCAGATTTGTTCTTGAAAATGGTGTCCGCCGGTTCTTCGCTGACGCAAATCACGGCAACGTCTTCGTTCTTGGAGTAGTGGGAAGCCAGCTTGCCCAGGCTTGGAAGTTCCGCCATGCAGGGGAAGCACCACGTCGCCCAGATGTTCAATACGATCACGCGGCCACGGTAGTCTTCGAGACTGATCGTTTTGGAATTCCGGTCGACCGCGGAGAGATTGAAATCTGCCGGCTGCGTAGCGAATAGCGTGGGAGGCTGCAGTGACAATTTCGGCGAGCCCCCTTCTCCCGAGTCCATCCGGCGCATCATCAGGTAGGAAGCCAGCACGAGGAGGGCGATCAGTCCCGCGAGACAACTCACGCCGCCGGCCGCGAAGACCAAACACGATTTGAGCGATGGAAAACGCATGGCCTTCCTCGGATGAAGAATGAGGCGGGCACCGTCACCCGCTCGGTAATGTTCTGGAAACGCGTCCGACTTTGCGGTGAAATCTCGCTGCCACGGCGACGTCGGCCGGCATTGTACCGTGGTGGCCCGATTGCCGCAAAAGAACGCCCCAGCTTGGTCACAGGCTTACCAGTCTGGGAGGAAGACTGTTCGGCGTCGACAGCCCACTGTGCCACCTCGGAACCCTGCACCACATTTTCGCGGTGTTTCGGTCGTGACGATGGTGCTGGCGGAAGATATGCATATGTGAAGATGCCTTGGAAGGTGTTTTGAAATTCACTCGCCCCTTGGGGAGAGGCGGCCCGCCAGGGCCGGAGAGCGGGGGAATGCCCCTCCCCGGACGCTTTCGCGTTCGACCCTCCCGCATTGCAGGAGGGTGAATTGGATTCTTCAAACACGTTCTCAGGCAAACCGTCCTGCGGGAGAGGATATTCGCACGTGGAGTCGGGTTTCGTTCAACAGGCTGCTAAGCCGATCCGTGCGTTGGAACCCAGTTCGCCGCTTGGTCCGGCAACTCGGCGAGTTGGCCGGCCGTGTCATCACGCTGCTGACGTCGGATGCCGAAGCCGGAGTCGCCCGAGCGTTCTTCTGCGTGCGACGCCCAACTCCTTCGCCCGAATCGCAGTCACTTGAGCAGCGAGTCGATCAGCTTGCGGTAGCTTGCCATGCCGTGGGCCGCGACGCGGGCGGCAATGTCGTTCCAGACGTCGTCGATGAGCGTGGCGTTGAGCACGCCATCGACCGCCTTGCCGGCCAGTGTCCGGAAGGGCGCGAGCAAGTCCTGGCCGACGGCGCCCTCCCCAACAAGAACTTCTTTCTCGCAGTGGCTGTATTGATTGGCAATCAGGCTCATCATCGGCAGCCGCGGCACAGGATCAGGGGAATGCACAAAGCGGAAGATCTTGCCTTTGAATTCACGATCGATTGCCGCAACAGCCTCGGCATTCCCGATCATCGGACCACCGAATGTGTAGATCTGGTGTACCGAGATCATCTTGCGGTGAAATAGCCAGCCGCCCAGCAGTGCCAGTGCGCCACCCAAACTGTGCCCTGTCACCCAGAGCGGACGATCGGATTTCCTGAGTTCCCCGTCGACCGCCTGATAGACGGGTTCCCAGATCTCGGCAATCGCGTTGACGAATCCCTGGTGAAACCGCGCGGCCACGCCCGCCGCGACAAGATCCGTGCCCAGACGCCCTTCAGGTATCATCAGCAGGTTCACGGCGTCGGTCAGCAGCCAGTCCTTTAGCCCTTCGATGCTCGTCGGAGACTCAGTACCTCGGAACGCAACGACAATGTGGTCGTCGCTCGTGCAAACGTAGGCCTGCGTGTTATCGGCGCTCACGAGCCTCGCCGCCATCCCGAAGTCACTCTTAAACTTCGCCACTGCCTCCGCTTCCGGCAAATAGGCGTAATCCGCCGCGCATGCCAGGGCCTGCGCATTGCGAGAATCGCCGAAGGCGTCTTCGTACAGGGCATAAGCCATGGTGCCTTCCTTTCTCTACTTGAGATAACGGCGCTGATCCTTCTTGATATTCCTCCACTCGCGCAGCGTCTTCGACGTGATGGTTGTTTCGCGGGCATCGAGTTCAAGCAGCGATTTCTTGCCAAGCAAGTGATCGCGAAAGCCCTGATCGGTTACTTTGGTGCCGCGCAGCCGCAGCACACGGAGATAGGGAAGTTCCGCCAAGATGTGAAGTCCGCCGTCGCTGATCTGCGTGTCGTTGAGATCAAGTTCTTGCAGCCTCTTGAGCCCCGACAGATGTCTGAGTATATCGTCGGTGACGTCGGCGTTGGCCATCTGAAGGACGACTGTTTCCGGCTTCCTCACCAGCAATGCGTAGTCCTTCGTTTGCTTGTCCCAGCCCGTGAGGGTTATGTGCAGCTCGCCGTCAACATCTTTCTCGCGAGGCCCCAGGTCAATGTAGTGCGAAAGGACCAGATTGAGTCCCACGGTGCCAGCCGCGAGGAACAAACCAAGCAACAAGACCGTGGCAGGAACTGTCACTCGCCGGAACTCGACACACAGAAAGATGAGCGTGGCGGGTGGAAAGAGCAGGAGGGCCAAGGTCCAACGCCAGCTGAGACGCCATGCGCGGAGGAGCAGCCACACGTATCCGGCCAGTGCCAGCAGAACGCCTGCGCCGAGCACGTAAATACCGTAGGTCTCGGACATGACGCCACTCCCGCGCCTCGCTCCACTCCACCCAATACAGCCGGCCTGGAAATCCTGCAGTGGAACGTGATTCTATCGAGGAGGCTGGTACTCAGGAAAGCGGGCTTCGGTGACCAGCCGGGTTGTTCGATGTAGATGAATGGAATCAGGCCGTTCTTGTCAGTCGAGCGGTGTGTGTTCGGTGGCGTGAGCGATTGCACTGGCAGAGCCATATGGAGCACTGCGTCTCATCGACGGCCGACGTGCGGGCATTGCGGAACACCTTGGATTGTGCGCCGTATCACCCGCTCAAAAGCAACCGGCGAATTGAACCGGTCGTTCTTTCGCTCCGGCTCAGAGCTGCCGGCGCGGCCACCAACGGACTTCGACAACCTGCCGACACGGGACCACACGCTTGTCGAGACGGTCATACTCCGGGTACACGGCTCCCTTCATGCGCGCTTATGTGAAGATGCTCGCGTCGCGCCCCGTGGCGTGAGCCACGCCGCGGTGCGAAGCCACACCCCGGCGATTTACATTCGGTAAGCCTATGGGCCAGCGAAGATGGACTTTCCTTGGGGCGGGCAGCGACCGACGACAAATCCAACGAAATCACAGCGATTCCCGAGGTTCTTTGGCTCGTCGATCTGCGCGGAGCGATCGCGACCATCGACGCGATGGGGACTCAGCGCGCCATTGCCAAGCAGATCGTCGATGCGGAAGCAGATTTCGTTCTCGCGCTGAAGAAAAACCAGCGGGGCACACACAAGGCCGTGGCCGACTATTTCCAGGAACAGATGTCAAACGACTTTCGCGGCATCGGTGCTCGTCGCATCGATACCACCGAAACGAAGCACGGCCGTACCGAGCATCGGACGTACGCACAGATGCCTTGCTCGAGCAATTTGCCGGGGTTGCATCTTTGGGCCGGGTTGCGCTCAATCGGCATTGCCATGCTCTGGAGCATCCGCGACGGCAAAGAAACAAATGACATGCGGTACTTCATCAGCAGCCTGCCCGTTAAGGGTCAAGCAGTTCACCCATGCGGTGCGCAGCGACTGGAACATCGAGAACAGTTGCCACTGGTGTTTGGACATGACTTATCGCGAGGACGAAGTACGTGCGCGCGACATCTGCCCTCGAGAGAACCTTGCCTGGCTGAATCGGCTGACCTTGTCATTGCTAAAGCAGCATCCGAGCAAAGCCAGTGTTGTCATGAAACGCCGCGCGTGCGGCTGGGACGACGACTTCATGCTCGAAGTGTTCACGGGAATGAGGGGCTAGTTGCCGCCGGCCCGGAACTGAGCGGAATCTGCACACGCTCTGCGGGCCCGAAGATCCCGTCATTTGTTGACGGATCAGTTTATTGGTGGGTGATCACTTGAAGAGATTCCGAGTCGCGAATAGACTCCTTCTTCAATAGCGCCGTAGGGCCCAGTGTTTTTCGAATGCTGGCTTCGAGTTTTTCAGCTCACCCTGCTTCTTAGTTTGAATTTTCGGGAAGGTTGATCGATGAATCAGGATCAATCCGTCAACGCAGCACGTCAGCGATATCGATTTTACAACCGTCTTTTTTGGTGGGGTGTATTGGGGATAGTCTTGTTTCCTGTGGCAGCACTGGTGGTCGCGATGGTTGCCTTCCAAATCACAAAGAACAGCAATGTATCAGCTCCCATCGGGCTGACTGCGCCTTTGTGGTCTGTCGCCGGCGTCGCGATTGCTTTGCTGGTGCGAGGAGCCCGAAAGCGAGCCCGACGCAGTGTCGACCTGGCTGAGCTGGCAGGATCGTTGCACCTCGAGTTTTCCATGAAGGCATCCAGTTCGATGACGGACCTGCTAAAGGCCATCAGCTTTATGCAAAATCCGACTTCCGCCAAAGGAAGAAACGTGCTGGCCTCGGTGGGCAAGAGCTTGCCCTACTTTGCACTCGACTATTATTACGCGTACGACTACGGGGCCGTCTCATTCGAGGCCGATGAGTCAATGGTTGTGTTTCCAGAACTCGTGCCACATCTACCCGATCTCTTTATTTTTCCAATGGGTATCGGCGATCGGTTGCTCAGTCAGATTTTCGGGGCCTTTCAACAAGTCAACGTACCGTCTGCCCCTGAGTTTCCCAGGCATTTTCGCATAGGAAGTGCTGATCCCGCTACCGCAGAACGCGTGATCGCTGTTCCACTGCTTCAGGTGTTTCATCAGAACCCGAAACTGTCGCTCGTTATAGAAGACGGAACGCTAATCGTCTTCTATCAGCTTCAACAAGTACCGCCCAAAGCGTTTGCCCAATTCTTGTCGGCAGCAAACCAATTGGCTCAAGCGGTCCGTGCAGTCCGTTAGATCAAGGCATTGGATCTGAATGCGTCGATCGCTTGAGCCCCTCATCCGGGAGACGTTTGGCGACGACATGGCGCTTTATGCCGACGCGAACGGACATTGCGAGGATGTGCAGGAAGCGATTTGCTTGGGCGAACAGCTGGAACAATATCACTACCGTTATTTCGAAGAACCCGGTGTTCTTTGATTGGTTGGACGGAACCAAACAAGCGGCCGACGGCCTGGAAATCCCAGTTGCGGGAGGTGAACAGCAACACAGCATCTACGCCTTTCGGTGGTTGCTGGCCCAAGACGCGTTGGATGTCGTACAGCCGGATCATTATTACTTCCGAGGGATGATCCGATCGCTGAAAGTGGCTCGCATGGCGGAGACCATGGGGAAGAAGTGCATTTCGAAATTATCGGGAGGATTCGGTTTCATCTGCGTGCTGCACTTGGTCTCCGTCATGTCCAATGCGGGAGACCACATCGAATGCGGAGGATAACCCTGATGGCGACCGTTGAAAAGCTCGGCGGGAGTTGGGCGATCGTCCGTGGCGATGATCTGTGTTTCGCCGGCGAGAGCCGGAATCCTGCGGCAGCGGAAGAAGATGCAATTCGCCTGTTTTGGACCTGCGATCGATGGATTCCACAATTCGGATTGGCCAAGCAGTTCTTCGCGAAGCGGGACGCGGAAGTGTATCTGACTCAGCGTCGTGACCGTTTCAACTGATCGAAGCGAATGTCCAGCGCCATGAGTCGCGTACTCGGGTCACTCGTGCCTTGTGGCGAAGTCAGCTGGTTCCATGCGAATGAGGACCGCAACGCTTGAATGACCGCTGGGGCGGCTGCCACGAAATTGCTCCACGGAAAACTACGGTGGTTGCATTGTGTGCGAAGTTGGTCGGTGAGGTATTCGTCGCCGTCCCGCTTCCGGGACCGGGACTTGGCCTCTTCGTCTCCGGAGAACATTGTCATGAGCGGCTGCATTCGTTGTGGGTGATTGGACGTCTTGCGATGTGCAAGGATCATGGCCTTCTTGGGTAGTAGTGCGCTCGTCGTTGAACAAGCGTCGGCAGCGGATGAGAAGAAAACGGGTACACCCGCGACGGTGGCCGAGGCGATAAACGTGCTCGATCTGACCACCTTTCCGCTGCTGAAAGGGGCGGATGAGCCGTCGAGTCGTACTGTGGCTCAGCTGTCGTACAACGCTGCGAGTGACTGCAAGGCGGCGAATGTCACGCGAACGAACCTCTACGTTTGCCGCCAACCCGTCCTCCTTGTCCACACACTGGCCCGCGTCCGTTGTGCGTGAATCCGCGACAGCGTGCGAGCGGGCGATCGCTGGCGTATCATAGTGGGCGGCGGACCGTCTGTTCACAGGCGGACGGACTGGCGGGCCAAGGCTGTGAACGTGATCGCAGCTGACAGATCCGACTTGGCAACTCGCATGTGTCTGAGAACGGAGGTCCGTCGCCGGGGCGTCTGAGCAGCAAGCCAACTCCGCAACTGCGAAGTCAACCGTGAAACGCAGCACCCTGAGATTGATCGCCGCTTGTTCACTTATCGCTGTTGGCACCATTGCGGGCCCCGCGATGCCGCCCAAGCTGTGGCCGAGCACCCGGGTTTCCAGATCGAGGAAAGGCAGGAGGTCGAGTCCATGCCAATATCCGTTTTCATGATCCTCGGAGTGGTCTGCCTCGTCGGGGCCTTTGTGGCTGGACTGGTGTTGCTGCTTGCCACGCGACGGCCCAGCGGACTCTCTGTGACCAATCCGAATCTCCGGTCTTGTCCTGATTGCGGACAGTTCATATCGGTGCGAGCCGCCGTTTGTCCGCACTGCGGCGGACCCGTGAAGGGTGTGTGAAATGGTCGGTTGACGGCGTGGCCGGCTTGGGTGGCTGCACCGGTCGCACAATTGCCGATGTCGCTCGCTTCGGCTCGTCTGTTGGTTCGTCCCCCTTTTCCTTGCTTGCTCCATTTGCAGACGGGACTGCTCAGGCGGCCTGTCGTGTTTTGATAAGACGGAGCGAGTGTTGCAGGTGAGAATGATGACTGGGCATGCTCGGTATGCCCGGAATCTACAGGCCCTTCCGAACACTTGGCTTCCGAACTGCGTGAGAAACGTCTGCAAGATGTGCGCCGACCGGGGAGGCCCTATTCGAACTGGGGCTTCGCCTGCGGTTTCCCAGATGTCGCTTTGTGTGAAGGCGTGTTCACAGGTTGCTGCCACGTCGACGAGAGTCGGATGCTATCCAAATTGAGGACCATCAGCCGAGCGGAGTGGCTGCCGGTGCCGAACCCGTTCAAGCTTTGGCCCGATTACCACAGCGGGCAAGCCAGGCTCGCCATACACGCAGCGACCGGAAACGCTGTGCCGCTCCGGTCGAAGCGATACGATTTCCTGTGGAGGAGCTGGCGACTGGACCCCAACTCGCCCTGAATGATATCTCCATGGCGTCAATGGTGCGGCGGCGGATTGAAGCCATGGAGAGTATCGTTCTCAAATGTGGTCGATTGCCCGCGCGCCGTTGTCCAGTTGCCGCAGTTATGAACTCGGCGTTCGCGGCTTGTGCCATTGCGACTGAGTGGGGCTCGGGGGGGGTGATCCCTTTTTTGGGCGCACAGGCTGTGAGAACTAGCGATGTTGTTGATTCCCTCGGGTGGAGAACGTGTGGCCCATCGCTAAATCGCAGGCCGCGTATCCCAGGGTTCCTTTGAGTATCTCACTGGAGCGACTCCTCACCGCTACGCCGCAGGGCGACCCGGGTTTTGCGGAACAGCTCGGCATCCACCTGCGCATTTCCTTGACGCCTCGGCATGTGGCGGCACTATAATCTGGGTGCCATACTTTTCCAGCCGAGATTCTCAACATGTCGGACGTTAAGCACATCCTCTCGCAGATCGAATCCGGCGACCCGTCGGCGACCGAGCAACTGCTGCCGCTCGTATACGCAGAGTTGCGGAAGCTCGCCGCGGCCAAGCTGGCCCACGAGAAGCCGGGGCAGACGTTACAGGCGACGGCTTTGGTGCACGAGGCGTATCTGCGCCTTGTGGGACACGCTTCGATGCGGTGGGATTCACGGGGACACTTTTTCGCGGCGGCCGCCGAGTCGATGCGGCGGATTCTGGTCGAGGCGGCAAGGCGAAAGAAGCGGGTGAAACGGGGCGGCGACATGGCCCGACATGACCTGTTGGTTGAAGAAGTCGCAGGGGTCGAGCCACGCGAGGACCTGTTGGCCCTGGACAAGGCCCTGGACAAACTCGCCGCGGCCGACCGCATCGCCGCCGATTTGGTGCAACTGCGTTACTTCACAGGGCTCACCATCGCAGAAGCGGCCCAAGCCCTTAAAATCCCGCGTCGGACGGCTGACCGCCGTTGGGCTTACGCCCGGGCCTGGCTGCATCGCGAGCTGACCGGCAGCGATACTGAAGGAAAATGACATTCTTGTAGATTTCTTGGCGCAAGACCGGGAACCACGGCGCATTGACCTTTGCCAAAGTGGTGACAACGCTTTCCTTGGGATTTCAGCGGAACAGCCATAATGAACGAACGCGAGATTTTTGAGAAAGCGATCGAGATTCAGAACTCAGCCCAACGCCAAGCATTTCTCGATCAGGCTTGCTGCGGCGATGCCACGCTTCGCAATCAGCTCGAGCAATTGCTGGCATCCCATCAACAGTCCAGCCAGTTCCTGAATGTTCCGTTGGTCGACCAGCTCAGCCCACCACCCATGAATCGTGTGCAGCCGACCACCGAGCTCTCGTCGTCGAGCAGCGTTACAGCGGGCAGACCGACGGACTCGTGTCACCGGGATGGCGAGGATGACGAAGCGCAACTGGGTGCTGATCTGAGATTCCTGGAGCCGTCGACCACCCCCCGCTCGATCGGCCGACTCGGCCATTACGAGATCCTGCAAGTGTTGGGACAAGGTGCGTTCGGAATCGTCTTCAAGGCCTTTGATGAGAAGCTCCACCGGCATGTCGCGGTCAAAGTAATGAACCCGGAGTTGGCCTTGACGTCACCGCCACGCAAGCGTTTCCTGCGTGAAGCACGCTCGGTTGCAGCGATTGCGCACGAGAACATCGTGCAGGTGCATGCGGTCGAAGAGCAGCCGCTGCCTTACCTCGTGATGGAGTATGTCGAGGGCCAGACGCTCCAGCAGAAGCTCGATACATCGGGACCGCTCGAAGTTCCGGAGATTCTGCATCTCGGCCGCCAGATGGCCGCGGGCCTCGCTGCCGCCCACGACAAGGGGCTAATTCATCGTGACATCAAGCCTGGCAATGTTCTGATCGAAGCGGGCGCGGATCAAAAAGTGAAGATTACCGACTTTGGCCTGGCCCGCGCCGCCGACGACGCAACCATGACTCGCACTGGCACGATTGCCGGGACGCCGATGTATATGGCGCCGGAACAGGCGTTAGGACAGGATCTCGATCATCGCGCAGACCTCTTTAGTCTGGGCAGTGTCCTCTATCAAATGGCATGTGGTCGAGCGCCATTTCGCGGTCCAAATGCGGTGGCCGTGTTGAAGAGAGTCGTCGATGAAACACCTCGCCCAATTCGGCAGATTCTGCCCCAGGTTCCCGACTGGCTGTGCGCGATCATCGAAAAGTTGCACGCCAAGAATGCCGACGAACGCTATCGGACCGCGAAAGAAGTGGCCGACCTGCTGGCTCGTTGCCAGCACGAACTCCAGGTCAACGGCAAGGTGACGTCGGTGCCAGTAGTGAACAAGCCGCGAGCGGCGTTCGCACCACCGGCGGCGCCCGACGGTCGCCTCCCCGGCAGGCGATCCGCCTCCCCCTTTCGCCGGCCGCTGCGCTCCGTCGTGGCCGTTGCGATCCTGCTGAGCGGCGGCGTGATCGTCACGGAACTCACTGGCATCACCCACCTCTTCCGCCAGTTGGGCCCCGAGGCTTTACCCATCGCCGGCCAAAACGCCACATCGGAACGCCTCGACCCCAATAAGCAACCGCCGAACTCGACTCGCTGGCTTCCGGAGACTGAGGAACGAACTGAACCAAGTCTTGCCGCCACCCTAGACCTTAAACAAGCGAAGGCCGATGTTAGTTTTCGGGCGGGTCGCGCGAAAAAGTCGGCGCGAACTTTCAGCGGGCCGGCATCGCTTTGCGGCGGGTGGGGTTCGTGTTTGTCG
>CAIPEB010000650.1 GCA_903863885.1 uncultured Planctomycetaceae bacterium | reverse complement strand
CCTGTGGCAGTGGACCAACGAGTTTGACCGCTGGCCCGTGGCCCACTACATCAAGCGGAAGCTGAACGGGTACTTCGACTTCCTCCTGATCGACGAGAGCCACCAAGCGAAGTCCGCGGAGAGCGCTCACGGCAATGCGGTCGGGGCTCTGGCCTCGGCCTGCAAGCGGACCATCGCCTTGACCGGGACGACGTTTGGCGGGTATGCGTGGCACGTCAAGCCACTGCTGTTCCGACTGTCGCCGGCAACGGTCGTCTCCGAGGGCTTCACATGGGAAGGCGACACAGCGTGGAACGAAGCCTACGGCCGCATCGAGACCAAGGTTGTCGAGTCCGAGAAGAAGCGGACGTACCAGGACTACAAGGGCGTCTGGAACTCGTACTCGATCGGCAAGCAGGCCCGCAAGACCAAGAGCGTCAAGCCTGGAGTCATGCCGACACTGTTCGGCCGCCACCTGATCGGGAACACGGTGTTCCTGTCGCTGGATGAGGTCGCCGAGAACCTTCCGACGCTCGACGAGTCCGTGGTCGAGGTCGAGATGGACGACGAACAGCGGGCCGCCTACGCCGAGACGGAGCACGCCCTGCGAGACTCCATCAAGACGATGCTCGCCAAGGGCGACAAGAGACTCTTGAGCCGGATGCTGATGACGCTGCTCGGGTACTGCGACCATCCTTGGGGCTGGGGCGAGATCGGGTACTACGAACGAGACGATGAGTGCGGGCAGGGGCAGGTCTGGCAGAACGTCGTGACACCGCAGAGCCTGGACCCCAGGGTGATTCGGCCCAAGGAGCAGGCCCTGATCGACTTGGTTCGCAAGGAGCGCGGAGAAGGGAGGAAGGTCTGGGTCTATTGCAGCATGACCGGAAAGCGGGATGTCTCCGAGCGTTTGCGGCAAGTGATCGCTGACGCGGGATTCAGGGTCGAGATCATGCGGTCATCTGTTCCGACCGACAAGCGCGAAGCTTGGATGGCCAAGTGGGGTCCGGAAGTCGATGTCGCGATTTCGCATCCTCAACTGGTAGAAACAGGAATTGACTTCTTCGACGAGAAGAAAACTTACAATTTTCCCACTGTTATCTTTTATCACTGATATGACTGTGATATAATGGAAGCAGAAGGAGGCTTCCATGAAAGAAAAAACGTGTCGAAGGTGCGGAAAACAATTCATTCCGCACCGAAACGATCAGGCGTGTTGCTCGAAGCGATGTGCCCGATTCAAGAGGGCGGAGATTTGCATCATTGAGGGATGTGGGCGAAAGCACTTCGCGAACGGATATTGCTCCATGCACCTGAAGCGAGTCAGGGTTCACGGTTCCCCTGGTACGGCAGAGACTCTACGAAAGCGTGGCGGAGTTAAATGCAAAGTGGATGGGTGTGACCAGAGAGCCCGGTGGGCTGGCTATTGTCTAATGCACCATCGACGGATCGAAGTGGATGGAGATCCTGGCCCTGCACACCGACTCCGCGGACACGGAACCGGATGTGTTACTTCACAGGGATACAGGCTTCTGTCGAGACCTGACCACCCGAATTCATACCGCAACGGGTACGTCCTGGAGCACACCCTTGTCATGGCAGAAATGCTTGGGCGCCCGCTCCGCAAGGGTGAGACGGTCCATCATCGCAACGGAGACAAACTCGATAACCGCCCAGAGAACCTTGAGCTTTGGGTCAAGACGCAACCAAGCGGACAGAGAGTGACCGACAGAATTAAAGACGCTATCGACCTTCTTCGTCGGTACTCAACAGACGCATCGCTTTGGCCTGAAGGAACCAGCCAACTACAAAGGAGATTCCAGTGTCAGCAATGTACAACCTTTTCACAAAACGCCAAGCATCCAGACGAGCATGGAGGATAGGACAGACCGAGGAGTGTCGCGTCTATCACCTGTTCTACGCCGACACCATGCAGGCCCGAGCCATGAGCCTGATGGGCAAGAAGCTCTCGGCATCCCAGAGCATGGAAGGCAAGTTCTCGATGGAAGGGCTGGCGGCGTTGGCCGGCGACGAGGGAACGATCGAAACGGCGATGGCTCGAAGCCTGGTGGTAT
>CAIPEB010000649.1 GCA_903863885.1 uncultured Planctomycetaceae bacterium | reverse complement strand
TTGTGAGATGTCAACGATGTCGGCAGTTGCCTTGCCAGTCCAGGAGGTCTGCTTCTCTTGATTGGCCTCCTTGGCAAGATCGATCACGGCCGTAGGTGTAATCTCGCTCATCGAGTCCTCCGGGCGTTCGCGGCACGTAGCAAACGCCAATGTGCTCAGCACAATGATGCCCAATAGACCGAACTTCATTTCGTCCTCCCACGGCAGACTAGGCGAGTTGGTCTCGCCCGGTCTATCACATTGATAAAGGCATGGCAGGAGACGGATTCGTGTGCCAAAAGGCACCTCAACATGCAAACCGGTGTTCTGATGTGGCAAGTGCGTTACGGGGGAAGAACTACACTTCCGTTCACAACATCACTGGCGTCCCCTGATTCCCACCATTCCGTCCAGGTTGACGTGTCGATGACTGCCGCAAGGTATGCAGCCAATGTCTTCGTGCCGGCCTCAAGTGCACACGCGTCGTACACATGGCCTCCGTACATCGCAAAGGCATGATTTCCAAATAGGCTGCGCCCCGTTTCATCTGCGGCGGCAATCTGCGGAAATCGGTTCATGGTAAAAAACGGGTTGTTACAGTTCCCGACACCAACGAGATCGACCGTATTGATGTAGCCGAAGGGTTCCATGAACTTGTACTGAACATCCAATCCCAACAGACGTCCAAGTGACGTGACAGCGGCTGCCTGATCGTAGCAGTTGATCACGTTTCCACGGCTCTTGTCAATATACTCCGACAGAAGCATGGTGCCTCCTAGCCCACCACTTGCATATTCGGGTGCCCCACTCACCGTATCGTACGTCAAACCGTGCCCTCCGTGAAGATACGTTGTCAACGTCGCCATCGCACCCACGTCATCCTTCACGTTGACTCCCGCGGTATTCGTTACGAACTCCAATGCTTTCACCCATGGCTGGTGCTTATCATCCGTGGAGAAACTGTCGCTAACATCCCAAGGACTTCGTGGCGTGTCGAGAACCGTATACATCCGAATCGGATCAGTAATTACCGCCTCGTTCGACCCTGTATTGTTGCCGTTGGAAACGTCTGCACCAATATTGGTGACTTCCCAGTAAAACCGGGCCTCCTCACGCCGCACCACGCTGCTTGTGGTGTTCTGAACGCCAAATGCAACGAAGTCGTCAACTCCATTCACTGCCCTGGTTGCTACGGCATTATAGGCGGGTAGCAGTATCCCATCAGCAGACACTACGAATATCACCTCATCGAGTCCTCCAATCGCTCCACCAGTAACCCGTGCCTCCATCGTGATGAACATCCCCTCGTACTTGGCGTCAACCGTGATGCGGTTGAAAGTCGTCACCGTCTTGTCGGCCAAATACAATGCGGTTTGTTGATTCACTGCCCCGTCGTTCGGCAGTGGGGAGGGAAATGGCAAACTGCCGAATATCCATTCTGGAGCGCTGTGTTCTGTGCCGGCGGTTCCATTGCTGCGCAGATTCACTCCATCCGCGCCAGTGTTGTCGTTCGGATCGTGATTGAACGCCATGGCCAAGGTGTCGATTTGCAGCGTCGTGTAATACGTTGAATCCGAGCCGTCGGGCCCTCCATTGACGACGTCAGCACAGAGTGACACCGGACGTTTACCACTGCTGTAGGTATTCGCCTCAACGTAGATGGTCTTGTCGAACGAGGTCGTGCTCTGATCGAGCGTTATCAGACGAGTTTCTTCGTCCATGCGACCGTCGGCAGGGCTGACGTCCTTGCCGTAGTGCAGACGCCGCCCTTTCGTCGCCTGGGTCCAGAGGATCAAGTCAATCGACCCGCTCGCGTAGATGTCCACCACCACGGGGTTCGCCGGGTCTTTGGGAGCCAAGGAGTCAACCCACGCATAGAACCGTGTCTCGGCCAGGTCATTTTCGTTCGCCACGGTGACGGAATGATCCGTCCCTGCGTCCCAAGCCGAAGAATTCGCCGGCATATTGAAATTATCCGGTCTCTCCCAGTTATCAGCAACGTCGTTGTCGTTGTCGTCATCCGTGTTCACCATAAACACTCGGCCCAGTGAATTCGGATCCTTTTCCTCCTCGTCGTCATCCGCATCAAGATCTCCGTCGTTATCTGAATCGGTTCGCGCAATGATGATCCCGCCGTCCTTGATTTCCACTTCCGCATGTGTGTTGGCGCCGACCTGTGATGATCCAGGCTGGTCCAATCCCGGCCAGGTCACACTGACGACCGTCAGATCGACGATCTCGCCGGCCTGAGCGTCGGGGGTACCCGTGCCGGGATCGAATTGTTCCCCTTCATCCTCCCAGTCGAATCGGGGCTGGACCTTGAGCTTGGCCGACGTCTCCTGCAGCGGGATGCTGCCTTGGAATGTGTCAACCACAGTCCATACATCCACGCTCTGAGTGGCATTCGAATTGACGTAGGTGAAACCGGATAGGAACACTTCGTTTTCCCCCGGCTCGTTGCTGGTGACGAAATCGTAGTCACCTGTGCCGCTCGGTATCCAATGGGCGTATGCGGGCGATGTCGACGGTATGACTTCCGTGACCTCCATCGTTACCTGCACATAATACGTCGTGTCGCCACTGCGATTGCTGCCGTCGTCGACCCTCGTGAAGGTGAACCAGCCCGGATCCGGCACCACGCCTCCCAACCGCTCCGACGCAGTGGCGTCGTTTGCCTGCACCTCCACCACCCAATGATCGTCGTCCAGGATCGTGACCGTCCCGCTACCGGTCGTGGGATAGGTGCCGGCCGGATAACCGTTTGAATAGCAACACGAGCAGCCACAACCACCGCAGCAGGCGGTGGTGCTGTGTGCGTTAGCTAGGCTCACCGCAACGGCCTCGTCGCTTTCCTTCTTGGCGTCGTTTACGGGCGTGACGCTCACGCTCGTTGAGGTCGAGTTGGCGGGAATGACAACCGAGCAGTATCGTTGCACCGAGTCATCTTCGAGCGTCCGCGATTGGATAACCAGCCCCGCCCCACTCGCGTCTTTGACCGTGTACTCTCCTGGTTCCGCCGACCCCGCCAGAACCAGATCGACGGCAATGGCGTACTTCGTATCCGAGGCAGCAGGGTTCGCAACACCTGTAGCGGGAACTCGCGAGATGGTGAACACCGTCGCATCGTCCGTGTGGCGCTCCACCACCTGGGCATTCGCCTCGCCCGTCAGCGAAACCTCCCACTGATCGTTGTCCGTGATCGTAATCGTGCCCGAACTGGGAGAACCGATCGAGTTCGTTTCGCCCCCGCCGCAGCAACAGCAACACATGCTAATAATGCTGTCAAGGGTGAGAGAGACCGTGTGGTCTCCTTCAGGGCGAGCGTCGTCGAGCGGTGTGACCGTGATCGGAATCGATCTCTGCGATTGGGAATAGGACTTAACCGAGTATTTTATGTTTCCGTTTGTGGTGCTGATATAAGTGAGGTAGTTGCTGGAAGGGGCACTCACGACGGTGTCGTCCAATGAACCGGAGAGCGTGAACTCAACGCTGTAGTAGCCATACGGCCGCGCATCGGACAACGAAATTGTGAGAACACCGGAGTCATTTCCTTGCTCGGCAGACTGGCTATCGGTCTGCAGAACCGTCACTACCGCCAACAACTCCCGCCTCTCCAGCGGCTCCAGCTTCAAAAATCGCCTTCGCAATGACTTCTGAGCCACTCGGGAAGACCGCGTCGAAGAACCGCCCAGACGACTTATCCAACTGCTCCAGGTCGATCGGTCTCTTGTCATGGTAAGCCTCTTCAGTGACGTCAGGAAAGGGTTTGCGCAACGGCCGATTCGAAGAAACTCTCATATTCCCGAACAACAGCCACATCCTCGTAGAGAACATCACAGCACTGCAAAATCCGCCCGCTCATCTCGCGTCGAAACTCCGCCTCCCAGGCTAAATTTACAGCCAGGTTGACATACTGCGACTCGTCCGAAGCGACCAGCCCCTCCACCACCATCCGGGTGTAGAGCCCCAGGGCGTAACGCTGGACCATCTGCCGCCCCGGCAGCGTGACCAGCGGAACGCCCAGCGAAAAGGCGTCGTAGCCGGTCAGAGACGCGCTGTACGCAGGCGCATCGAGGACCACATCCATCAAACTCAGCAACCGGTAGTACCCCTCCGGCGGCTGGGCGGACACGAACAAGATCCGCTTTGAAAGCGTCGGGCCCAGAGTGACGGCAAACCGCGCTTTCAGCATCTCCGCCGGTCGGGTGCGATCCCCCGCCAGAATCACCACGTGCCCGTCGCTGTCTGCTTTCAGTATCCGCAGTAGAAGTCGGTCGAAATCGGGGTGGAACTTGGCCTGCCGCTGAGGGCAGAAGTACAGCGTTCCACGCTCCGGAAGCGTAAAGTCCGATCGGCTGGCCGGCTCTGGCGTGATCGGACGGGGCTGCCAAGCCGTCGCTCCCTCGAACTGTACCAGCGACTCCGCGTAGTCGTCGTCCGCCTCCGGCCCGCGCTCGAATAGACGCGACGAAACAAAGTAGTCGATGTTGGCGATTCCCGTCGTCCCGTGCGTTCCGAATCCAATGCACTGAACTGGGGCCAGCGGCATGAAAGGCAGATAGTAGTTCACGATATCAGTGCCCGCATGCCAGTGCATAACCACGTCGCACTCAGCTTCGCGGAACACCTTCAACGCTTGCTCCAGGTGGTGCGGAAATCCGATCCACGCGATGTCGTCCGAGGCGACCTGCTTGCGGCAGAAGGGCACGATCGACTTGGAAACGAGGCCTAGCACCTCGAATCGCCCCCGGTCGAGGTGCTGCATGATTCCGCCAAATCCGCGCACGAACCCGCCCTCGTGCGAATGCGTGCACGTGAATCCCACGCGAATCCTGCCGCGACGTTTCGCCTCGGGCCGCTCAGCCGGGAAATGGCGAGCGAACAGTCGGGCGTACTTCTCCTTGAACCGCTGGCCGCCAGTTACCTTGGCGATGCCGTGGTTTCAGGCGTGACTGTAGCCCAAATCACCGTGAACCATGCCAGTCATGATCGGGCCGATGTGGATCCGTCGGGCGGAGCGTCGCTGGTCTCGGCCTATTATGGTGCGGCCGAGATTCTGTATGTCGAGTCGGGAACCGGGAGCAAGTGGGCCGTGCTGCGATTGGGGACTTTCGTGGCACCGCTACTCAAAGCCAAGGCCGGCGCTCAGATCGCCGTGGGTGGTTCCGGCACAGTATCCATCTATCGCAACGGCTCGGCCACGGAGTCGGTCACGGCTCATCTCAACTGGCTGGATGGCAATCAGGCCGTGGCCGCCAACTCCGAGCTTCTCATTCAATACTTTCGCGACGAAGCGAAGTGGATCATCGTCGGCGCGGAGTGCACCACCTGATGGGAACGCGTAATCGCATGTCGGTGGCCCGCTGCTGCTGCAATACCTGCAACTGCAATTACGAGTCGGCCGACGGAAACGAATGGGGGCCGGACCCCTTCGACACGCTGGACGCCGGTTGGGTGGCCAAGTGGCCGGCGTACGACTCGTTCTCGGCCAGTAACGGCCAACTCATTAATAGTGCCGTTGCCAATCCCAACTCCGGCACCTGGTCCGCACTCCATCGTACGGCATCGATCAATCCGCTGGGCCTGAAGCTCATCATCGAGAGCGAGGTCTACAGTAACCCCTATTCGGCGACCACCGGGATCATCCTGACGGACGGATTGTCCTTTCGCCTGTTCGCCCGTTGGAATCTGGGCGGGATCGGCCTGTACGCCTTCGGCACGTACTACACCTTTCCCAACATTGCCGTGCAGAGCGGCGACAAGCTCTCGCTCAAGCTCTGTCACACATCGGGCTACCAGTACAAGGCCTGTTACTTTCGCAACGAGACGCTCGTGTTCGAGGCCACCGGTTCGTACGCTTTCGCGGCCGAAGAAAAGTACGGCGTGGTGTCGACGACGGGCCCGGGCGGCACGTGGCCGATCATCAACGGAACGTGGGACAACTTCGTATGCCACCTTGGGAATCCTTGATCTGCGACGTGCTGGACAGCGGGTGTACCGGCGTCGTGGAGCCTCGCAGTCGCCGCGTGCGCACGGGCGCGCACCTGCAGGAGATACTCAAGACGCACTGCCGT
This sequence comes from uncultured Planctomycetaceae bacterium, assembly GCA_903863885.1. GTDB lineage: Bacteria > Planctomycetota > Planctomycetia > Pirellulales > Pirellulaceae > CAIPEB01. The sequence continues at coordinate 2,140 of CAIPEB010000649.1, read as the reverse complement.
ACGTGCCCGCAGCATCCGTGTCTGGCATGGCGGCGGCGGGACAGATCGCGGAAGCACTGCATATAAAGATGTATGCGCTCCACGAGCGATCGGGACTGGTGGAACTACCGTCGGGCCTGCGGTTCGACGCGGAAAAACCGGACGACGGCACGCTGCTGATCGTGGACGATACGGTGGCTTCGGGGTTATCGATGTGCGCACTGCGTCCGCGGTTGCGTGAACTTTCCCTGCAGCGTCGCGTGCTCACAGCCGTGGTGTTTGCCTCCCCGGAAGCTGCTCAAGCCGTGGATCTGTATGCGGAGTTCTTGCCGCTGCCGCATTTCTTGGAGTGGAACTTTTTCAATTCCCTTCACACTCAGGTAGCGGCTTTCGACTTCGACGGGATTCTCTGCGAGGACTGTCCCGCCGAGGATGACGACGATGGGCCGCGGTATGCCAGGTTTCTGGAAACGGTCCGACCCAAGTATCTGGTCCGGTCGTGTGAGATCCCACTGATCGTGACTGCTCGCCTGGAAAAGTATCGCGAACCCACGGAAGCCTGGCTGCGTCGCTACGGCGTCCGCTGTCGGCAACTCGTCATGGGACCGTGGGCCACCAAGGACGAACGCACGCGCACCTACGACGCGGGCGCATACAAAGGCATGGCGTATCGGGATTCGGAAGCGACCATCTTCGTTGAAAGCTGCCCGATTCAAGCCAAAGCAATTGCTCAGGCCAGCGGGAAACGAGTCATCTGTCCGGCGACGGCTGAAGTACTCGAAGGTGCAGCATCACCGAAAACGACGGTAGTCCTGCCGTCTACGCTGAACTACGACACGGCGGCTCCACACCTGAATCCTGAGTATCATTCCGACGACCCGTGGCGCTGGGTGACAACCAGTGACCTCATCGAGGCCACCCGCAAACTCATGTCCCAGGTTCCGCCGGTGCTGGCCGGCATTGTCGGGATTCCCCGTTCGGGCATGATTCCCGCGTCGGTACTGGCCACCTGGCTGCACTTGCCGCTGTACGAGTTGGCTGAAGATGGACCGCGACGGTTGTATCACGGCTGGCGTGGCGGTCAGATCGAGGCACCCACGGACGCCCCATTCCTCGTTGTGGACGACACGGTCTACAACGGCTACGCGATGCACGCCGCCCGGCAGCGAATGAATGGCCGACCTGCGATCTACGCATCTATCTATGTCCGTCCCGCACAGACCCAGGTTGTGGACCTGTTCGCCGAAATCCTCCCCAGCCCGCATCTGCTCCAGTGGAATCTCCTCAACAGCGGCATGCTCACCGGCCGCGTGCAGAACCCGCACATCGCCGGCGGCTTCGCCTTGGACCTAGACGGCGTGATCTGTGAAAACAATCCTGTCGGAGATGACGATCCGGGCTACGAGGCGTGGCTGTCAAACGCCCGTCCGCTCTGGCTGCCCCGCTTCGTCCCCGCCCCGCTGATCATCACGTATCGCTGCGAGAAGCATCGCGGCGTGACCGAGGAGTGGCTCCGTCGCTGGGGCTGCAAGTGGGAGCGGCTCGTCATGGCTCCGTTCGACGACTGGCGGGAGCGGGATCGGAATCTGTCACCTGTGGACTTCAAGGCGAAGCATCTGGTCGAGTCGGGGTGTGTCGGACTCGTCGAGTCGCACGACTGGATTGCGCGGGGAGTGCAGGAAGCGACGAGGAAGGTGGTGATTGTGGTGGAGACGGGCAACGTGTATCAGTAGGTGGAACATTCGATACAGGCTCGCTGCCCCTGAAAGAAACCTCCGTGAAGTCTCGCCTGGAGTGTTCGCCTCAGACTCCGCGAACAGGGTCCTGGATGGCAGGTCCCCGAACGAGCATACTCAGCTCGACGCCCAAAACGCAAACTGCAACGAACCCAACGCGATGAGTGCCGCAAGGAGCGCCGAGAGTGCCCATCCATCGCGTTGATGCCGAAGTAGACGATGGATCGCAACCGTTATCCCAGTGAGGACCAACGGCGCGACAAAGAACCGGGAGGGACTTGCCCTGGCCTGACGAAAATTTTCTTAGGTTCGCCAGTTTGACTTGATTCAGAAAGGAAAAGCTGTTGCGCTTCCTTGGGTAAACAAACTGATTGGTACGCCCAATCGCGAAGGAGCGCAACAGTGGGATCATCATGGACGAAGTT
>CAIPEB010000648.1 GCA_903863885.1 uncultured Planctomycetaceae bacterium | reverse complement strand
ATTGCGGATCCACGCAACCAGGAGGACTTGCAGGCGGCGCTCGACCGCGCACACGACGAGAATCTTCGCTGCGAGGCGGAAGAACGCGTTCGCCTCCGCGTCAAACGCCGCATGTGGCAAGTGTAACTGCAATTGTGCATCGAGAACCAGCTCGGAAGGACATCGGGGTCACGATCACCCACGATGCCGCCGGGAGGAAGATCGCACCGGAGACGCGAACGTACGCGCTCGTCATCGTGCAGCGCCCAGCTAACGGCTGTGGCAAGCGGTTATCCTGCTCTCGCTATGCACGTATGTTGGGAAACCTCTCTTCTTTGTCATTGCGCATTCGCGCGGATTCCTGTACGCTGTATCGTGACAACGCGAACACATGCCAGCTTTCTACTTCCTTTCTGACCAGCACCCGCTTTTGCCGCTTTCGGGAGAACATCTCTACAACGCATTGATGGAGCCCATCAATCCCTCGCTGACCACGATAGCATTCGGTATGCCAGATAATGGGAAAGCGGTACCCACCACCGAAGCGATCAGCGCGGCTTTTGCAAAATACGATCAGGTACACGACGCGTATGTCATTCAGTTGCGTGGTGCGGTGGAACGATATGCACACGATCTTCTTCAGTCCATGGAAACGCGAGATGCACGGAATGACGTAGATGGCGTGAAGAACTTGGAATATGCCATCAATGCCCTGTAGAAATCTATGCAACATGTATACCTGCAACGGCAAACAATGACAGAGCGGGAAAGCCGACCGCTATTCTTTTCTAGCCCGGAGCAACCCCAGCAACCGCCGCCCGAAGCAGAGAAAGACAAGAAAGACCGTGGTGAACAAAACGAGGCGCAAGAAAAACAGGTGCTGCCAGAGGACCTGAAAAGGAAGGGGGTGGATGAACGCAAAGCAAAGGCGGAAGACGATGTGAAAAAACTCTACGACCGCGTCGAAGGTGCGCAGAAGAAAGCTGTGGAACAGAATAGGAGAAACGGAGCGGGAAGGCCTCCTGTATCCAGCAATGACATCGCTAGGATGACCGAAGTCACGCACATGCGTCAGACAGGAGAATCAACTGCTGGCGGGGTGGGTGGAGTGGGAAGCGAGTGGACCACTGAGGGCGGTACGACCGAAGTGGTCATCCGACCCAACGATCCGAGTGACTTGGCTGAAATCCAGGCACGTTGCGCGAAGGCTGGAGTACAACTGGAAGTTCAGAGTAGCCCAGGACCTGGTGACAAGCCACAGGCAGCTCTCGTTCTCAAAGATGCAATGCCCGCAAATAGAGCGAAAGTCGGAAGGGAGCTCATCAATATGGCGCTGGAACAGAAGGGCTACACGCCGCTCAAAGAGGGCATGCGCGGACTAGATGACATGAGTGAACAGGAGCGAGCGATGATCGAATCGATAAGAGTGAAACCGCTTGGCGATCGCATAAAGCGGCTCCGCGCAGAGCTATCGTCAATGGGTGTGCCGCACGCGTTGCAGAATCTTCCCGCGGTCCTCAAAGATCTCGCCCCGCTGTACTTTCACCCTTCGGGCAAGGTCGGGACGGCCATGCCAATGAGAGATTTCATACACTTGAGCCAGATATTGACGCGCGCCGGACACAGAATTCGCGCAGATGTCGCCGGACACGCATGCCATCTGGACGGTCGAAAGATGGCCGTGCTCAGGGATTCCGACCCATTGTTACGCAGCCTTGAAGAGATAATCGGGCACGAAGGAGGGACAACCAGACCTCCGAGAAGGTGAAGCATCGCTGTTTTGAAGACCCAATCTACCGTACGCATCCACCAGTACGGTCAGGCAAGACCACGCTCGTCATCCTGAGCCCAAAGACTCACTTCACTGTTGTCGTGACATCGATCAAACGAACAGACGTTGCCTTTCGATTATCGACAAACGCTTTAGTGTTGACATTGATGAACATCTTTGTCTTCGTTTTGGGCTTAACAGATATCGTAGCCTCGACACGCTCGTTCGACAGCAAAAGATGGGTGAAATGGAACTCGACCGTAGCAGTGACCTCAAGGGTCCTGTCGGTCGGGTTCTCCACCTCCGCCCAAGCCGTAGCGTATCCGGACCGGTGCTCTCGTGTGTAATCGTACTCATCACCACCAATCACTTCGTAATATTCCACCTTTCCCGAAAAGAACCCCGTTACGGGGTGGATTCCCGTGGGAGTACGCGCACGATGGGTTGTGTAGGAGATGTCTTGCTCAACGTGAAATTCACCGATGTTCGCGAGAACGGGTGTGTGGAGGTCGCTTTCGTCGATCGAAATGACGAAGTCTTCGCTATCCGTCTTCTTCTCGCTCCCCCAAGATCTCGACCCATCAGACGTTGTCAGTGTGTAGTCAACTTTGGAGGTGATGACGTTGTTCCCATCCGAGGAAGTAAGAAACACTGTCGCGCGAGGTTGAACTGTCCAACGCATTGCGGTTGGTCTGCTGCTCTTTCCTTCGCCGAACATCGCATCAATCGCGCCGGCGATTTCCTCGGCATTAGACTTAGATCGGCCGTCATCAAGTACCACTTCGATACCTTCGGAATCGCGTATACGTGTGATCACAAACGCGACAGACTTGTCCGTATTATTGATAATCTTTAGTCGTCCGCTTCGAGCAGCTTCTTCTGCGCGCCGACGGCGCTGCGCTTCTTGCTCTCTTGCCATCTGTTGTGCTCGCGCCTGATTGTCGAGTTCCATTTGGCTTTCAAATGTGTGTTTCTCGCGATTGTAGATAAGGACGTCGCCACCAATACGAACTTGTCTCACGCTTGAAGACCGGAATTCCATTGGAGCAAGCGCCCTTGGCGACTTGAGTGTCACGTGCGATGAATCGATGGATAACAGTGTGCCTGAGACTACAAATCCATTGCTGCGGACAACAACAGCTGGTCCATGTACCGTCGACAAATCAATGGCACAAAGCGTGTAGGGTGAAGCGGTCGGGGTCAGGAGGAATAGCGCGAACATGATATAGTGTAACCATCGTGGCATGACAGCACCCTCGACCGAATGTGAGGTCACTTCCCAGACTGGCGCTACATTAAAAACCCAGCGCATCCAAGACTAAAGCGACTTCTGGCCGCGGAGACCCGAAAGCCGCCTCTCCGGAGGTGCGTCGTTCTCTAGAGGCAGTTCCAATCTTGCCCACGTTTCCGCTCTGGTCTGCTCCTCTGGCCTTTCGGTTTTCCGCGGCCACCAGCGCCGGCAGCTGCTCGACGAAGCTCGTCGTAAGTAACGTCCGATCCTCGCGCAATTCCACTTCTTCTCGTTCGTCTATTGCTGACGTGCATCGTAGTGCCTCAACTGTGAACGGTGGTGGAAGCCAAACTCGGGAACTTTGCGCGTATTAAATGCCTAATCCTTGCTGAAAAAAGACCCTTGCAGGGCAATTCCGCGCGTAACTATTCGCGTGTAGGAAACTCTCCTACATTGCGCCGTCCAACCTCGTCTGACACGGGCCCCTTCTGAATTCAAATACAGCCGCTCCGGTGAAATCTCGACGCACATATTGGCGAAAAAAATCCGCTGCAGCACGCCGCGCTGTCTTAAACCCATTGCCCTTACCACGTTATACTCAGTCGTGCTCAGCCAGATTCTTTTTTCCGATTTGGTGTTTTCCTGAGATCTCTTGGGAATTCGTGTCGAGATTCGGGGAACAGATGGGTACTAAAACTAGGGCGGGAAGCGGATCAATCACCAGTGCCACATTGTTGCTGAGGGTACGGGACGTCAGCGACGCGAAGGCGTGGCGCGATCTCGTCGATCGCTACACGCCCAGGATCTACGCCTGGGCACGCGCTAAAGGCCTCCAGGACGCAGACGCTGCCGACGTTACGAGCATCGTCCTGATGCGGCTTGTAGAAGCGATGCGCACATTCGAGTATGACCCGGCCCGCTCGTTTCGTGGTTGGCTCAAAACCGTCACGAACCACGCGATCGGCGCGGTGGTCAATGAGTGCCGTCGTTTGGCTCGCCGCGCGCGAGACGGAGGGCCTGAAACCGTATTCGAGGCCATTGCGGATCCACGCAACCAGGAGGACTTGCAGGCGGCGCTCGACCGCGCACACGACGAGAATCTTCGCTGCGAGGCGGAAGAACGCGTTCGCCTCCGCGTCAAACGCCGCATGTGGCAGGTATATCTCCAATCGTGCATCGAAAACCAGCCTGCGCCACTGGTGGCCCAAAGCCTTGGATTCCCCGTCACCACGGTCTATCAGTACAAGCGCCGCGTCATCAAGATGTTGGCCGAGGAAATTCAACGTCTCCAGCGAAGTGGGCGCTGAGCGGGAAGCGACGTCAATATGTCGGAGTGCCTGTCACAAGAGAACCTGCAGCGGTTGGTCGCAGGCGAGCTGAGCCGACGGGACGAGAGGGTGTTCAACAAACACGTCACGGCCTGTGCTCGCTGCCAAAAATGCCTCGATGATCTGGTCGATGATCCCATCGTTGAGGGTCTGCGCGCAATCCACCGGAACGTTGCAGACGCATTGTCAGACCGCGACGAAACGCTGCAGAAACTGCTTCAGCGACTGCGGGATCAACCTCCCGATCTCACAGACCCGAGTTTGTCCCCGCACGACGAGCAGTTTTGCTTTCCGGGCCCTCTCACTGCCGATGCGCCCCTCGGCAGAATTGGCAGGTATGCGGTTATTAGCGAGATCGGGCGCGGAGCGACATCCGTGGTCTTCAAGGCACTGGATAAGAGCCTCGGACGCATCGTAGCGATTAAGGTTCTCAGGCCCGTATTCGCAGCGACATCCAGTCGCAGGGCGCGCTTCGAGCGAGAAGCGCGCGCCTTGGCCGGAGTGACGCACCAAAACATTGTTTCGATTTTCGCGGTGGAGACTCCCCACGACTTTCCGCCCTTTCTGGCTATGGAATTTGTGGATGGTGTGTCCCTTGCGCGTGAACTCGATTCCCAGTCGCCGTTTCCTCCCGAGCGATCCGCTGCGATTGCCGCACAACTCGCCGACTGTCTGTCCGTTGCCCACCGTCGCGGCTTGATTCACCGCGACGTCAAGCCATCCAACGTTCTCTGCCTGAGCGGCAACGACCAGGTGAAACTCGTTGACTTCGGGCTCGTCCACGCCGTGCAATCGGATGATGCGCTCACGGTCGAAGGCTCCATTCTCGGCACGCCTGAGTACATGAGCCCAGAGCAGATTGCGTCTCCCAACGACGTTGACCCGCGCGCTGACATCTACAGTGTGGGAGCGGTTCTGTATCAACTCCTCACAGGAAAAGCCACGTTTTCCGGTGTGCGCCGGATGGTTATCGATCAGATCATTAATGATGACCCGTTGCCACCTCGTCGCCTCAATGACCGTGTCCCGCGCGATCTTGAAACGATCTGCCTGAAGTGTCTGGAGAAAGAGCCCTCGCGGCGTTACCCAGCCGCCGAGGAGTTGGCGGACGATCTCCGGCGTTATCTCCGCCATGAGCCCGTCCACGCCCGCCGGACAGGTCACCTTCACCGGCTTTGGCGCTGGTCGCTCCGAAATCGCCTGCTCGCGTCGATGATCACCGTGGCGGTTACCGCATTGGTTCTCGGCGCAACCATATCCACCATGCTGGCCATCGTGGCTGCCACCGGTTGGGGCGAAGCCCGCAGAAACGCGCAGATTTCTGAGCACCGAAGAGAGGAAGCCGAGGCCCGGCAGTACTATTTGCAGGTGGCGGAAGCTGAAAGAGCCCATCAAGAACGCCGGGTCGAGCAAGTATCTGAGGCCATAGCCGACGCGCCGGTAGAACAGCGTTCTTGGGAATTCAATCGCTTGGACTACGAAACGTCCTTGCGCCCCTACGTCACAAAAGTCCTGTCGCGGCACAACTGGGAGATTCT
>CAIPEB010000647.1 GCA_903863885.1 uncultured Planctomycetaceae bacterium | reverse complement strand
CGAAGCATGTCGCGGACAGCTCTGATGCGCGCAGTTGACTGCTGGAATCCGAGGTGATTTCCACGAGGGTGCTCGATGAATTTCAGAAACTCCTTGAGCGTCCATTCCTGAATCGGTGCGTCAGGATGAAGCCGGTTTATCCATCTCTTTGCAATCTTCCTCGCATCGCGGTAGACCTCGCCAATTTCCGTTTGCGCATAGGTCCGCAGCACGTTGAGTTCATGCTGCGAGTAGGCCACGACCACGCGCTGTTCACCCAGGCTTCGTGCCTGCAGTTGTGACGCCTCCGCTGCTACGGTGGAAAGCCGCATACCTTTCGCGTCCGCTGCGGAGGTCAGTTCGGAGTCGAGAACAACCTGCTCGAATTGGTCACCAATCAGAATGCCGAGAAGCGTCGGCGAGTGGTCAGCGAAGCCTTCGAAGTCAATGTAGATTGCGCGATCCGCATCCCTCGGCGAAATCACCGACTGTCGATTGCGATCCGTGGGCATTTTCCAGCCTCCTCGGCCCCAAGAACCACTCGAACTGTCCGCCTACTCCGACAAATACTCGTCCCAATCGGGGCGCCGCTCGCTGCGGTGGTCGACTTCGCTGCGCGAGGACTTGTAGTGCCGCAGGGCGATCTCTTTGAGGGATCGTTCTCGCATTGGGCGCTGCGTGCGGCCGAACAGCAGCTCGAACTGTCGAATCATGCGCGGGCCTTCGGGCAGCCCCTGGCAGTAACGCGCGAAGTACTTACGCTGTCCTTCGAGGTAAACCTGCACGGCCCGGTAATCACCCTGACGATTGTGACGAACCGACTCACGCACCATGTCGCCCAGCCACAACTGCGCAGCCAGTTGGCTCCGTTCGATGTCTCGAGGCTGTTGCGACAGGGCCTCGGACGCGGCTCGTGTCAATTGGGCCATGGCGTAATTGCCGCAGACTTCAGTCGTCGAATCGGGCTGTCGCCAGCGAAGCCGGCCCGTGAAATTCAACACTTCGCCTTCCGAGCCTTCGCTCGTAGAGACTCGCAGTACGACCTGGCGACGACTGCCGGAAACCAAGCCGCCCAGGGCAATCGTGAAAAACGATCCGCTTTCCGATACCGGGCAGCCGCCGAGACATTCGATCTTCGTGTGCGGAGGCGTTTGTATTTCCAACCGCACGTCGTCTGCCGCTGTGCGGCGGGACTCGCCCAGTTCGCCGAGCACCACCTCCACGATTTCCTCGGGCCGCTCTGCGTCGTGCATGCGGCCGCCGCCGTATTCGGAGATCGCCAGCAGCTGATCGGGCGAGTAGCCGTCGCCGATACCGACCGCCGATGTGTAGACGCCCCGGTGCCGCAGATTGGCGGCAATGTCCGCCAGTTGGATTGGATCGGTGATGCCCTCGTTCGCATGACCGTCCGACAGCAGAATCACGCGGCCGTTGGGCAGATTGGAGGCGAGCATTTCCTTGGCCGACCACTCGGCTCCCTCCAGCCAACCCGCGCAGAGATTCGTGCAGCCTCGGGTCCCCAGTTCCGCGACGGCCTGCAGTAGCCGGTTCCGCGCCTCGCGGTTCAGACGGGTTGGTTCCATGTGCGTGATCACGTAATCCGCAAAGGACACCAGCGATAGCCGATCATCATCCTGCAGACGCTCGATCACTCCGCGGGCCGCCGTCTTGGCGTATTCCAGCGGAACGCCGGTCATCGAGCCGGAGGCGTCGATCACAATCGCGAGGTTCATCGGCGTGCCGGATGACACCTGCGCTTTCGGTGCGTCCGGGACCGTGATATCCGCGACCAGGTATCGAACCGATTGCCGTCGCCAGGAGACCAGCGAGCGATCAAAACCAAGGGTCATCTGCAGGGACTGGGTCGTGTCGTTGTTCATTGCCTTGCTCCCATGATGAGATCTGTGGCGATCTTTGCTCGGCGCGTACCGCGAGCGCAGTGTTTCCCAGGTAAATATGAAACAGACGGAAAAGTCTTGGCCGCGGATTCAGCTCGCTCTGAGGCTATGACGAATCCGTCGGCGAACTCTTACGTGTCAGCAGATTTCGCAGGAGATCGGCGACGCGGCGGAACTGGAGTTTTTGCTGGTCACCGAACTCGCCTCGTATGTGCAACTCCACATCGGGAGTGATCTCGATGCGGTACCAGTCCTGCCCGCGCGCAGCCGGCGCGGAAATCCGCGTCCCTGCCAGTCGCTGCAACGCATCCACCAGTTCCGAAACGGGCGCCCCTCGGGATTCCCGCGCGGATCCCGGTCGCGTCACGTTCTTCGCGGACGCTGGTCGCGACCGTCCGCCTTCGGACTTCAAACGCTGCAGGTAGTCCACAGCCGTATCCGTCGCGGGCTCTATGTCCGGCGAGCGGACCAGGCCGCCGACCTGGATATAGCCTTCCGCGATTCCTTCCAGTTGCTCGGCCGATAACTGCTGCAGCAGGAGACGAATCTCCTCCAGCGTCGCGTCGCGTCCCGCCTGCCGAAGAATCTGGATCACCCGCAGGCGGTCCAGATGCTCCTTGGTGTAAAAGGACTTCGGGCCACGAGCCTCGGCACCCGGCAGCAGCCCTTTTTCGATATAGCTGCGGATGGTGCGCGGCTCGACGTTCACCCGTTCGGCCAGTTCGCTCAGCGACAAACCTTGATCAGCCCGTGGTTCCATGCTGAAAGTATATCGCGACATGGCGTGATGTCAAGATATTTGTTCGGAGCGTTCTGAACCGATCACGGTGTCAGTCTTCGGAGGTGTACGTCAGGCTATGTCCAGCGTTACATGCGTAATCTGGTTCGTGTGGGCGGCATGGCCCAGCTAGTCTCGGATTTCGCCTTCCGACACGCCAGCACACCAAGCCCAGCCGTACCGGGAAGAAATCAAGGCGGCCCCGTGACGCTTGCGAGTTGCGTTGGTCGTTAAGGCGGCTCCAAACCAACAGGTGGATCTCGAGTGCCGCAAGGCGACCGAGAGTGCGGTCAGGCTGTGCGAGGAGTCAGGCCATCATGTCGAGGAAGTGTCGGATCGTCCTCTGGCGATTGTGTCCGCAGTCTCGCGGCCTTTCAGCCATTCACTCCGCTGGCTAACGCAACCGGTCAACGTGCAAGTCGCAAAGGAAACCAGTATCATTTGTGCGACAGATCAACCAGACCGCAACGACTCCATGGAGTGCCTAGCCATGAAATGCAATCTGCCCCTCCGAATTCTGACTTGCGGCGTTTGTCTTGCGGCCCTGGCAGGAGACCACTCGCGCGGAGTAGGTGCGGAAGACTCCTACGTCACTCTTGGCCCAGGCCTCGCTTACAAGTCACTGGGTACGTATTCCGTCGAGCGACTCCAGAAAATCGTTACCGAAGAACGACAGGCCGAGGGATTCGCCAAGTTCGATCAGTCTTATCCGGCACCGAAACACGCCGTCAAACTGTACCGAGTTCGATACCAGTCGGTGGTTCCGGAACAAGATAATCGTTGCACGCTCGCAACGGGCTTGATCGCAATCCCCGATATCGCGGCAAGGGAATTGGCCGTCGTTTCGTACCAGCACGGGACGACGTTTGGGCGCACTACGGCACCCAGTTTTCCCGAAAACTCCTACGAAACGCGGTTGATGATCGCCCAATTCCCGGGCCACGGTTACCTGCTGGTGGCGCCGGACTATTTCGGGAAGGGCGAATCGACGGAACCGGACAGCTACACGGTCCGCGACAGTACGCGTCAGGCGTGCTTCGATATGCTTATGGCTTCACGTTCCGTCTGCGAGTCAATGGGCATCAAACAGGGACCGCTGCACCTGACAGGCTGGTCGCAGGGCGGCTGGTGTACCATGACCTTCCTGCACAAATTGGAGAGCGTGCAGGTGTCGGTGGCAGCCGCATCAACGGCCAGTGCATTCAACGACGTCTTCCCCAGCGTTCAACGCTGGATTCTCGGTTACCAGCCGACGGATGCCGAGTACATTCCGGGGTGTTATACGCTGAACCTGTTCTCTCACGAGTTCTATCACGGACTCACGGGATTGACCGACGCAGCCATCAGACCGGAGTACCAGAAACTGGCGGGTCAGTTATACCGGGGCGAGATCTCGTATGCGACTTTCAGCGAGGGCACCCCGAAGACAGTCGGCAAGTACCTGCGGCCAGAGTTCCTCGCCTCGGCCGCCCGGGGAGAAGGACGTTACTGGGACATCCTGCGGCGAAGTGAAGCGTACCGGTGGCAGCGCAAGACTCCGCTGCATTCCGTGTTCGGCCAAATCGACGAAGCCTGCCCGCCGTATATCGCCAAGCTTTCGATTGATTACCAACAAATCGCACGCGGCGCCGAGGGCCAAGCCATCGATGCCGGCCCGAAAGCTGACCACCGCGGCACATTTCTCTACGCCGTGGCGCATCAGAAGACCTGGTTCGATACGCTGCTGAATCGGAAGCAATGAATGACTGGACGCCCTTGTCGATGGCGAAAATCACTGGCGCAGGTTCCGACGGCGCAGAACCATACGCAAACCGTCCCGCCGGCAAACGTCACAGGGAGCCGGGCAAACCGACAACAGAAACCGTATCGACTGCCACGAGCGAAATCCGATCCGCCACCGCTCTTGAAAACAGAGTTCCCGGAGAACTTCGCCACGGGCCGACTTGTTTGCCCCCACGGTCTGCACGCCGGGACCGTAATCTCTTCAGCGCGAATCACCGCCGACACAGTAAAACTGTCGCGTGAGTTAGCTGCCAACTCCGCGATAGGTATGAATTCACGGCGAAATCGCGAGACCTCGACAGGCGGCAATCTGCTGGCGCGAAATTTGCTGAGTAATTGACGCGACGGACAATGCGAGTGAGTTCCACCATTGCTATTCCCGGGCAGGTTACGGTGACGGATAATGTACTCGGTTGGTTTGGCATCTTATTCTGCCGTTGGCTGTGAGGGTATTCAAACGACCACTCTGTCGTCGTGTCAGGTAAGCCAGTTGGACATCATTTCCCGTTTGGTCGTCAGGCCAGTCGACGTCCAGCAGTTGCCGCTAGGCTTCTGGCTTCCAATTCAAGTACTCTTTGAGCGAGCCACTGAAATGCCTACATCTTTACCGTCCTTGCAAGCCCGTGCGTCACGCCGCTCCAGCCGCGGTACGATCACTCGTCGTTTTGCTGCAGTGCTGTTGTTTGGCGTAGCGCTGAGCGTCGCCGCCCCCGCACGGGCAGATTCGTTCACCTACTCGCCGATTCAAGCAGCCGCGCGGCCCTTTGATCTGGCGATCGCAGATCGTGTCGGACTGGCGGGCAGCGATGCCAGATCGGCCAACTTTCAGGCGAATGTCCTGCCGAACATGAACCGCCTGATCATCGCAAATCTGGCGGAGAAACGTTCGATCAGCAACGGTGCCAATCCCGGCGGTCTGGTTGCGTTGGACCCGGCCAAGTTGACATTGAATGTCGCATCGGACGTGCGAGTCTATTTCGTCGGGGAAGGCGCCGGCTACCACAATTCCCTCGGATTCAATACGGGCGGCGGAGGCGTGACGAGCGGCAGCCCCCTGCTGCTCTTTCCGGACTCGTCCAGCCCGGTTTTGTACTGGAGTTCGTCGAGTTCGCAGACGCGTACCGCATCCGAACCCTTGTTTCCCGGTGACTTCGTCGAGATGGGCCGCTTCGGCGCCGGGACCAAACTGGACTTCTTCCTGATCGCCAACGGGGCGAAGGGTGGCAAGGATATCTACTCCACTGACGACCGCGAGAATCGAGATCGTATCGGACATGTGGTGGCTTTTGCGCAGGCCGACAATCCGTACCTGTTGATCGGATTCGAAGACATGTACGGCGGCGGCGATAACGATTTCAACGACATGCTGTTCGCCGTTGACATCGGTGATCAGGCGTCAGCGTCCCTGATCCGTTCCGCGTCGCTGAATGGAGTACCCGCGCCCGAACCGGGCTGGACGTGGCTCGTCGTGCTCGGATGCTGCGGCGTGCTGAGAAAGGTCCGGAAGCGTACGCGAACTGAACCGGCGTAACGTCTCTACGCCTCACACTGTCGCCCGGCTCGAGCCGGCTTGCCAACTTGGATCGTGCCGGCAATCGGCAAATCCATTAGGCTGACGAGTGCCCCCGCTGGTGCGTCTGTGCGGATGCGATTCGTCCGTGGCGACGATCGTTGGGGAATGAGATCATCCGGGACGTTCCTGGTGCCGCGATAGTGGTTCCACGATCAGACGCCTTCAAAGGTTGTCGCTTCATTGTATGCGGTGCCCCATGGCGCAAGCGGCTCGATGCGCGAACGAAATGCCGAGACGATAGCTGCAAAGTAAAGCGGAAGTCCACAAACGGGCGAAATGATCCACCAGTGAAAAAGATCGAGTAGGACCGTCCACGGTCCCAGGCAGACAAAGGGAAGTCCCGCGACAAGCGTGAGAAGGATCGCCAATATGGCGTGAGCTTTTTACCGTCCGGCGTGCGGCAAGCGCCGGCGTCGAGACAGGGCACGTTCTGGAGTTTGGGCACGATGCCGATGGCGGGAGTTGAATAGACCGGCGACTGAACCTCCACGGCCGGCACTTCCCGTCCGGCCATCTTCGAGTACATCTGGAATACATAAAATACGCTGTTGCGCCAATTCGTCTGCCCGAAGAAGAGCGTGCTGTGCACGCCGACGAGTGCCCCGAACACGTCCTGATGGAGCGGCCGATGGTTTGCGCTGGTGAGCTTCGGTGCCCTGGCGAAAATGTTGAACAGGCACGCCTGATACAATGCTCCGGCCAGCGACCGGTTCCAAGGCAACTCCTCGCTCGACTTGAGCCCCCCCAGGGGATAGACCAACGGGCCGTACTCGGTGATGTGGATTTCGATGTTCTCACCCTCGTACGGCGCAAAGTAGATTCACGTCGTTTCTTAGCGCGCCGTCCGCTCGCGCACTCCGCTGACAAGAGACGCCACCGGCAACACAAACCCGAGCACCGTCCAGATAACGAAGTTGGGAACGATGATGCCGAAGAGGATGGGGTTTCGCGACCACGGGGACAATGCAAGAGACAGAGCCAGCAACAGGGCGAAGAGTATTTTGACAAGCATGAGCTCCCGCTTCTCCACTTGGGCCGCGTGGTTGTCAAGCGGCTCTCGCCTGCGGTGCAGCCATAGCCCCGCGATTGCCACCGCATAAAAGACGAGGGTGAGCAGCTGCACTGCGGCCGAGGGCAACCCCTCGGGCCTCAAGAAGAAGTACGTGAACCCATACAACCAGATGAGATACGCGCACAGGCCGGCGAATCCCCATCGCCCGAAGACCACGATCGCACGTCCATCCAAGGAATCGAGGGCAGGCCGCGCCAATCGCGACATCAGCACTAAGACCACGATCGCCACCGCCAGGTTGGCGGCGAGATTCACCGGACCGCCCGAATTCATGGCCATCACCGGCGCAAATGAGAGGATGAGATAGCCCTGCACACTGCGTGCGCCCTTACTTCTTCCCGTGAACCAGGCAAGATCGGGAAACAGCCGTCGCAGGGGCGGGCAGAGCAGGCAGGTCACCGCGAGCGGAAAGATGAAGGCCATCATCGGATGAAAAATCAACACCATGCTCATCTCGGAAAGCCCGTACGGCCCGATGCTCCCGATGGCAAGCTTGCCGTCCCCGCTGTAGCCATACCAGATAACCTTGGTGATCCAGGACTCGTAGAGCCCGAACAGAACTCCCCAGAGGTAAAGCGACCAGAACGACGTCCGGCCCGTGCGGACGGCAAGTGTCGTAAAAAAGAAGAAGTGTGCAAAGTACAGCCAATACGTCATTAACAAAGTCCACGGGTTCCACAGCCCGATCTGAAGTGATGCGCCGGAAAAGACCTCAGCGCAGATAAGAACCACCAGGCCTGCCAAGAGTCGCGCGAACAGGACGGACCAACCGGTGTCCGAATGGCCATCTCCCGCCTCGGCTTGCCGTCCGACCGGTGGCTCGACTGGTTCCAGAATCTGCTCACTCAGGTCGTCCTTATCGCTTTCCACGTTTATCACCTCCTTCTTTCCCTGGTCGATACCCTGAACTGTTGCAGTAAGTTTCAAACCACTCGGACGGACACGCAGATTCGCGGGCTGGTGTCCAGGGTGCCCGGGGACTTCTGACGGTCCTCGAAACCAACGGCTTCGAGAACCGTCACCACCTGCCCGTGATTTGAGTTCGCCCGCGCTGCGCGAATGTTGCTGATCGAAACGATGCGTTGCCGATGCGAGCTGCCGCGTTTACCGGCGGATTCTTGATCGCTTTACCAACGAACACACCTCGGATGCACGGCTGCCCGGAGCCTTTAACCCCAAGGTTCGGTAAACAAAAGGTCGCGACGAAAGTCAGTGGGTCCGCACATCGCCCCCCCCAGCTTACTCGACTGAAACGGCAAGAATTGACACATCGTCCTTAAGGTGCGCTTCGCCTCGCCACGCAACGACCTTCTCGACCAGGAATTCGACGGCCGCCTGCAGGCCGAGTGTCTGCCCATCCGCAACAGCGCTAAGCAACCGCTCTTCCCCGAACTGCTCCTTGTCGGCGTTCATTTCCTCGGTCAGGCCGTCAGAATACAGATACAAGCGATCGCCTGAGTGCAGTTCGATCACCGAGTCGCTGAATTCGGCGTCATCGAACATGCCGATAGCGTTGCCTGTCGCGTCGAGAAGTTCGGGGGGACGTCCCTCGCGGACGAGGATGGGTGCAGGATGCCCGGCAAGAGTGAAGCGAAGCCGCCTCGCACGCACATCCAGAAGACCGTAGATCATCGTAAAGTAGTGATCTCCATTTGATTCCATCGGGTACAGCGCGTTCAACGTCGATGCCACCTTTGCGGGTTCGACGGCATCGGGGTTTTCGCCGGGACCAGCAACGAGGGATGCGGCACCGCCTGCACGTGGGTGCAGGCTCCGAGTGGCCGTCACGGAGAGCAGGGCGGCCGGCACGCCGTGTCCGCTGACATCCAGCAGGTACAGGGCGATCACCTCCTCGTTGATCCGGACGATGTTGAGGGCGTCTCCTCCTAATTCGTCACAGGGTCTGTAGGTCCAAGCGAAGTTCCACCCCGGGATTGCCGGAAAGCCTTCCGGAAGGAGGGTCCGTTGCACACGAGCAGCCGCATCCAGGTCTTGTTTCATCCGCTGATTCGCGCGCAGTAGGTCCTGCTTCTGCCCCTCGATTTTCGCAAACGCCTCCCGCAACTGCTGCGTCATGCTGTTGAAGGCCTTCGAGAAGTCCCCCATGAAATCGACATGCTGGCTCAAATCTCCTCCGGCGATCTGCTGGGTCTTCCAGGTCAGGTGGCGGAGATTTGCGTGAAGGTTCTTGAATGATTGAAGGACATGCATCTTCCCGGCCGGGGCATTGACGTCGAGGTCTCCGCGTGAGAGGGCGTGCATCGCGCCGGCCAGTGTCTGATACTCCGCCACAAATCGATTGGCGTACTCGACGACCTGCTTGACCTCGTTTTCCGGGTAGTCCTCAGGCAATTCGAGCGGCGGGGGCAACTCGCCTTTCAGAACGCGGTAGAACAGCCCTGTGATCTGATCGATGTCCTCTTCCCGTACTTCAAGCATGGACGCACCTCTACGAAGCGGGCTTTACGTCGAAGCGGCAGACTCTGTCCCCCGAACACCAGCAGTCCACTTCCTTCACGTGGAACCGCTTGCCGGTGTGGGCAAACAAGAGGCCACTGATAAACCCCTCGTCGTAGGTGCAGATCTGCTCGTCGCACGCGGGCAGCCCGGAGCAATCGAGGTCTTCGGCAACCGTCAGCGTGAAGGTTAGCTTGTCTAAGTCGCCCTTCTCGATTCGCAGGATTCCGATCCCCCGCTCTTTGAACACATCCTGAAGTTCGGCCACAAAGTCGCCGAAAGAACTCCGTTTTGTGATGAGGTTCTCGTAAAAGTGCTTCCCGGCTGACTCGCCGGCGGCGTAGAAAATGGCGTCTGCCTCCTTCGCCCCAAACCGCGTGATGAGCACGTCCCGGAGCGTGAATTGCATCAGTCGGTAGACGACAACGTCGGTCTTGAAGCCAAGATTGGGACGGCCGATATCCACCCGGCCAAGCATGGTCCACTCAAAAGCGGACTTCTCGTGATCTTCTTTGAACATTGCAGATTGCTCCTATGCTTCACGGCATTGACCGATCCCGGTTCTTTGACATCCCATCCAATTTTTACGACTCGAAAGTTCATCTGCCAGATACTCGTCACGCACGATCGACCGCCGTTGCCGGTTGAATTCCGTCGGAAGAGAAGAACATGACCGAAGAAACCCGCCTTCCGCCGCTTTCGCATGGCGATTTTCACATGGGCGTGTCCAGGCAATCGGTGTGTGAACATGACGATGGGAGCCACCATCATACCCTTGACGGCCTCCACAAGTCAGACTTGGAAATTTGCGAGATACCGTTTGCCCGACCTGCGGAAAAAGAGGATGATCATTCGCATCTTTTGGAAACACAATAATCCAAGATGACAAACGCTGGTTTTGAGCAAAATTGAAGAGCGTATGTGGTCAGCATACCACGACGGTTTCGCCGTATCCCAATTGCCGCTGAAGGAAATCATCCGGACGATGGACCGCGTTCATGGGCTGGACATCTCCGGCTACGAACCGTCCTTCCTTGCCAGGGCCATTGAGAGGCGACTGGATGTGAGTCCGCGGCGAGCTATATGGCAGGGCAACTGTTCGGGGATCGTCCGGAGGCTCTGGCGTTTGGCCGCTCGCTGCTTGCGGGCGACATCTGAAAAGGTAGGTCCCTGCGGGACATCCCCGTGGTGGCGGTCACTGCCAGCGCCATGAAGGGCGACCGGGAGTCTGTCCTGGCCCAAGGCTTCGACGGATACCTGTCCAAACCCATTGAGGCGGAACTGCTGAAAAAGACAGTGAACGAGGTGCTCCATGGAATCGAATGACGCCATCAGACTGCTGGCCATAGACGACCAGCCGACGAACCTGACGGCGCTGAGTGCTTTGGTGCGAGATGTCCTGCCTGGGACGATCGTTCTGACGGCAACAAGCGGCCCCGACGGAATCGAGCTGGCCGCCGCAGAAGACCCAGACGTGATCCTGCTGGATATCGTCATGCCCGGCATGGACGACTTCGAGGTATGCCGCAAACTCAAGTCCGACGATCGGACCCGGGATATTCCGGTGGTGTTTCTGACGGCGCTCAAGACCAGCGATGCCGGCCGGGCGAAAGCCCTGGAGGTCGGGGCCGAGGGCTTCCTGGCCAAACCGCTGAAGACCACCGAGATGATCGCCCAAATCCGGGTCATGACCAAAATCAGGGCGGCCAACCGAAATCGGCGGGCGGAGAAGGATCGCCTGGAAGCGATGGTGGCCAGACGCACACGGGCGCTGCGGAAGAGCGAAGCCCTGTTTCGCAACTTGTTCGAAAAGCACGCGGCCGTAAAGCTGATCATCGATCCAAATGACGGCCGCATCGTGGACGCCAACGAGGCCGCCGCAGATTTTTACGGCTGGTCCCGCGATGAACTGCGCAGGATGAAAGTATCCGACATCAATACACTGCCGCCGGCGCAGGTAAAGTCCGCCATAGAGCAAGCGAGGAGGCAAGAACGGGTCTATTTTGAGTTACGGCACCGCCGGGCCGACGGATCGGTCCGGGATGTAGGGATCTACAGCTCCAAGATCGAATTCGCGGGCAAAGACCTGCTGCATTCGATTGTCCATGACATCACTGAGCGGAAACTGGCAGAAGAGGCGCTGCGGCAAAGCGAGGCTTTCATCAAAACGGCCTTGGACAACCTGCCGATTGGTGTAGCGGTGAATTCCGCTGATCCCGAGGTGGTTTTTGAATACATGAACGACAACTTCCCGGCTTTCTACCGGACCTCGAGGGAGGCGCTCGCCATACGGGGCAACTTTTGGAGCGCGGTGTACGAAGATCCCGCATTCCGTGAGGAGATGAAACGTAGAGTGTTAGACGACATCGCCACGGGCGAGCCCGAGCGGATGCGCTGGGAAAATGTTCCCATTACCCGCAAAGGAGAGGGAACCAGGTACATCAGCGCCTGCGATGTCAAGGTGCCGGGCAAACCACTGCTGATTTCAACCGTGTGGGATGTCACCGATCAAATTACCGCTCAGCAGGAGCGGCAGAAGTTCTTTCTGCTGACCGAGAGCAGCAGCGAGTTCATCGCCATGTGCGACCTGGACATGCAGCCGCTCTATGTGAACCCCGCGGGCAGGCGTATGGTTGGCCTTCCCGATTTGGCTGCGGCCTGTGGCGTTAAGGTGCAGGACTACTTCTTCCCGGAAGATCAGGCATTCATGGCGAATGAGTTTTTCCCGCGCGTGCTGCGAGAGGGGCACGGCGATGTGGAAATCCGACTGCGCCACTTCCAGACCGGTGAGCCACTCTGGTTGTTCTTCTACCTGTTCAGCATCCGTGACGCCAGCGGCACGGCCGTCGGCTGGGCAACCGTCAGCCGCGACATCACCGAGCGCAAGCGGACGGAGACGCTGCTGAAGGCTCGCGCCGAGTTGGCGGACCTAGCGAGTCGTGGCAGCCTGGATGATGTCCTGCAATTCGCACTCGATACAGCCGAATGGCTCACCGGCAGCTGCATCGGCTTCTTTCATTTCGTGGATGCCAATCAGCAGGATGTGTTCCTTCAGACCTGGTCCACAAACACTTTGAAGAACATGTGCACGGCCGAGGGCCGGGGCCGGCATTACCCGATCAACGCGGCCGGGGTATGGGCGGATTGCTGCCGCACGAAGAAGCCCGTTGTCCACAATGATTACGCCAGCCTGCCGGACAAGAGAGGGTTGCCGCCGGGACACTCGCCGATTGTGCGCGAAGCTGTCGTGCCGGTACTTCACAACGACTCCGTGGTTTGCATCATGGGTGTGGGCAACAAGCCCACCGATTACACGCCGGAGGATGTAACGTACCTTCAGGACTTTGCGTCCATCTTGGGTGATCATGCGATCCGTCTGCGCGCGGAGCATGAGCGAAACGAGACGTTGGCGCGATTCTCCGGATTTGCCGAAGCCAGTCGTTTCGGCATGGGCATCGCCGAGCGTGATGGCCGCATCGTGTACGCCAACCCCGCGCTCGTCCGCATGCTTGGAGAAGACTCCGCGGACGATTGCGTCGGGAAGAACTTCGCGACTGCCTATTTTTCTGAGGGGACGGCCGACAGCCTCCAGACAGCAATAATACCCGCCCTGCAGCGGGGCGGGACTTGGCACGGCGAACTCGAGCTCCAGGCAATAGATGGTCGCCGAGTTCCGATTGAAGCAAACGCTTTCGTGATTTGTGACGAACACAGCCAGTCGCCTAATCTCGGAGTCATTCTGTCCGACATCACCGCACGCAAAGAAGCCGAGCGACAACTGGCCGAAGCGAAGGAGAAAGCCGAGGCAGCCAGCGCTGCCAAAAGTCAATTCCTGGCCAACATGAGCCACGAAATCCGCACGCCCATGAACGGTGTCATCGGCATGACCGGTCTGCTGCTGGATACCGAATTGAGCAGCCGCCAGAGGCATTACGCCGAAACGATCCGTGGCAGCGGCGAAGTCCTGTTGGCCCTGGTGAACGACATCCTGGACTTCTCCAAGATCGAGGCCGGCAAGCTCAAATTGGAGCTATTGGATTTCGACTTGCACGACCTGTTGGAGAGTTTTGCCGCTCCGCTGGCGATGCGGGCCAAGAGCAAGGGAATCGAGTTCAGCTGCGAGGTGGAACCGGCCGTGCCATCTCGGGTCCACGGAGCCCCGGGGCGCCTTCGTCAGATTCTGACCAACCTGGCGGGAAACGCGGTCAAGTTTACTCAGCAGGGCCGAGTTACCGTGCGGGTCAGTCGCATCGCGGAAACCGCCGCCACGTCTGTGATCCGATTCGCCGTTCGGGACACAGGAGTCGGCATCCCGCCTGAACAGCGGGAAATGTTGTTTGAAAAATTTACACAGGCCGATGCGTCCACGACGCGCCGCTTCGGCGGCACAGGCCTGGGACTGGCTATTTCCAAGCAACTGGCCGAGTTGATGGGCGGCGAAATCGGGGTGACCAGCCAGGTGGGAGTCGGTTCGGAGTTTTGGTTCACGGTGCCGCTGGGCAGACCGGCGCAAGCGAAATCCCTGACACAGGAAGGCGTGAAGCCAGCAAGTCCCGTTGGTCCGTCAATCGCACCCTTCCCTGCCGTGCTCCGGCGAGGGGCCAGGGTCCTGGTGGCCGAAGACAACGTCGTCAATCAGGATGTGGCGCTCGGCATCCTGCACAAACTCGGGATGCGTGCCGAAGCGGTGGCCGACGGCGCAGAGGCTGTCGAGGTGCTAAAGACCGTTCCCTACGATCTGGTGTTGATGGACGTACAGATGCCTGAGATGGACGGCCTTGAGGCCACACGGATCATCCGCGACCCGCAGTCGCCCGTTCTCAACCATAAAGTTCCCATCATCGCGATGACCGCCCATGCCTTGCAGGGTGACCGGCGAAGTTGCCTGCAAGCAGGCATGAATGACTACCTGGCAAAGCCCGTGTCAACTCAGGCACTGGCGGAGGCGTTGAGTACATGGTTGCCGGCGGAAACTCCTGAGACGAAACCCGACGTGTCGGCGGGTGGGGGCTCGGTGTGTGCGTCAGGGCCCCAATCGCCCGTATTCGATCGACAGGACCTGGTGTCTCGACTGATGGGTGACGAGACACTGGCAGATCGCATCGTGACCCGTTTCCTGGAATCGACCCCCGCACAGATCGAGTCGCTGCGCCGATCGTTGGACTCGGGAGACGCGGCGGCCGCCGAACGCACTGCTCACGCTATCAAAGGTGCAGCATCCAACATCGGCGGCGAACGACTGCGGCAGGTGGCGTTTGCGATCGAGCAGGCAGCACGTGACGGAGACTTGAACGCTGCAATAAGCCATCTTGCTGACTTGCAGAAACAGTTCAAAGCATTGCAGGAAGCCGTTCAATAGGAAAACGGGCTGAACGCGTCGGGAAGAACAGCCGATGACTGCCGCTGTTTACCCTCGCACCGCATTTGACCATCAGCGAAGCCACACTCGCATCAGCGACATCAACCGGTCCTGATCAACTGGTTTGGTCAAGTAGTCGTTGGCGCCAACGGCCATGCACTGTTCCTGGTCGCCCTTCATCGCTTTAGCCGTCAGCGCGAGGATGGGCAGCTTGCGAAATCGCTCCTGCATTCGAATCCGCCGGATGGTCTCCATGCCGTCCATTAACGGCATCATGACGTCCATGAGTACCAAGTCCAGAGTCGGATTCTCGTCCAGCAATTGCAGGGCTCTTTCGCCATTCTCTGCTTTGAGTGTGTTTACGCCTCGATCCGCCAGCAGCTTGGATAGTGCGAAGACTGTCCGCATGTCGTCATCCACCAGCAGGACTTTCTTGCCGCAAAAAACAGTGTCGGCGTCGTGCAAGCTCGCGATCACGCGACGCTTGCGGTCCGGTATCTCGGTTGCGACGCGGTGCAAGAACAGCGACACGTCATCCAGCAATCGCTCGTCGGAGCGGACGTTTTTGACGATGATCGAGTCGGACAACGAGCGAAGATTCACTTCCTCCTCCTCCGTCAAGTCGCGGGCGGTGTAGACGATAATCGGCGGCACGTCGCCCGTGCTGTCGGCATGGAGTTGTTCGAGTAACCGTTCGCCGTCCATGTCGTTCAGTTCAAGATCCACGATCAGGCAGTCGTAGCGATCGGTGTGAAGCTTGGAGAGGGCTTCCGTGGCAGTCGCGGCCTCGTCGACCAGCACTTGGTCTTCCCCAACAAGCAACTGAACGATCCCCTGCCGCGACTCTCGTTGATTGTCAACCACCAATACTCGCTTCGACCGCTGCGCCGCCACATCCGCCAGATTTTGGAGCACGCCATCGATGTCCTCGCGCGTCACGGGCTTCTTCAGTTGTTGAACAGCCCCCTTCCGCAACCCTTCGCTGGTCGGGTCATCGGCCGACATGATATGAACCGGTATGTGACGGGTCATGGCATCGCCCTTGAGCGCGTCCAGGACTCCCCAGCCGCTCAGGCCTGGCAGCTTGAGGTCGAGAATCACGCCGACGGGCAGATAACGTCGAGCCAGAACCAGTCCATCTTCCCCTCGCGTGGCGGCCAGGCACTTGAACCCGCGTTCGCGGCATTGCCTGACCAGTAATCCAGCGAATCGCACGTCGTCCTCGATCACAAGCATGACGCGATCGTTTTGAGCCAATTGCTCGCGGTCATCCGGGACGGGGTTCAGGGGCTGGCCGATCTCTGCTGAGGAAGCGACCGGATCGGGCGCCGAACGCAGCGGCGGGGACGCCGTATCGCAGAACTCCTTTTTGTCGTCCACCAGCGGCCCAGCCGATTCGCAGGGCAGGTAGAGAGTGAAGATCGATCCGACTCCCGGTTGGCTGACCAGATGGATCTTGCCGCCGAGAAGGCGGGCGAGTTCGCGCGAAATGGACAATCCCAACCCCGTGCCGCCGTACTTGCGGGACGTGCTGCCGTCGGCCTGCTGAAAAGCTTCGAAAATCAGTTTTTGCTTGTCAGACGCGATGCCGATGCCCGTGTCTTCCACCGCAATGGCCAGGACTGGCCCACTCGGCGAACCAGCCTGTCGCAAATCGTCTGCAGACTGGGCCCGGCGAAACGTAACCTTCACGCTGCCCCGTTCCGTGAACTTCAAGGCATTGGAAACCAGGTTGCGAATCACCTGATCGGTCCGTTTGCGGTCGGTGTGCAGCGACACCGGAGCGTCGGGAAGTACTTCAACGCAATAGCTCAGGCCCCGGTGCTCAGCCACGTGCTGAAAAGCGTCGCGGGTACCTTCGGCCAGTTCGGAAACCAGCACATCACTCCGGTGCAACTCCATGCGGCCCGCTTCGATCTTCGACAAGTCCAGGATTTCGTTGATCAGCGAAAGCAAGTCATTGCCACTCGAGTGAATCACGCGGGCTGACTCGACCTGATCCGGCGTCAGATTGCCTTCCTGATTGTCAACGAAGCGGCGAGACAGCAGCAGCAGACCGTTCAGCGGTGTCCGCAACTCGTGCGACATGTTCGCCAGGAATTCGGACTTGTATTTGCTGGCCGCCGCCAATTCGGCTGCCTTGACCTCAATGTCTCTTCGAGCCTGCTCGACTTCCCGCGTCTGGCGTTCCAGCAATTCGTTCTTGTTTTCGAGTTCTTCGTTGGTGACCTGCAACTCCTCCTGTTGCGTGCGTAACCGCTCCTCCGATTCCTTCAATTGGAGCGTCTGTTCCTCGAGTTCAGCGTTGCTGGCTCGCAGTTCCTCCTGCTGGATTCGGAGTCGCTCCTGCGATTCGTTCAGCCGAACCGCTTGTTCCTCCAACTGGTTGTTAGTCGCCTGCAATTCGACCTGCTGAGCCTGCAATTCGTCGGTCAGTCGCTGCGATTCGCGCAGTGCCAGGCGAACTCGCTCGCGCGCCTCGACGGTTTCCATCGTGACGGCCACCTGCGGTACCGCCTGGGCCAGGTACTCCAATTGCAGATCCGTCAAAGCCCCCAGCGTCGCGACCTCGATGACTCCGTTGACTTGCTGCTGCAAGAGCAGCGGCGTGACGCAGATCTGCCGCGGCGACGTCTCGCCCACCCCGGAGGCGATCCGCAGATAGTCTTCGGGCACCGCAGAGATCAGGATCTGTTGCCGCTCCAGGGCCGCCTGGCCGACGAGACCTTCACCGAACTTAAAAGCGTTGGCCAAATGCTTGCGCCGAGTGTAGGCGTAACTTCCCAAGAGTCTCAGTGTAGGATCTTCCCGGTTGCCGTCAGTCGCGTAGAACACGCCCACCTGGCCGCCAACGTACTTGGTCAGTTCCTTGATGACTTCGGCCGCCAACTCTGTCGGTGTGAGTTCACTGCGAAGGATGTCGCTTAGACGAGCCAGCCCCGACTTTATCCAGTCCTGGTCCGCTCGCTCCTGCTCCACCCTTCGCAACTCCGACACGTCGCGGGCCGCGGCAAACACGCCGGCCACAACCCCGTCTTCGTCGCGATAGACCGAAGCGTTGTACAACACAGGTATCAAACGGCCGTCGCGGTGCCGGAGTTCCAGCGGGTAGTCACGTACGGTGCCTTCGCGGAACACCTGGGCGTAACCGGCGCGGGCCTTGCCCGGATCGCTGAAGAAGTCCGCAAAATCCCGGCCGATCAACTCCGCTCGCGGTACCCCCGTCGCTTCCTCGGTGGCCTGATTCACGTCCGTGATCTTGCCCTCAGGGCTGATCGTTACCAGCGGATCCAGGTTGGCTTCAATCAGATTCCGGGCGTAAGTGCCCGACCGGCGGATTTCCTCCTCCACTCGCCGCAATTCCGTCACGTCGCGGGCTGCGGCGAACACGCCGGCCACGACTCCGGCCGCATCGCGATAGACCGAAGCGTTATACAGCACGGGCGTCAGGCTCCCGTCCCGGTGCCGAAGTTCGAGGGGAAAGTCGTGTACTTTTCCTTCCCGAAACGCCTGGGCATAACCGGCGCGGGCCTTGATGGGATCACTGAAGAAATCGGCAAAGTCGCGGCCGACCAATTCGGTGCGTCGGGCCCCCGTGGCTTCCTCGGTGGCGCGGTTTACGTCCGTGATCTTGCCCTCGGGACTGATCGTCACCAGCGGATCGAGATTCGCTTCAATCAAACTTCGAACGTAATACTTGCTCCGTTCGCCGTCGGTCTGAGCGGCACGCAACGAGTTAGTCATCTCGACAAAGGCCGATTCAAACGCCACCTGGGCGTCGCCAAGGCGTGCCAGCGCGCGGAACAGGTCTCCGATCTCATCCGTCCGCGAGAGGTTCCGTCCCAATTCCGGCAAGGTCGTCGGAACAAATTCCTGATTCAAGTCACCCGCAGCGATCGCTTGAACAACGGGAGTCTTGGCCGCATTGCATTCAGCCAGACTCTCCAAGATCCGGACCGCCACGGCTCCGGGACCATTCACGTGCCGTTCAATGGCCACTCCGATTCCGACGGCCAGGAGCAGGCAGATGACGGTCGCAACGGATACCACCCAGGTAGTCCGTAGCGTCCGCCCCTCATTCAGCTTCACCTCGGTCGCGGCAACCCCAACGTTCTTGTCGACCAACACATGGAGCGTGTCACGCAGCGCGGTTCGCAGCGCGCCGCCGTTCTCGCTTCGGTAAGCAGCCGCCTTCTCGAATTCGCTGTTCTGGATGAACTTTTTGAGCACCTCGTAATACTGCTTGTAGGCCTGCCACCGCTTGACCAACTCGCCGTGCAGACGTTGATCCTCGGCATCAATCAACGTGGGTTCGTAATCGGCGATCTTCGTTTCAATGGTCTTTATCAATTTCTCGGCATCGGCGAGATGCTCGAGCTTCCTGTCAAACACGGCGTAACCGACACTCGACGACAACTCTTCATAGGCGGCCTCGGTCGAGTACAGAATCTCGAGCGGGACCGTCGTCCGCTGGTAGAGCTCCGTTCCCGTACGTGCACTGCGCTTCAGCGCCACGATCCCGTACACGCCCGCGGCGCCGGCGACGATCGCCACGCACACGAACGCTGCGACCATTTTCGCCGTCAATCGAACACGCATTCGCATCGCAGTCTTTCCTCTCAAAACCGTCTTCAACAAGATGCCGTTGCGCAGCAGCCATCGACTGTCAAACACAGCGGCTGCTGACTGGCCGTCATCCTACCGACCGGTCCTTGCCGCTGCTGCTTATCCAGAGATCCTAACTTGCGTCGCATCGCAGCAAGCCATGTTTGGACCGAAAAGAGCGAAAATGTGCGGCAAATAAGGAACCTCTGGGGAAAACACCCTACTCACTTCAACCGCTTTACCGTTCCCGCATGCTCGTTAACGCGAGGGTGTCGACGCGAACGCTACCTATCCTGCAGTTGCTGACGAGCCGAATTTAGTTGGCATTGCCACGGGCGGAAATCAGGTCGTGGTCAAAAAAGCGGATAATCTGGATATACGCACTTGTATTTCAAAAATCGGCGGGCAAATCCTTATCGCATCGATTACATTCTCTTGTTGGCTGAGTGTCACTTCTTGTTTGCGCGCTCAGAGTTCCCACTTGCTTTCTCTGAGGATCTGGGAACTGCGGCGGGTTACACGCAGGAGCACGCGGATGACCGAGCGTCAGAAGATCCTGATCGTCGATGACCGACCGGAAAACTTGTGGGCGTTGGCCGCCACGCTGCGCGATGCGGAAGCAGACATTGTCCAAGCCTCCAGCGGCAACGCGGCGCTCATCGCTTGCCTGAACCACGATTTTGCTTTGGCGATTCTGGATGTTCAGATGCCGGGCATGGACGGCTTCGAGTTGGCCCAACTACTCCATGGCGATGCGAAGACCGCTCATCTGCCGATCATTTTTTTGACGGCGGCCTACGCCGAAGAGCAGCACGTCTTTCGCGGCTACGCGGCGGGCGCAGTGGATTACGTGGTCAAACCCTACGATGCCGCGATCTTGCTCAGCAAGGTCCGCGTCTTTCTGGAACTCGAACGGCACAGGGCGGAGATCGCACGGCACCGCGACCACTTGGACGAACTTGTGCGGAAGCGAACGGCTGAGTTGGAAGTCGTGAACGAAGATCTCCGCCTCTCCCGCGCCAAGACGCTGAAACTGCTGGAAGAAGCGGTGGAATCGCATGAAAAATCCGAGCAGATGAACGTCCAGCTCCAGCACGAGATTGCCGAACGGAAGATCGTGGAAGAATCTCTGGCTCGCGCGAGGGACGAAGCCGAGGCCGCGAGCCGCATGAGCAGCCAGTTTCTGGCGAACATGAGTCACGAGATCCGCACGCCTATGAACGGCGTGATCGGCATGACCGACCTGCTACTCGATACGCCGCTGAGCGACGAGCAGCGGCGCTATGCGGAGTTGATCCGCAGCAGCGGCGGCGCGTTGCTCTCGTTATTGAATGACATCCTTGATATCTCCAAAATTGAGGCCGGCAAAGTCGAATTGGAACTATTGGATTTCGACTTGCGCGACATGGTGGAGAGCTTTGCTGCGCCGCTGGCGATGCGGGCCAAGAGCAAGGGAATCGAGTTCGATTGTGTGGTGGAACCGAACGTGCCATCACTGGTTTGCGGTGCCCCCGGCCGACTTCGTCAGATTCTCACCAACCTCGCCGGAAACGCGGTCAAATTTACGGAAGAGGGCGGAGTCAACGTGCAGGTCAGCGTTGTCTCCGAAACGCCGGACGCCTCCGTAATTCGGTTCTCCGTCCGGGACACGGGCATCGGGATTCCGCCGGACCACCAGAGAAGGCTGTTTCGAAAATTCACGCAGGCTGATGCTTCCACTACACGCCGGTACGGCGGGAGCGGATTGGGGCTGGCTATCGCCAAGGAACTGGTGGAGTTGATGGGCGGCGAAATCGGCGTGAACAGCCAAGCGGGACTCGGCTCCGAGTTCTGGCTTACGGTGTGTTTGGGTAAGGTAGCCGGGAAAACGGAAAGAGCCGACGCAGCAGCGCCCAGGCGTGATCTCCCCGCGAAGTCGCTCACCGTGCACCGCAAGGGGGCCAGAATTCTGGTAGCGGAAGACAATGTCGTGAATCAGGAGGTAGCACTCGGCATCCTGAACAAGCTCGGGTTGCGCGCCGAAGCGGTGGCGGACGGCGCGGAGGCCATCGAGATGCTGAAAACCCTGCCCTACGATGGCCTGACGAAAATTTTCTTAGGTTCGCCAGTTTGACTTGATTCAGAAAGGAAAAGCTGTTGCGCTTCCTTGGGTAAACAAACTGATTGGTACGCCCAATCGCGAAGGAGCGCAACAGTGGGATCATCATGGACGAAGTT
>CAIPEB010000646.1 GCA_903863885.1 uncultured Planctomycetaceae bacterium | reverse complement strand
CTTTCTTCTCGACGCGTTCGCCTTGCCGGTTGAACTTGAATTCTACCCGATCGTAGATGCCATCGACACCATTTCCCAGCGGATCGGCCACATCATCCGAGTCCGGATAGATCTCGGCCCGCAGGAGATCGGATCTGGCGATCTCGGAATCGTCGAGCGTGGTGCCGTACACATAAGTCGTGACTTGATCGCCGGTGGCCGGATTTTTGGCCGTGAGCGTGGCGATCTGGCCGTCGGCCGTGTAGGCGGTTTCCACGGTGACGTCTTCGTCGGGATATGAGGCATTGACCGAACCGTCCTGATAATTCTGAATGCTCTTGACCACGCGTCCAGCGTCATCGAATTCCTGGCGATCTTCGCGGCCGGCCGGATCGATGGTTTTGTAGGCGTTTCCGGCCTCGTTGACCTCGGTCGTGGCCACGAGAACCGTGTCGTTGCGTGAGGGTACGGAAGCCGGACGTGTTAAAGCACTGTCGCCATTGGTTCCATAATTCGCCACGGCCTTCTGCCGTCCCACTTCATCGAACCAGTAGGCCACGTAGCTCACGCGAGCCTGCGGCTGTGAGCCCGACATCGTCGAGAGTTCCCCGGTGCCCGTGGCATCGTGCCGACGTTGCCGCGAAGTGACAACCAACACATTTCCCGCCGCATCGAAGGTCGTTTCGGTTTGTTCGAGGATCGTGTCGCCATCCACGTTCGTGGCCACGGTGTAGCTTTCCGCTTCGCCGCTCGACGAACTGCTGGACGAAGAACTTCCCAGCGTGCAGCCCGGTGTTTCCGCAATGTCATAACCCACGAACTGCTTGACCACCCGCCCCAGACTGTCGAACTGCGTCTTGGTGAACGAGCGCTGGCCTTCGCCCTGCTGCTTGATGGAATTCCCCGCGGCATCGAACCACGAGTAGCCGGCGAGGTAATTGCCGACCGTTCCCGTGTCCGGATCCACCGCATAGCGACGCGTCTCGTACGTCCGTCCCAGATCGTCGAAGTACGATTCCTGCCGCGATATCAGCACATCGGCGTTGGGATACTGCTCCTGGTAACGTTCCACGCGCACGACCTGATCCAGATTGTTGAACTGGTAGCGTGTGTAGACCGTGCGATCCTGGTCATCAGGCGGCGCGATCACGTATTCCTGGCGATTGCGCCAATCATAGAGAAATTCAGTTGTCCGCGTTGTGTCGGCGTCGACGTACTGCGTGGAACTGGCCAACTGCCCACCGCCACCGCTGCAGCCCGCACAGTCCGTGTCGTGGTACGTCTGCTCGCTGACCAGCACCATGTTGTTGTTGGGATTGGTGCTGGAGCTGCTGGAACTACTCGAACTGCCGCTGGGCGCCAGACTGCACGGCTCCCGGCCCGAGGTCGGATCGGTGTCCGTGGCGCCGGAGTCGTCGGTGCCCACGTACGAGCAGACAACTCGCCCCCGCATATCAAACACGGTGCGACGGATTGTGCCGCCCGGCGACTTGACCATGTTCTGTCGGCCCATGAAATCGTAACCGAACGTGGTTTCGTCGAAATTCGTGCCCACCGCGCCGTCGCCCGAGGCGGGGATCGTGTGATAAACCCGCGTGGCGGTCTGCTGGCCGGCGGCATTGGCGATACTCACCGACCAACGCACATACGACGACTGCTCAAACGTATCGGAGGCCGATAGTTTGCCCGAGGTCGAGGCCCGCGTGGCCTGGATCGATTCCGACCGCGTCCCCGACGCATTGCGTTTCTGGATCGAGACCGGATTGACCAGCGTGTAACTTTCCGTGGATGGTACGTAATACCCCTGGGCCGACCGCGTTTCCCGGTCGCCGTCCAGATAGACCGTCCATGCGGCCGTTCTCACGGTCTGGCCATCCACCTCGTGCTCCGGGCCCAAGACCTGCACTTGTCGACCCTGCAGATCGTGCTCGAAGTCGGTGATCAAGTGCCGGCCGCCGTCGGCCGGCGTGCTCCAGCCCGTCGGCACGGTGAGCAACGTGTCGTCCACGTCCTGGATCGAACGCGTCATGTTTCCGTGCGCATCATATTCGTGGCACGTCAGGTAGCCGCGTTCGTCTTTCAGCCACACGAGATTCCCCGCCTCATCGAACCGTTCAGTCCGCGTGGCCGATACGCCCGAACCGTTCTGCGACTCGGGAATCGCTGGCAGCGTGGTCACCCGCTCCGCCATCTGCAGACTGTCCGTGTGCCAGCCTTACGAGGACTCGGTCTCGATGGCACCCGTGCCATCGTCATTACGATAATGCGTCTCCCGGGCCGGCGGATAAATGGTCAATTCGACGGTCGCCGGGCCGCTGCTGGAGCTGGAGGAACTGCTCCACGTGACATCTTCCAGCGGGACTTCGGCGGAGTGCTCCGTGTATTCCAGGCTGCGGAGCGTGATGTCGGCCCCGTCGCGCCCTTTCCGGATCTTTTCACCTTGCAGGAAGCCTGTTGCCGCGCCTCCGCCCGTGCCGGTCGTGGTCTCCGCGTAGTAGTCGTACACGTGGATCAGCCCGACGTTGTACTGACCGTTTTCCGAGCGATAGGTCGGCTCCACCGTGTAGCCGCCCTCGACACTCAACTGATAGTCTTCCATCGCCGACGGCGTGGCGTGCAGCGCCAACTGACCGTCTTCGGTGTATTCGTAAAAGTCGATGCTGCTGGTACTCTCGTTGGCAGACTCTTTGAACTC
Source organism: uncultured Planctomycetaceae bacterium (assembly GCA_903863885.1). Lineage (GTDB taxonomy): Bacteria > Planctomycetota > Planctomycetia > Pirellulales > Pirellulaceae > CAIPEB01. The sequence continues at coordinate 1,803 of CAIPEB010000646.1, read as the reverse complement.
CGTCACCAGCGGCTGATTGCGATAGTTCGTGAGCGACGTCCGCAGCGAGCCGTCAGCCCGCGTTTCGACTGTCTGCAGGTGAACCACATTGGGATCCGTGCTGGTCGCGTCGCCCTCGGTGTAGCTGAACCAACTCGCGCCGCCCGCCAGCGGTTGGCGGTAGCTGAGGCGATGGTTCGCGTCGTACTCGAAGTAATACGTGGCGTACTGGGCCACCTGTTCGTCCGTCGCCTGCCAGGGATCCGACACTTCCGGGTCTTCGCTCAGAGCGGCGAACTGTTCCGGATGCAGGGCATACTGCAAGCGATGCGGTTCCCCGTCCGCCGCGTAACGGTAGTAGAACACGCCCTGCGGGACCCACTGTGCGTCGAGGTACAGCGATTCGGTCACGCTTTCCAAGTCCCCGTCGATGGTGTAGGTGTAGCTGTAGCGCCGCACGTTTTCCGAACTGCCGCCCGCGACTTGGGACTGAATGGTGAACGTCTGCAATCGTTCGGCCCCGTCGTCGCAGGACACATAGGCGTAATCCCAGGTTTCCTCCGCCCAGGACGAGCCCTGCCGGCGCCGCGTGACGATCCGGGTGATGTGTCCGTAGCTGGTGTAGCCATTCACGGTCGCCGTCTCGCCGTTGGGAGCGGTCAGGTTGAAAAAGCGTCCCTTGGGCGTCAAGGCCTTTCCGAAGCCGACGAACTGCCAGATGCGGCCGTCAGGGTCTTTCAGCGTGAACTGGCTGGCATACACATCGTACGTCAACTCGAAGCCCCTGGGACCCTCATAGCGCTCGGTCAGTCCGTTCCAGGCAAAATTGAGGTTTCGTCCGGGCAGCACGACCAGCAAGGTGCCGTTCTGAGTGTCCGTGATGTAGGGCCAGGCGGAGACGGTCCAGTTGTAGCCGATGCCGAAGTCGAAATGGATGGCCTCGTTCAGGTGTTCCGCCCGTGTGGAGCGGATGCCCATGGCGCAGGCACGGTCATGCTGCAGCAGCGGGTTGGCCGCTTCCGTGGCACTGTCGATGGTCTGCTGGCTATTTTGGCACACGTTCTGCGGAATGGTGGTGTTGGCGCAGATGCCGGTCTTGCCTTGCACGAAGAAATACGGAAGTGTCATGATTCTTGTTCCTTAGAGTTTGAAGCCGCTTGATGAACGAAATGCACGTGGCGCCGATCAGCAGGGGTAGTCATCGACTCCCGTCAGCACGATGGTGGCTTGGGAGTAGTCGCACGGCGCCGAGCCGTCGACCAGGTCGTCGGCGGTGAACGTGAAAGGTCCGTAGCAGTTGATGGGGCCGACCACCGTCTTCTCAAAGCTCAGGCCGGATCCCTGATGTTCGATGCTCAGGCCGACGGTGCTGGTCAGCACGCCCTGCACGAGCGACCAGCCGATGCGCAGTTCGATGAGCGTCACGTCGCCGCAGGTGGTATAGAAGCTTCCGCAGTGGCCGAAGGCGTACCAGCCACATCCCACGTTTTCACAGGGGATGGCCTCCAGGGCGAACGACTCGTTGGCGTCCTGGCAGTCCTGGCAGTCGTTGGCCGACTGGACTCCGGTGATCTCGGCCGAGAAGTACGGCGGAAAGGCCATGCAGTGTGGGCACTGAAAACATTCGCAGCACGGTTCGTGCGGGGCAGGGGTCGGCATGAAATAGCTCCTTGTTCAACGAAAACTGAAGAGTGGTTGGAATCTTGTGATTGGCAGGCGTCGACGAAAAAAGACCCGCCAGCGAAGTCTCTCACGGGAGACTCTCCTGGCGGGCCTTTTCGGCAGCCACGCGGTTCGATCGGGTTGTTGTCAGCGAAGTGCGTG
>CAIPEB010000645.1 GCA_903863885.1 uncultured Planctomycetaceae bacterium | reverse complement strand
GCCATATTCATCCTGCGGATCGCGGTAGTCGGTAGTCGGACGGGTATTTGTCTTCCTCCGGACTCTGGACTCCGGACTCTGGACTCTCCAGAGGCCACGGATTTGCACGGACGGAATGCGGTACCTCAGTTCCTTGTCCGTGTTTGATCCGTGTTCATCTGTGGCTTCTTCTCTTTCACCACAGCAATTTCACCGATCCAAACTATTTACTTGCCTGTATCGGTCCGCTAGATTGCTGGGGTCAACGGAACAGTCTGGAACAAGAGAAGGTACGGGATCGTGGCTACTGGCCCCGCCGTTCGTGGTGCGCCGGCAGGTGCTGTTTTTTGCCCTGTTTCGGCGGATGCGCGGGGGATCTTCCCAAGTGTCTTGCATGTAGCCTACCTCACCGGCCATGGTTCGGGAGGGCGGTAGTACCGCCGGCAAATGCGGTGCTGCCGCACCGGGCGAATTACCCGCTCCCGTTGGTCGCTGGACTTTGTGCGAGAAACAAAGGTTCTAACGGTAAGTGCCACAATAGGTCTGGCTGGATGCGTTCAGAATCGTCTCGAGGTAGTCGTATTCCGACGCAGCAGTCGCGCCTATTATTTGCGTCAGTCAACGAAACGGCATTCGCCGGTTGTCGGTAGGCTGATATTCGTCAGGCCGCACGGACGCGAATTTGTTCGAAGTTCCCGGGCCTTCAGCCTGCTGAATAAGTGATCGCTGCGCCCAGGTGGGACGGATTGCCTAATCCGTCCGACGAGCGAGTTGGCGGTGGAAAACACGGGACGGTTTAGGCAAACCGTCCTACCGACGATGGCGGGCGCAAGTGGAATCGGATTGTTTGCAACGCGTTAAAGAATGGATACAGCTGTCGCCCGAAGGAAATTCTTGGCACGAGAATTCCCCAACAGGCAGCTAGGGCATATGTCAATCGGAACAGCTAGTCATCACCGGTCGTCCCGACATCGGCGACGCGAACACTCGCCGAACAGCAACACACGCCGCGACGTGATCGTGACCGCGATCGCTCAGATCCCGATCGGGATCACGGTGCTGGTCTCGCCGTGGATTTTTGGCGGCGTTCAGCCGAGCGTCCAAGTCTGGATGTGCATCGGCGTGATGCTTTCCCTGGCTTGCTGCCTTCTGCTGCAATTCCGCAAAGACGCGCCCGCCGTCCCGCTGCCCGTTGTGATGATCCCGATTTTTCTGGCGATTGCGTTAGGCTTTGCTCAGCTTGCCCCCATTCCGCAATCCGTAATGCGGTTTGTATCCCCCACAAGCCTCAAGCTCTGGACCGGCCTGACCGGAAAAAGCCAGGAGGCCACGGATAAGAACACGGACAAGAACACGGATGTAAAACAGCACGATCCGGTGGCCATCGATGTGGATGCGATGCCCGCCAACGGCACGCCGTCGGTCAGCCTGTTTCCTTCGGCGACTCGTCAATCGATTGCCCTGATGATGCTCGCCGCCGGTGCGTTCGTGGTCGGCACAAGCTTGTTCAGCTCCTCGAAGCAGCCGGTGGTGCTGATGGGGGGGATCGCTGTGCTGGGTACTGCGCTGGCCTTTTTCGGCATAGCTCAGCAGTTGGGGTGGAAGGGAACGATGTGGGGATCGGGCGTGATGATCAAGGATGCGCAGCCCTTCGCCACATTCGTTAACCGCAACAATGCCGGGGGGTTCCTCAACCTGTGTCTGGCCGGAGCCGTCGGGCTGGCGATCTGGAGCCATTCGCGGAAAAGTTCCCGAGGTTCGGTTGCGGCATCGCGCGTCCTTTCGCAGGTCTCGCTGCGCGAACGACCCGTGCTGCGTGCCACGCTCCGGCGTTTGGCGCCCGCAATTGCGTTTTTCGCGGATTTCGACGTTCTCAAGCTCTTCAGTTTTGCTGCACTCGCGGTCATCCTGTCGGGTATCGCGTTCTCGCTCTCCCGCGGAACCTGGTTTGCGTGTGCCGTGGCGATCATGATCACCGTGCTGTCGGTTGCCGCTGCGCGACGGTCCGCCACAATGGCGCGGGTCTTCGTTCCGGTGTTAGTTGCCGCGGTGGTGCTTATCGGCTGGTTCGGCCGCACCGAACTGCTGTTTGAACGCATGGGTCGGGTCAGTACCGAGCGGCTGGCCGAGGACGGGCGATGGATTCATTGGAAAGACGGCCTGCGAACGGCCTCGCATTTCCCTCTGCTTGGGAGCGGTCTGGGGACCTATCGCTATGTGTATCCGATTTACCGGGAGAAGCCGCAAGTCAAGTTGAGCTACCATGCCGAGAATCAGTATCTCGAATCGCTGGCCGAAGGTGGGGTGATCGGTGCCGGACTGCTCATCGTGTCGTTGGCATTGATCGGAATGGCCTGTTTTCGCTTGATTCGCGAGCAGGTGGGATCGACGGGGCACGCATTCGGCATTGCGGGGCTGTTTGCATTGACGGCCCAATCGGTGGGCGGTTTCTTTGATTTCGGGCTGAATATCCCCGCGAATTTGTTGGCGTTTGCCTTGATCTGCGGCGCGGTGGCCGGCCGTGCGGCGAGCGTTGTGCGGGCCCAGATTTCGCGCCACGATTCGATTTGGAAGAAGATGCGGCGTGCGCTGCTAGCTCTGCCCCGCCATGATGTCGCCGTTTCGGCATGCCTGGCCGTGCTATTCGTTGCTATCGGATGGGGGTTTACCGTCAAACGTGCCGAGGCGCTGGCCGACACCGCGATGCGCACTGCCAGCTTGCCGACGTCGTATACGGACGCAAACGTGCGTGAGCTGAACGATCGCATTGCAGCACTCGGGCTGGCTATCCAGGCCAATGGAGACGATGCCGAGTCGCAGCGGCGTTTGGCCAAGCTGTGGATCCACCGGTATCGCCTGCGGGCGCTGGATCGCATGATGCACCAGCCCCTGGAGGCTCGGCAGCCGAAGGTTATTTGGCCGTATACGTCGCCGTTGAGCCTGCACGGCTGGGTCAACCAGCTGTCCAGCGACAACCGCACGATCGACCTGGAGAACCTGCGGCAGACGCCCGAAATACAGACGGATCTGCAGAATGCCGCCAGGCATTTGCTGTTTGCCCGCCGGGCCTGTCCCGTGCTGGCCGACGTGCACCTGCTGCTGGCACAGATCGAACCGGCAATCATGGAGGACCCGAGCTTCGAACCGCATATCCAACGCGCCAGCCAACTCGCTCAGTCGGATCCGCAATTGCTCAACGAGTGCGGTGTGGTCGAATTGCAGGCGGGCCGTCCGCTCCAGGCCGTTTCGCTCTGGAGGCAGGTTTCCCGCTTGGAACCGGCCCGATTCGCAGGCTTCCTCAAACTGGCCATTGAACGACCGGAAGTAAGGAAGAACCTGAACGACCTGATGCCCGACTCGATCGAGGTGCTCGTGCAGGCCGCTGCCGATCTGAGGCCGTCCGAGCATCGCGACGACGTGCTTTCGCAGTTGCTTGGCCGGGCCGGCAGTCTGCTGGACAGCGCCAAACTCCCCACGGCGGATGTCCATCATTTGCGCGGACGGATTCTTGCGTTGCAGAAGCAGCCTGAGCCTGCGATCGAACAATACACGCTGGCCGTCGAACTGAACCCCACAGCCACCCGCTGGCGTTACGAACTCGCCTCGCTGCTGCTTGCCGCCCGCAAGCTCGACGAGGCGCAGGAAGAAATCCGACAGTGCATCATGGAAGAGCCCGGGAACAAAGAATACGAAGCGTTATTGAAGAAAGTGGTCCACGAGAAGGTAGTCGGAAGCTGATGTCCGTGTTCGGTCCGTGTTGATCCGTGGCCTCCCCGCTGGTCGGGAAGAAGCCACGGATGAACACGGATCAGCACGGATACGACAGTGGCTACTAGCTGACAGGAGCTGCCCGTGTCTACGGAAGTCATCGCCGCGCGACATAACGAATTCAATCCGCCGCAAGAGCAGAAGGAAGAAGGCACGCTCGCGTTTATCGGGTTTGCCTGGCGGCGGAAGTGGCTGGTGGTACTGATGGCGCTCGTAGGCGTCGGGCTGGGGTATTTGTATTTTCTGCGCCAGGTCCCCGTCTACGAATCGCTCGCCAAGATCCTGATCGTCAAGCCGAGCGTGAAGCTGCCGCTTGAGGGGATCGAGCTGGATCCGGTCTATGATTCGACCCACGAGACGCTGATCAGCAGCCCGGTGGTGTTGGAGCAGGCTGTTCGCAAACTGGAAGTGAACAGCGTTTCTTCTCTGGGGGGAGCCAGTTCGGCGGTCGCCACGATTATGGGCGGCTTGAAGGTCAACGGCAGCGGCCGGAAGTCGGGCGGCGTCGGCGACGTGATTGAACTCCGGTTCCGGTCGCTCAGCGCCCTGGATGCCCCGAAGGTGCTCGAATCGGTCGTCGAAGCCTACCAGGAGTTTCTGGGCACGACGCAGAAGGACGAGAGCAAAGAGGCGATCGATCTGATCGGCAAGGCCAAGGACCAGCTGGACTCCCAGATCAAGGAAGCTCAGGCCGCGTTTCAGGAGCACAAGGCCAAGGCCTCGCTGCTCTATGCGGGCGAGACGGCCCAGAACCTGCACGAAGAGCGATTGAAGCGGATCGAGGACATGCGGTCCGAGGCCGTGCTGGCCAATACGAGACTCAAGGCCGAGATCGATGCGCTGACCAATGCTCTGGCACGGGGCGGCAGCCGCGAGGCTTTGGGGCTGATGGTCACGCGGCTCAGGACGAGCGCGAGCTCGAACGGCGGAACCGGAGCTCCGACGGCCGCTCAGCTGACCGCCACGCTCGAAGACCAGGTCTTCCCGATGATGCTCGAGGAGCAGATGCTTCTGGAGACCTTTGGTCCGGATCATCCCAAGGTCCAGGCGGTGCGCAAGCGGATCGAGATGACGCGCGAGCACACGCTCGGTCGAAGCCCTTCCGCGGATCAGAAGCCGACTGACTTCCTGGATCTGTACCTGTCGTCGCTCAAGGAGCAGATCAACGTCAATACCGAGACGATGCGGGAAATGACCGATCTGTACGAGACGGAGCGCGACGCGGCCAAAGCTTTGGCCGTGGATCAGGCCAAGGACGTCGCTTTGCGGTCCGAGATTGAACGCAAGGAAAAACTGTACGGCGCCGTGGTGTCGAGCCTCGAGCAGCTGAGTTTGTCCCAGTCGCAGGCGTCCCGGGGTCCGCGCGTGGAGGTGATTCACCGTCCCAGCCAGGGATTCCAGGTAGAGCCCGACTTTAATCGAATCATGTTTGCCGGAAGTCTCCTCGGAGTGCTTGCCGGTCTTGGTCTGGCCTTCCTTGTCGACTCGGCCGACCGCCGGTTCCGCAGCCCGGACGAGATTCGCTCGGACTTCGGCGTGCCGGTCGTTGGTCACATCCCGGTGATTCCCGTGGATCCCAAGAAGGCCGCCAAGGGCGACGTGGCCGAAGGCGAACTCTCGCAGGCTCTGCGAGTCTACCATCACCCGCGAGGGCGAATTGCGGAAGCCTACCGGGCGGTTCGCACGGCACTCTACTTCAGCAACCGGCGCGGCGGACACAAGGTGATCCAGGTGACCAGCCCGAGCCCCGGCGACGGCAAGTCGACGCTGTCGGCGAACCTGGCCATATCAATCGCCCAGTCCGGCAAGAAGGTACTGCTGATCGACTGCGACCTGCGGCGTCCGCGCTGCCATCGGCTGTTCGGCGCCTCGAGCGACGTCGGCATGACGAACGTTCTGCAGGGGAACATGGAACTGGACGACGTGATCGTCACGACGCCGGTCGAGAACCTCTCGCTGCTGCCGTGCGGTCCGAAACCGGATAACCCGTCTGAAATGTTGACGTCGCGCCCGTTTGTGGAACTGCTCGATGTGTTGCGCGAACGCTTTGACCTCGTGATTGTCGATACTCCGCCTGTGCTGGTCGTGACCGATCCGCTCAACGTGGCCCCGCGCGTGGACGGCGTGCTGCTGGTGATGCGTCTGACCAAGAACGCCCGGCAGGCAGGACGACGAGCCCTGGAAATGGTGGAATCCGTCGGCGGCCAGGTCGTCGGCATCGTTGTCAACGGTATGGGCGGCGGCCAGGGTGGCCAATACGGCTATGGCGGTTACGGCTATGGCTACAAGTACGGCTATGGCTATGGCTACGGCGGCCGCGGCTATGGTTACGGCGGCTACGGCGGTTATGGTGGTTACGGCGGCTATGGTGGTTATGGTGGCGGCGGCGGCTATGGCGCCGGTTATGGAGAATACGGCGGGTACACCGGAGACGGCTACGGCGAAGACAGCCACTACTATCAGGACGACGACGGCAAGAAAGGCCGCAACGGCCAGGCCAAGCCCGCAAAAGTTGCAGATACCAACGGAAAGAATTAGCTCATCCGTGTTTGATCCGTGTTCATCCGTGGCTTCTTTGTCATGTTCCTAACGTTGATCCATCCCTATCGCATCTACCTCGTACCCGCGGCGGTGGCGTTTGTCGCCTGCCTGCTGGTGACGCCGTTGGTGCGTTGGCTGGCTCCGCGGATCAATCTGGTGGATCGGCCGGATAATCACCGGAAGCTGCACGCCAAGAGCACGGCGCTGGGGGGGGGCGTTGCGATTCTCCTGAGCTTTCTCGGTGCGGGAGCTCTGGTGATTGCACTGTCGAATTCGCAGCGTTTCCTGTTGACGAGCGACCTGCGTTTCGTGGTGGGCATGGCGGTTGCGAGCGTTTTCATCTGCTGCCTGGGGCTGGCCGACGACCGTTGGAAGATCCGCGGACGCCAGAAGCTCGCGGGGCAGGCCGTCGCGGCCGGGATCATTGTCTATTCCGGGCTTTGGATCCAGAAAATTGAAGTGTTTGGATTGTCGGTCGAGTTTGGCGTGTTTGCGATTCCGTTCACCATGTTCTGGCTGCTCGGCGCAATCAACTCGCTGAACCTGATGGACGGAATGGACGGGCTTGCCACTTCGATCGGTCTGATGCTCAGCTTGGCGATTGCGGCTATGGCGATCATCACGGGGCATCGCACCGAGGCATTTCTCGCGCTGGCCATGGCGGGTGCTTTGGCCGGTTTTCTGATTTACAACGCTCCGCCGGCCACGATTTTTCTGGGCGACGCGGGGAGCATGCTGATCGGCTTGACCCTCGGTGCGCTGGCTATTCGCAGTTCGCTCAAGGGACCGGCGACGGCGGCCCTGGCGGCTCCGGCAGCGATCTGGGCCGTGCCGATCATCGACGTGGCGATGGCCATCCTGCGCAGGAAACTCACGGGGCGCAGTATTTACACTCCCGATCGCGGACACTTGCATCACCGGCTGCAGCACACAGGCATGAGCGGCAGCATGACCGTGTGCCTGGTCGGCGTGCTGTGTCTGATCTCGTCGATCGGCGCTATTTGCAGCGTGGCCATGCATTACGAGTGGCTGGCCTATGCGGCCATGGGCGTCACCTTCGGCATTCTCGTGCTGACCGGCATATTCGGCCGGCACGAACTCCTGCTATTGGGGAACCGGTCGAGACAATTCGGTACGTCCTTCATGTCGCGCACCCCGGTTGGTGCTCATCCGGGCCATCACTTCGAGGCTCGGTTGCAGGGGAACCGCGAGTGGGACGAACTGTGGGAAACGCTGACGCGTTTTGCCCATCGTTTTGACCTGAGTTCAATCCAGCTGAACGTCCATTTGCCGGCGATGGGCGAGGAATATCACGCAGCCTGGAGGCGGAGACAGCAGCCCGACGAGTCGCAACTCTGGCAGTCCGAAATCCCTCTTATGGCCCACAACACCATGATTGGTCGTCTGCGACTCACGGGGGCCTGTTCCAATGGCAGCGTCTGTGCCTGGATGGGGGATTTAATCGCCGGCCTCCAGCCATTCGAGACCCAAATGCTCGAACTGATCGGCGAGGGTATCACGGATTCGGTTTCGGCGGAGGGCAACGGTAAGCCTCAACGCGCCGGTTCCGCAAACCGCTCCGCCCGTAAGCCTTCCAAAGCGGCGCCAAAACGGAAATAGCAAGCACGGCTTGCCCATTCTGCGCCGAAGTAATTCAAAGTCCAATGTGAATGGGGCGCTGAGCGATATTGCGCAACCCAGGGGCACGGAGTGCGCGCCTTCATGCCAGGAGGCCACGGATGGGCACGGATCAAACACGGATGGGTCAAGGCCAGAGAGAATACCGGAATTGTCCGTGATTAATCCGTGTTCATCCGTGGCTTCCCGGTCATTGCTTTTCCTCAACCGCTCCTACTATCCGGACGAGGAGGCGACGGGGCAGTTGCTGACGCAGCTGTGCGAGGATCTGGCGGCGGAGTTCGAGGTGCATGTGGTTGCGGGGCAGCCGTGCGTGAATCCGCTGGGGCGCGAGTATCACCGATCGGGCAGCCGCGTTCATAACGGTGTTACGATTCACAGAGTCCGTAACACCCGATTCAATAAATCATCGTCCTTCGGCCGACTGTCGAACTGGCTCAGCTATCTCGGCCTGTCATCGCTGCGGCTTTTGTTCATTCAGCGGCCCGAGGTGGTGATCACCGAGACCGACCCGCCGTTCCTTTCCGTGTTGGGCCTGCTGATGAAGCGGGCGTTCGGCTGCAAACTGGTCGTCTATCTCCAGGACATCTATCCGGACATCGGAATTGCGATCGGCCGCTTGCGGGACGGTTTTGCCACTCGTCGCTTGAAGAACCTGTTTCATCGCACCTATCGGGCCGCCGACCGGATCGTGGTGCTCAGCGAAGACATGCGCAGCGGACTTGTCGCCGACGGTGTTCAGGCCGACAAGATCGTCGTCATTCCCAACTGGATCGACTGCACACGGGTGCACCCCGTGAAGCGGCACAACCCGTTCCGGGAACGCAACGGCTGGAGTGACAAGTTCGTCGTCATGCACTCCGGAAATATGGGCATGTCCCAGGGCCTGGACAATGTGCTATCTGCCGCAGTGTTGCTGAGAGAATGTATCCGTGTTTCATCCGTGCCCATCCGTGGCCTCCCCGAAATTGTCTTTGCACTAGTCGGTGATGGAGCTGCGAGGGCGGGGTTGGAGCAGACGGCGAGGGAGAAGAACCTGACGAATGTCCAGTTCTTCGACTATCAACCGAACGAGCATCTTGCCGAGTCGCTCAGCGCTGCGGACGTGCATATTCTGACGCAGGACCCGCGAACGGTGCGGTATCTGGCGCCGAGCAAGCTGTACGGGATCCTGGCGTCGGGGACGCCCGTGATTGCGATTGCGCCCGGCGATTGCTGCCTGGCCCGCATGATCCGCGACGAGCAGGTCGGTTACGTTGTCGAGCCCGACAATCCAGCCGCACTTGCCGATCAGATCCAGCACTGTGCGGCATCCCGCGACGAGTTGCCGCCCCTGGCGCACCGGGCCCGCGAACTTGCCCTGGCCCGTTTCGACCGTTCCCAGAGCATTCGCGCCTTCCGAGATCTGCTCTTATCCGTGTTTAATCCGTGTTCATCCGTGGCTTCCTTGGAGTCTGGAGTCCGGAGTCCGGAGTCCGGAGGATGATGGATCCGTATCGATCCGTGCGAGGTCGTATGGCGAACAGAATTATGTTGGTAACCGGCTCCTCGGGCCTGATCGGCTCGGAAGTCGTCGACTACTTCTGCAGACTCGGTTGGCGAGTGCACGGGATCGACAACAACATGCGCGCCGACTTTTTCGGGCCGGGGGGAGATACTCGCTGGAATCAGCGTCGGCTGGAGAGTACGCACTCGAATTTCGAGCACCACGAACTGGATATTCGCGATCGTGGTGCGGTGTTGAAATGTCTGGCCGAGTTGCGTCCGGCGGCGATCGTGCACACGGCGGCTCAGCCCAGCCACGATCTGGCGGCTTCGCGCCCGTTCGATGATTTCGATGTGAATGCCAATGGGACGTTGAATCTGCTGGAGGCGACCCGGTTGTCGGTTCCGGAGTCGCCGTTTGTGCACATGAGCACGAACAAGGTGTACGGCGATCGGCCGAACACGATCAAGCTGAAAGAGCTGGATACTCGCTGGGAGTACGACGATCCCGCGTATGCCCATGGGATTGCCGAGGACTTGTCGATCGACCAGAGCAAACACAGTCTGATGGGGGCTTCCAAGGCCGGGGCCGATGTGATGGTCCAGGAGTACGGACGGTACTTCGGCATGGGGACGTGTTGCCTGCGGGGCGGATGTCTCACGGGGCCGAACCATAGCGGCGTGGAGCTGCATGGTTTCCTGAGTTATCTGATCAAGTGCAACGTCCAGGGGCGGTTGTACAAGGTGTTCGGCTACAAGGGGAAGCAGGTTCGCGACAACATCCATTCGCTGGACGTGGCCCGGTTCATCCACGCATTCATCGAGAGCCCCCGCTGCGGCGAGGTCTACAACATCGGCGGGGGGCGGGCGAACAGCGTATCGATTCTCGAGGCGTTTGACCGCATCGCGTCGCTGAGCGGCAAGACGATGCAGTACGAGTATGTTGATCAGAACCGGGCCGGCGACCACATCTGCTACATCAGCGACCTGAGCAAGATGCGGACGCATTACCCGACCTGGGATATCACCAAATCGCTCGACGACATTTTTCGAGAGATCTTCGCAGCCACGGTAGGCCGGTAAGGCTCCTGCGCTCGGAGCAGGAAGCCACGGATAAACACGGAATCGCACGGACAAGGTGCATATTTCGCCATGACGGTCCAACGTCTTACTTCAGTCGAACCGCAATGGACAGCGGTCATCGAACCTCGGACAGGCTTTCTGGACCTTCGCTTGCGCGAGTTGTGGCAATGTCGAGACTTGATATTGCTGTTTGTCTGGCGTGATTTTGTCGCCGTTTACAAGCAGACGATTCTCGGTCCGGCATGGCACGTCATTCAGCCGCTGCTGACGACACTGACGTTTACCCTGATCTTCGGGCGGGTGGCCCAGCTGTCGACGGATGCGGCGCCGAGCTTTCTGTTTTACATGGCCGGCACGGTGATCTGGTCCTATTTCTCGACGACGCTCAACAAGACCGCGACGACTTTTGTCGCGAACGCAGCGCTTTTCGGCAAGGTGTATTTCCATCGTCTGGCCGTGCCGGTGTCGGTGGCGCTGTCGAACTTGATTTCATTTGCGATACAGTTCGCGTTGTTCCTTGGTTTCCTGGCGGTTTACTGGGCGCGCGGCAAACCGGTTTCTCCGAATGCCTGGATGGCTCTGACGCCCGTTCTGTTGCTGCTTCTGGCCCTTCTTTCTCTGGGGTTCGGCGTTGTCATTTCGTCCCTGACAACCCGCTATCGCGATCTGGTGCAGTTGCTGCAGTTTGGCGTCCAGTTGTGGATGTACGCGACGCCCATCGTTTATCCCTTGTCGATGGTGCCGGCCAGATTCCGCTGGATTGCGCTGGCCAATCCGCTGACTCCTATTGTCGAGGCATTTCGGCACGCGTTTCTGGGCAGCGGCGATATCAGTCTGCTGCATCTTGCGTACAGTGCCGCGTTCACGGCCGTGTTGTTGTTGGTCGCGGCGTGGTTGTTCAATCGGGTTGAGCAGACCTTCATGGATACAGTCTGATCCCAGCGGACTCGCAAGTACGGAAAAGCAGAAGCCGATGTCGACCGTGATTTCCATCGAAGGTCTGAGTAAGGCGTACCGGTTGGGGGCGATCGGCGGCGCAACATTGCGCGAGGACGTCGGACGCTGGCTGGCCAGAATCCGAGGGAAGCCCGATCCGCTGCTGAAGATTGGCGAAGAGCACAAGGTCAGACTGGAAGGGGAACTGTTCTGGGCTTTGCGAGACGTGTCGTTCGATGTGCGGGAAGGCGAGGTGCTCGGGATTATCGGGAGGAACGGAGCCGGGAAGAGTACGCTCCTCAAGATACTCTCCAAGGTGACGGGTCCGACCGAGGGCCAGATCAAATTGCGAGGGCGGGTTGCGAGCCTTCTCGAGGTGGGCACCGGCTTTCACCCGGAGTTGACGGGTCGCGAAAACATTTTCCTGAACGGCGCAATTCTGGGAATGACGAAGTCGCAAATCCGGGCACGGTTCGATGAGATCGTTGCGTTTTCGGGAGTTGAAGAGTTTATTGACACGCCCGTCAAGCGGTACTCGAGCGGCATGCACGTTCGCCTCGGGTTTGCTGTTGCCGCTCACCTCGATCCGGACATTCTGGTCGTGGACGAGGTTCTGGCAGTGGGGGATGCGGCGTTTCAGAAGAAGTGCGTCAGCAAGATGGAGGATGTGTCTTCGCACGGGAGGACCGTGTTGATCGTGAGCCACAATATGGGAACGATCACTTCATTGTGCTCACGGGCGGTGGTGCTCGACGGCGGGCAACTGGTTGCCAACGGCGCGGCTTCCCAGGTGGTTGTGCAGTACATGAGTCTGGGGGCCTCAACCGCGTCGGTCGTCGACTTCACGCAGGGCGGTCGCGTTGTCGGCGACGATCTGGCCACTTTGCGGAGGGCGTGGATGGAGAATCTGCAGGGCGAACGGATACGGGAAACCGACATTCGCCAGCCCTTCCTGGTCAAGATGGAGTACGAACTGCACGTTGAGACGCCGGACTCGCCGTTTCCGAATTTTCACTTCATGGACGAGCGGGGCGAGTGTGTATTTGCCGTGGCAAGCAAGGCGTATGTTGCTGCGGACGATACGCCCGATCGCGGAAACCTGCCGGGAGTGTATGTCGCCGAGTGCCGGGTGCCGGGAAACCTCTTTAATGACGGGTGTTATTACATAGGGCTTGCGCTCACTTTTACGTATAAGGGTGTGCATCTGAGTTTCTTCGAGCGGGATGCGTTGAGCATTGCCGTGCGCGACCCGGTGTCGGATACGCTCGACGGTGATCGCTGCGGTTACGCCGGCGCTTTTCCCGGCCCGCTTCGGCCGAGAATGGACTGGCGGATCAGGAGAATCGGGTAACTCGCAGCAGCCTGTTGGAGAATTCTCGTTCGGAGAATCCGTGCGGCAGAATCGGAGTGTAACGTGGATTGGATGCGAGCAGTACGCAAAGCGGGGTCGGTGGCAACGGCGTTTCGGCGTGGCGGCGTGCGCGGAGTGGCGTCGTCGATTGTCCGCAGGTTTCGGCGACCGTCCGCTGCGGGCAGCAAGGCGACATGGGAAGGCGGTGTGCCATCGGAGGTCGAGTTTTGGGACAAGTATCTGGAGGCTCGCGGCGGGACGGAGTGGGCCGGCGATTTCGACAGAAGGCTTGATCCGAATCTGCCGCTCCAGCCGAGGCCGGCAGCTTTGCTCCCGAAACAGGCGGAAATACGGATTCTGGACGTTGGCGCCGGTCCCTTGACGTACCTCGGGAAACTGCACGAGGGGAGGCCCCTGCATATCACGGCCGTGGATCCGTTAGCGAGTGATTACGCCAAGGTGCTTGCCAGACACGGCATTGAACCGTTGGTGCGCACGCAGGCAGGCGCGGCCGAGGAACTGACGTCGAAGTTCCCACCCGATTCGTTCGATTTTGTCTTTGCCCGCAACTGCATCGATCATTCGTATGATCCCTTCGCGGCGATCAACGAAATGATTGCCGTGGTGAAGCAAGGCCGGTATGTCCTGCTCGAGCATCGAGTGAATGAGGGGGCGACAGAGCATTATGCCGGATTGCACCAGTGGGATTTCTCCGTTGCGGCCAATGGCGATTTCGTGATTGCATCTCGCGGTGCGCAGGTGAATGTGACTCGCAAGTGTGAAGCGATTTGCGACATTGCCTGCGAAGTTGTGGCAGGAAATGACGACGGAGAGTGGCTGATTACGAGAATTCGGAAGAAATGATGCAGGTTGACTTGCCTCGCAACGCCTGAGCACGGGTCCCCAAATGAGAACACTCCACGGCTTTGGTCCTTCCTGGTTTGTGCGCGCGGCGCGGGGAGCGTGGCGCAAGCGGCGGCAGCGAGTGGTGTGTCGGCAGCTTGAGAAGCAGCGGAAGGCCATCGAGCAGATACTGAAGAGTGAGCAGGCGGCAAGTCCGTTTTCCGACCTGCGGGATTTTCACGCGATACAGGATCTGTTTCCGGAAAGGCCGGTTACGTACTTGTATGATGAGTACTCGGCGTGGGACCGGGCGTGTCAGCGCGTCCAGACCATGTTGCGGCGATTCGAGGGGCTTCGAAACGGGGGAAAGCGACTGCTCGAGTTGGGTGCCGGCGACGCGATGACCGGTGTGTTGTTTCAGACTTACGGTCACGCAATGAACCTGGTCGACATGTGCGACTGGCGCGATCCTCGCGCACTTGGCGTGCCGCTGTCGATATGCGACGCAACCGGCGGATTGCCGTTTCCGGATGAGCATTTCGATCTGGTGTATTCGTTCAACACTCTCGAGCATGTCCTGGATGTGGCTCGCGCGCTCGAGGAGGTCTGCCGGGTGTTGCGGCCAAACGGCATGTTCTACACGCATTTCGGTCCGTTGTACTGCTCACCCTGGGGATTGCATGCGCAGCGTTTCAACATGCCGTATCCGCAGTTCCTGTTCAGCGAGGAGGTGCTGAATGCGGCCTTGTGCGAATTGGGAAATGTCGATCTGAATCAGGAGTCGACAGCTCTGCAGCCTTTGAATCAGTGGCGTGTTGAGCGGTATCGCAGCTTGTTCAGCGATTCGGATGTCTTCTGCGGATCGATACTCACGGAAACCAACGACACCTGTTTGTCGGTTATTCGGCAATATCCGCAGTGTTTTCAGGGGAGAGGGCTGACTTTCGAGGACGTGACGGTGTTCGCACTGGATGTCTGTTTGACCAGGACGGCTTGCGGCACACCGTGTTCGAAGGGGCGGGGCCGGCGGGATGGGTGACGAGTCGCCCCTCATTTCCGTTGTCATGCCCGTACACAATGCGGGGCGATACCTGGGACCAGCGGTCCAGTGCATTCTCGGGCAGTCGTTCACGGACTTCGAGTTTCTCGTCTTTGACGACGGGTCCACGGACGGTTCGGCGGATGTGTTGCGGGACTTGCGCGATCCTCGCGTGATCGCTGCGTTCAGCGCAACGAATTTCGGGTATATCCACTGGTTGAATACCGGGGTGCAGCGGGCTCGGGGACGCTACATCGCGAGAATGGATGCCGACGACCTGTGTGATCGCGACCGGTTTCGAAGGCAGGTGGAATTTCTGGAGACGCATCCGAACCATGTTGCCGTCGGAACCGCGTTCCGGGCGGTTGACGGGGATGGAAACGATCTTGGGGCGGTGCCGATTGTACACACCCATCGTGAAATACGACTTGGACTGCTGGATCGGTCGCACTTTGCGCACGGATCGATGCTGATCCGCAATACGGGTGAACTGTTCTATGACAGGGAGTACTATCCGGCGGAGGATTACGACCTGTGGGTGCGGTTGTTGTCGGCGGGGCGGCTCGCCAACTTGACCGATGAACTGTACGCGTGGCGGCGTCACGACCAGGGAACAACGCATCGGGCGACTGAACTGTCGGTCCGGAACAGTAACAGAATCCGCGACCGCTACGTATCGGACCTGGTGTCGGGGGGCCGATGCACGCGGTTGCTGGAGGCCGCGCTGTCACCGATCGTCGGCCACGAACGCGGGCGTGAGTTGTGGCGGCTGTTCCGGGCGAACGTCCGTGACTTGGGATTGAGTCAGTCGGAGCGTCGGGCACTGTTTGTTGTCTTATTGCGCAACGTCGGCTCTCCCCGGTTGTCAGTCCGGTATGTGCCCTGCTGCATCCGGCTGCTGTCTTATTCCGAGAGGGTCCGTTTCTTCAGTCCGTTTCTGCGGGAATGGCTCATGCGCCGGGCACGACGATGCCGCTTCGTATAACAATGTTCTGCTGGGGATTTCCGCCGGAACAACTGGGCGGAGCCGAAACGCACTCGTTGCAGCTGGCTCAAGCTTGGCTGGCGGACAGTCGCGTTGCGTCGCTGCGAGTCGTCGCCGGCTGTTCCGTTGGAGCCGGCGAGTCGGCGCGCGTTGAGGAGACGGTCGAGCACGGCCTGTCCGTCACTCGCGTGCGGGTTCCCACAAAGGGCGTCGGGCGATTCCAGTCGTCCGCATTGCTGCGAGAACTCCTGATCCGTGCGCAAGTGACGCAGCGTTGCGACCTGGCCTGTTTCGGACTTTCATGGTATCTGTTCGATGCCATGGAGGAGGTTGCACGCGCGGGCATTCCGTTCGTGTATTACGCGCATGGTTACGACCTGGCGTGCCTTCAGGTGAACCTGCAGTGCTCGTGGGGCTGCAAGTGTCAGTTGCCGCAGCCGGAATCGCGGTGCCTCGAGTGCTATTCGGGCCTTCAACTCGGCCGCCTCGAACGGGCCATCGCCGAGCCGTTGTGCCGGCTTTCGCTTGAGTCGCTTCTGCCGGGAAGTCGTTTGAAGCACTATGGCCGCTGCCGGCGAGAATACCGGCAGATGCGGCAACGGTGCAAGCTGGTTTTGGAGAATGCCCGGGCGGTCTGCCTGCCGTCACGATATGCCCATCAGCAGGCGATCCGGGCGCTGACGTCGTTTGGGTTCCGCACCGATCACGTTTGTCAGGTTCCGAACGGCATTGACACAGAGCGGTTTGCCGCGAAGCGATCCGGACGGAACGACTCGCGCGGCCGGACTGTTGTGCGATTGGTCTACATCGGGCGACTCGATCCGCTGAAAGGGCTCCACACTGCGATTTCGGCAATCGGCAAGCTGTCGCGGGATGCGCCCGTCGAGTACCTGATATACGGACCGTTGGAGAATGCCGGCCACGCTTCATACGTTGAGCGGCTCATGCGAATGTGCGAAAGCGAGCCTCGCGTGCGACTGATGGGGGCTGCAAGGCCGTCCGACGTCCCCGGGATTCTCGCTGATGCGGATGCCGTCTTGCTGCCCACATTGAGCGACGTGCTTTCCATACTGGTCCAGGAGAGTCTCGCGGCCGGAACTCCGGTGATCTGTACGAACGTGGACGGAAATCCGGAGATGGTCGAGCATCGGCGGAATGGACTGCTTTTCCCGCCCGAGGATGCAGAAGCCCTGCGAGTCTGTCTGCAGGCGTTTGTGGACGACGCCGGTTTGAGGTCCTCGCTGGCGGCCGAGGTGGTTCCGTTGTGGAACGCCCGCCATTGCGCTGATGAAATTCTGCGGATTGTCTGCCTGAACGGATAGGGCGGTATCATACCAACGCAGCGGCTATTGTTTGTCAACACGACGTGGCTGCCGGAGCGGGTGGGGGGGGCAGAACTCCACACGCTGTGGGTTGCGCAGGAGATGCAGCGCCGCGGGCATGAAGTGTCCGTGGTCTGTGGCGGTCCCGCGGCCTCGAATTCCGACTCGTCCGGCGGCGAAGCGGAGGATTATGTCGAAGGAGTTCGTTCGATCCGACTGATGCGGGCCTCTGCGTCGGGCGTGTACCGGTGGGGTGCTCACCCTTCCGTGATCGCATGGGCTCGCGATTCTTTCCGCCGAGAGAGGCCGGATGCCGTTGTCTTCGGTCTGTTCTGGGGACTTTGCGGGATCGCCGGCGTTGCCCGAGAACTCGGGATCCCGTATGTCATCGTCAATCATCTGTATTCGGTTTTCTGCCGGCAGGGTTTTCAGCTTCAGCCGGGTCGGGTCGTATGTGACGGATTGGCGCGATCCGACAAATGCAGACGCTGTGAACTCGGAGTATGGTCAAGGCGGCATCGGACTCTTGCCTCGCTGTTTCAGTTGCTGCCCGATTCGCTTGCCGCGCGAATGGCCTCGCATGCGCCGGCGTGGCGCGGAGTCCGCGAGGCGGACGAAGTACTCGGCGAGGGCCGTCGGTTTGCTGCAAACGCTGCCCGGCTGATCGCCCCGACTGAATTCGTGGCGGCCGAGTTGCGCAAGAACGGCTTTGATACCACGCGGATCGTGCACCTTCCTTATGGTCTGCCGCCCGGCCTCTTGGCGGAACAGGATAGCGGGGAGAACTCAGGTCTGCCCGCCGCGTTCTTTGAGCGGATCGACGAAAAGAGCAAGCATGTCGCCGTGATCTCGCGTCTTTCCCCCGAAAAAGGGCTGGAGACCTTGATCGACGCGTTTGTCGGCCTGCCCCGATCCGTGCCTCTGCGCCTGGATCTGTTCGGAAGCGGGCCATCCGACTACGAGGCGTTGCTCAAGTCACTCTCCTCGCGAGACGATCGGATTCGCTTTCACGGAGCAATTGCCAACCACCAGGTGCGCGGGGTGCTGCAGGCCATCGATTACCTGGCGGTGCCGTCGAACTGGAAAGAGGTCTCGGGCATCAATGCACGGGAAGCTCTCGCCTGTGGAACTCCCGTCCTGGCGACCAGCATGGGCGGTTTGCCGGAGGCAGTCCGTCATGGAACGAACGGACTCCTCGTCAATCCGGACGATCCCGCGGCGCTGCGCGAGGCACTGCGGCGAATTGCGGCCGGCGATGCTCCGGGCAAGCCGCTGGCCGCGGATGTTCGAGGTATCTTCACGATTGCGGAGCACGTGGACGGTCTGGAACGCGTGCTGTTTTCCGTTTGCTGAAGGGGTGACCGTGGGCCTAGGGCTGCGTGTGTGGTGGAACCGGTGTGCTCTGCGCTTCGGCGGCAAATGCAGTTTGGCGCACGGCGCGTATGTGGATGCGATGGTCCGGCTTGGGCACCATTGCCAACTCCGCACGGGCACCCGCGTGACGGGGCCGGTGACGACGGAGGACCACGTGGTGTTCTGCGAGCATTCGGTCGTCAGCGGCACCGTCGATATCGGGCGCATGACGTGGCTTGGCGTCGGCAGCGTGATTGTGAACGCAACGGGACCGCAGACCCGCATCAGCGTCGGCCGTTACTGCTCGTTCGGCCCGCACGTGGTCATATTCGGCAACACGCACCGACTCGATCTTGCCGCCACTGGCTTTATTGTGGAGGCGGAAGCGAATTTCTCCTGGCCGGATTGCCGGGGTCCCACCGTTATCGGCCATGACGTGTGGGTCGGGGCGCATGCGTTCATCGCGGCGGGGACGACGATCGGCCACGGGGCTGTCATCGGAGCGAACGCTGTGGTCACGAAGGATGTGGCGCCCTACACGATCGTCGGAGGCGTGCCTGCCCGGATTCTGGGCCATCGCTGCGGAGATGCTGAACGCAGCAGGTTGCTCGAGTCGGAATGGTGGAACTGGTCTCCGGCCGAATTGAAGATGAATGGCGAGTTCTTCACCCGGCCGCTGAACGACGCTCGCGGCCGCCGGTCGCCGTCCGGGGGCCAGCCGTGATTTCCATCTCGATCATCGTAGCGACGTACAATCGGCCGAACGCGCTGCGGGACACGCTCCTTTCGTTCCAGTCGCTCGATCCGGGGCCTCTCGAGATACTGGTGGTTGACCAGAGCGAGTCTCCCCCGGCCGATCATGTGGCGTGGCTGAGCGCGCATCAGGCCGAACACCGCGAAGTACGTTGGATTCGCCACTCGCCGCCCAACGCTCAGGGCGCGCGAAACCGTGGCATCCGTGAAGCGCGCGGGGACGTCGTGTTGTTCGTCGATGACGACGTGGAGGTCCCGGCCGATCTGGTCGGACGTCACTGGAGCAACTACGTCGATCCGCATTTGGCGGCCGTTTCGGGGATGATCCTCGAACCCGGCGAGTCGCCGGTGCACGAATTGCCCGCCCGCTGCAATCGCTCGAAAATCGGCTGGATATACGCACCGTTGAATTACGGAGTCCGTTCCGAACGCATCAACCTGTCGTCCTGCAATTGCTCGATTCGCCGCGAGCATGCTCTGGCCGTTGGCGGGTTTGACGAGAACTTCACCCGCACGCTTTTTGACGACACGGATCTTGCCTGGCGGCTTCATGTGTATTGCCGGGAGAAGTGCCTCAAGGTGGTCCACGATCCCCAGGCCTGGCTGACGCATCTGCGGGTCCAGAACGGAGGGAATCGCCCGGGGCGTCGCAACGAATTCGTCGTGGCGGATGCCAACGCCTGGTATACGTGGTGCTATTTCCATTTTCAGCATGCGTGCTGGGAGTCATTTCGCACGCTCATGCAGAGGTACCGATGGTGGGTTTGGCACCGCAAGAACATCTTGCGGCCCTGGTGGCTTGTCAGCGCACATCGCGAAATGCTGGCGGGCATGCTGCGTGCCCGCCGCGCCATCACGGCAGGGCCGCGCCTGCTGCCGGGCGACAAACTGCGAAGCGAGGCCGAAAGATGAGCATGGTGCTTAAGGAGCGGGATTCGTCGGAGTCGGCAACGTCGATCGTGATACCCTCCTTCAACCGCGGCACGGCGGTGGCCGCCACGGTTGAAAAATGCCTGAAACTCCGGCCCGCTCCGCTGGAGATCATCCTCGTCGATGACGGGTCGGGCCCGGAGTCGGAACAGATCCTGCGCAGGCTGGCCGGCGAGCGAGTCCAGTACATTCGGCTGCCGGAGAATGTCGGCCAGGCGACGTCTCGCAGTATCGGGTTTGCCACGGCACGCGGCACCTGCGTTGTGTCGCTCGACGACGACTCGTGGTTCCTGGACGAGGACGCGATTGCGAGAGTGGAGCGTCGGTTTGCATCGCTTCCCGAGTGCGGCATCCTGGCTTTCCGATTGTTCACTCCCGGTGAGACCGTTGAACCGGCGGAGGACCGGTTGTTTCGCGTTTCGGATCACATCACGTGCGGGGCTGCATACCGCACCTCGATGCTCCGTGCGATTGGTTATCATTTGCAGTTCCTGAGGTATACGGGCGAAGAATCCGACTTGAGCATCAAGGCCATGGCGGCCGGATGGGATATCGTTCTGGATCATTCGGTGCGGATTCACCATGACTATGACCCGTCGCGCAGGACGCGGGCCAGCCTGGATCGGGTGCGGAAGTACGCTGTTCGCAATGATCTGCTGCGGCCATGGGTCTATTTTCCGTTGGGAATCGCCCTGAAAACCACGGCTTGGCGGGTGTTCTCGCATCTCCGCTTCGGCTTGCGTCACGGGTACATTGCCTCCACTTGGCAGGGTTACCTGTGTGCCCTTGTGAAATGGCCGCAGGCAATTCGGCACAGGCGGCCTTTATGCGGCCAGTCCGTTGAAAGATACCTGGCGCTGCGAGGCACGAAGCAGCCGTACACGGGACCTTGTGAAATCGACAAACAACCTGACGGCGGACCATTCTGACGGTAGGGGGCGGCGCTTCGGATGGGAAACGAGTCGGCTCGAGTGCTGGTCTGCAATGCGGGCACGCTGCATGTCTTTGCGTTGGCGAAGGCTCTGCATCGCGAGGGCCTTCTGCACGCGTGCGCAACCAGCCTGTTCGTCAGTCGGCGGCAATTGGGACTCTTGCCCGCGTTCGGGCCTCGTGCATTTCGACGGGACGCGATCGCTCGGCGAGTCGCGAATCGAATGTGCCCGGAGTTGGAAGGGCGTGTCCGGGCTTATCCCCTGCCTGAACTGCTTCATCTTGGGTGTTCGCGTCTTGGGTTGGGCAGTCGCGACGCCTGGATTCGCTGGCGGAACCGTCGCTTCCAAGCCTGGGTCGCGAGGCGGATTCTGGATGGCGTCGATGTGGTCTGGTCATTCGACACCTGCAGCCGCTGGTTGTTCTCGGCTGCCAAATCTCGAGGCTTGAAGTGCGTCCTGGACGTGAGCATCGCTCATCCGGCGGCGGGCGACGAGATTCTCTCGGAGCATGCGGCACGATGCCCGCAATACTCGAGTGATCTGCACGGACTCGGCAAGTCCGCCGCGGAAATTGCCGAACGCCAGCTGGAAATGGAACTGGCCGATATCGTCGTCTCGGCAAGTTCCTTCACCGCGGGCACTCTCGACCGATTTCAAGTTCCCCGCGAGAAAGTCCGCGTTGTGCCGTACGGAGTCAACCTGGACGGGTTTCATCCGGCGGCGGATGCGGGCGTGACGCGCGAAAAGACGACCTTTCTATTTGTCGGATGGTTCAGTCAGCGCAAGGGCATTTACTATCTGCTCGAAGCCTGGGCGCGCTCGGGCCTGGGGGCGCGGCATGAACTGTTGCTTGCTGGCGGTTCCCGCGGCCAATTGCGCTGTTGGCCGGGCGAATTGCCCGCCGGTGTGCGCTGTCTGGGGCGGGTTCCTCACGGCGAACTTGCGTCCGTGTACCGAGGCGCGGATGTGTTCGTGTTCCCGTCGCTGTTCGAAGGATTCGGTCTGGTGTTGCTGGAAGCTATGGCGAGCGGTCTGCCTGTGCTCACGACACCGCACACGGCCGGACCGGATCTCGTGGCAGACGGCACGGAAGGGTTTCTGTCAGCGCCGGGAGACGTGTCGGAGCTGGCCGCGCAGATGCGGATGCTCGCGGATGATCCCGTCCGATGCCGGGCGATGGGCAGCGCCGCGCGCCGGCGAGCTGAGTATTACACGTGGGAGCGTTACGGCGCGAACTGCGCGAAGGTCGTCGGCGATCTGGTTAATTTGCGATCGGGTCCGTCCGGGCGATGATGCGAATACGGACGTGAAGCATGTTCATGCGTCACATTTGCGTGGCACGCCCCGAGTAAGTGCGGAAAGTTTTCTGTTTTGAGCGCAATAAACTCGCCTGTGTCTTCCGGCAAACCTGGGGGGAATGGTCCGCGGTCTCGGGGCGGTGTGCGTCTTGCGGTCTGCTTGAGCCATCCGATTCAGCATTTCGTTCCATGGTTCAGATCGCTGCACGAACGACTGGGCGACCGGTTCCTGGTCATGTACGCGAGCCGTCACGGCCTGGACGAGAGTTTTGACCGGGAATTCGGCGAGGGATTTCAATGGGACATGGATCTCTCGAGCGGCTACCCGCATATCTTTGTTCCGACGACCGGCTATGTCCCGAACGTGAACCGGAAGTTCTGGGGGATTCGATTTCCAAACGCCAGGAAGATTTTTGACGAAAACGGTATCGGGGCCGTCATGCTGCTCGGATGGCAGTACCTCGGATACTGGCAGATCGCGATGGCGGCCCGCCGGTTGGGGACCCCCTATATTCTGCGAGGCGAATCGAATCTCCTCGGCAAAGGCGGTCGCTGGAAGTGGTGGCTCAAAACCCGCACCATGGGGTGGCTGAGTCGAAATGCGTATTCATGCCTGGCGATCGGGAGGAGAAACGCGGATCTTTATCGAGCCTACGGCGTACCCGATCACCGGATATCCACGGCGCTGTATTTTGTCGATAACCACTGGTTTGCCTCCGAGGCCCAACGACTGCTGCCGCAGCGCGACAGTCTGCGGGATCGCTTTGGCCTTCCCCGCGACGCGGTGGTGTTTCTGTTCATGGGAAAACTCATTGAGAAGAAACACCCCGATCATCTGCTCGAGGCATGGCAACTGCTGCCTGCGGATCTGCGGCAGCGGAGTGCCCTGTTGTTCTGCGGCAGCGGATCGCAGTCGGCAGTGCTTCGGGAACGCTCCGGCGAAGAGCGACTCGTCCAATTCTCCGGCTTCCTGAATCGCCCGCAACTTCCGGAGGCCTATGCGGTCAGCGATGTGCTCGTGCTCCCCAGTGACGAGCGCGAGACCTGGGGGCTGGTAGTCAACGAAGCCTGTGCCAGCGGATTGCCGTCCGTTGTCTCGGACCGCGTCGGTTGCGCCGACGATCTGGTGGCTGACGGAGCAAGCGGCTTTGTGTACCCGTTCGGCGACCGGGTGAGGCTCGGGGAGTGTCTGGCGGAACTGGTTCGCGATTCCGGGCTGCGGTTGCGACTGGGCGGGTCTGCACGGGAACGAGTGAGCCAAGCTACGGCCGACGCCGCTGCGGCCAGGGTCGAGGAACTCCTGAACGCGATTCAGGCGAAGAGTTCCAGGTTGCAGTAGGCGGCCGAAGGCAAATGGAACTGAACGGCAAGCGCGGAGTGTCACAGATATAGTATGTTCGTCATGCAGTCCGCGACGATCCAGTCGATGAACGGCCGCGAGACCCGCGGTGCTTCATGGTCGCGGCGGAGTTCAAGGATACGCTGACAATGTCATTATTAGAGCCAGTCAAAAGCGGGCTTTCTGAAAGCGAGATGAGTGTGCGGAGCCTGACCATTGTCATTCCTGCACTAAACGAGGAAGAGGCAATTGGCGAAACGATCACCCGCTGCCTCGCCAGTCGAGAGCATATCCAGAATGCGGCCGGGCTTTCAGAGGTTGAGATCGTCGTTGTCAGCGACGGTTCCACTGATCGCACGGCCGAGATTGCCAGGGAATTCGCTGATGTCAAGGTCATCGTGTTTGAAAAGAATCAGGGCTACGGCGCGGCCATAAAGTGCGGATGGCAGGAGGGCAGCGGGAGCCTGCTGGGGTTTCTGGATGCCGACGGAACCTGTGACCCAATGTGTTTTGGCGAAATGTGCCGAATTTGCCTGGCCGAGCGGGCAGACGTGGTATTGGGATCGCGCATGGGCCCTCAGTCGCAAATGCCGGGCATTCGCAGACTGGGAAATCGACTTTATGCGTTATTGCTGGGCTTGCTTTGCGGGAGACAGGTCACGGATACCGCCAGCGGAATGCGTGTTGTGCGGCGCGATTCGCTGAAATGGCTGTATCCACTGCCCGACGGTTTGCATTTCACGCCTTCGATGAGCGCGCGAGCGTTGTTAAACGACTTGCGGCTTATCGAGGTGCCAATGCCGTATCGCGAACGCATCGGGAGAAGCAAACTGAGTGTACTGCGGGACGGGGTGCGGTTCCTGAAAACGATTTTTTCCGGGATCTTATGTTATCGACCGGAGCGACTGTTGCTTTCTCTGTTTGCACTATGCATGGTTTTGCTTTCGCTGTTGGCGGCAAACCCGACGGAGTTCTACTTTCAGCACCGGCGGCTGGAAGAGTGGATGATCTACCGTTTCGTTGTGTGCTATCTGCTGGGGTCGTTCGGTCTGTTGCTCCTGTTGGCCACTGCACTGACGCACAAGATGGCGGCGTTCGGTCCAAGAAGACAGGCCGCGAATGACTTTTGGCCTTTTGTGATTGCAGGCATACTCAGAGGGCGGACGCTGATCTTCATCCTCACCTGTTTTCTCGTGCTGACGGGCTTTTCGCTTTGGCCGGGCGCGTGTGAGTACGCGTCAACTCGGCATATCACATTGCACTGGTCGCGTCTTCTGGCAGGCGCCTTCAGTCTCAGTTGCGCGCTGCAGACGGCGGTGTTTGCACTATTGCTTCGGGTCCTGGAAGTCTGGCAGTCTCAGAAGAGCTCATGATGAACCCAGCCTCGAACGGTCTGGCCGTCGATATCACTCATCGGATCGGTCCGAAGGACAACACGTGATGCCAACACCCGAGATAATACGAATGTGTGAAGGAGTGCCATGTTGCGATGCTGTCTGGGAAGCGGCCTACTTGCGGTTCGAAACTCCCGCAGAAGAACGCAGGAAATTCTGCACCAGACTCAAGCGGCTTGGCTCACAGATGTGGCCGAGGGACTCGCAGATAGTGGAGATCTTCTGCGGTCGCGGAAATGGCCTGCGTGCACTTGCGGAATTGGGGTTCGAACGGCTTGAGGGCGTTGATCTTTCCGAACGTCTGCTGCTGCAATACGACGGCGGAGCCGTGCTTTACCTCGCGGACTGCCGGAAGTTGCCGTTTGAACGCGAGAGCAGGGATATTGTCATAGTGCAGGGGGGGTTGCACCACCTCCCTCTCCTGCCGGACGACCTGGCGGCAACTCTCGGCGAGGTCGCGCGAGTGCTTCGGCCGGGCGGGCGCCTTGTGATCGTCGAGCCGTGGCTGACTCCTTTCTTGCGAGTTGTTCATCTGGCGTTGACGCAGAGTTACGTCCGCCGGATGTCTAGCAAGGCTGATGCATTAGCAACAATGATTGACCGCGAACGAGACACTTATTTTGCCTGGCTGAATATGTCGGCGACGATTATTCAGTCGCTGGATGTCTTGTTCCGGTCGGAACATACGAGGATCTGCTGGGGTAAGATTGAATATGTCGGCATCCGAGAATGACACACCAAGGTCTGCCTGGACGCGATTGGCCACAGCAGCGCTGGGGCGTGTGCACGGCAAGGCCGTGCATTCACGTCGAGTAAGGGTGCTTGCGAAGTGGTTCAGCACGTTGCTGCCCGAAGGGCACGCCGTACTCGACGTTGGGTGTGGTGACGGCATTATTGACTCCCTGGTCCTTGCCCAGAGGCCCGACGTGACAATTCAGGGGGTGGACGTTCTGGTTCGACCGCAAGCAAGAATCGCTGTGACGCCTTTTCAGGGAAGCCGGTTGCCTTTCAGCGACGGGGCGTTTGACACCGTGCTGTTTTCGGATGTATTGCACCATACGGAGACTCCCGACGTCCTCCTGAAGGATGCAGTGCGAGTGGCTCGGCATGGCGTATTGATCAAAGACCATGTTGTGCAGGGAGTGTTTGCGCGTTCCACACTGAAGTGGATGGACTATGTCGGGAACGCGCCGCATGGTGTTTCGCTGCCCTACCGGTATCTTGAGCAGAATCAGTGGGACGAGTTGTTTCGGGAGTGTGGCATCGTACCCCGTGTGGTCGTGCGGCGTCTCGGGCTCTATCCGCGATGGGCCGATCCATGGTTCGGCCGTTCACTGCATTTCGTGGGATTCTTCGACATCGTGCGTGTCAGCACGCAACGGAACGCGTGAGGCATTTGTAATGGCTCGTCGTTTCTCGATAGCATGTGAACGAAGCGGCCTCGTAGTAGCACTGATGATCTACATCGGTCTTGCCGTCTGGCTGGGCTACTTGAGGCGGGACCAGTTGAATCCCGATGCTGTATGCTACCTCCGAAATGCGCAGTACTTAGCGGATGGACGCATTGCCGACTCCATCTCCAGTTATTGGAGTCCGCTTCTATCGTGGTGCATTGCGCCTTTGGTATGTCTCGGTATTGATAGCGTGCATGCGGCTCGATGGGTGCTTGGCATCTGGGGGGCGGCGACAGTTCTCGCTAGTTATTGCCTCCTGCGTTCGCTGTTGCCTCGCGCCGGGGCACTGGGGGCGGTCGGCTTGTGCGTGATCTCTGTGTACGCTGCGCAGTTGGCCACGAAGGACATTGTGCCGGATGTGTGTCTAGCAGCCATGCTGTTGGCATATTGTGCTGCAGCGGCTTCCCGCCGATTTGTGCACCGAAGTGCGTTTCAACTCTTGGCCGGCGGCGTGGCCGGACTCGCTTACCTTGCCAAAGCCTATGCTCTGCCGTTTTTTCTGGTGCATTTCACTTTCACGGCTTACCACCGTATCCTCGCTCGCGACGGAGTCAGGAACCCGTGCCGAGCATCCCTTGCGTGGTTGCGGGGAATGTGCGCATTTTTGATCATTGTGGCGCCCTGGATTGCTGTGCTGAGCGCAAAACACGGAAAACTGACGATCGCGACGGCGGGACGTGCAGCGCATGCGATTATAGGGCCACCAGATAAACCCAGAGACCATGACATCTGGCGATTGAGGCCGATTGCCAAAGGTCGGATCTGCGTCTGGGAAACCCCGGAAGTGCTCAGGTACAACGAATGGTCACCGTGGGAGAGCAGAGCGTATTTCCTGCATCAGGTCAGGTACGCGTACGCGACGACACAGTCTATCTTCTCATCCATCGGTCGCTACGATTTTCTGGGGATGTGTCTTCCAGCGTTCTTCCTAGCGCCGATTGTCATGTCGAGACCGCATTGGAATGTGTGCCGGCGTCGGTCTTTTTGGATAGCGGCGACCGCAGGCATCTATGCATCGGGGTTTGTGCTGGTGTTTTGGGAAGACCGATACACTCGGCCATTCGTGTTTCCTCTGGGCGTGCTGCATGGCGGCATCTTGTGTCCGATTTGGTTTCGGCGAAGTGCCGCGAGACTCGGAGTCAGTTTGTTATCCCGTAAGATCGCAGTAGCGGTGGTCAGTGGATCGTTTGTCGCTGGAAGCTTGTTTCCGCTGTACATCTTCGGGCACAGTGCGTTGCGATTGCAGGGGACATGGCGGAGGATTGCGGTGTCTATGAAGAATGAGGGATGTCAGGGAGGCATTGCCAGTCTCGGCGTGAGTTTCGAGTCGCTTTACCTCGCATACCAGTTGGATGAACCGTACTTCGGAGTTCCCGAAACTGGTGACGCAAGCGAGATTGAAGAGGCTCTGCGCGACAATGGAGCGAGAACACTGGTAGTTGATGGCGATGCTGAGGGTGCCGCAGAATTTTCGCGGCGCACCACTTGGGAAAGCCGTTTCACCTTCAAACGCGAAGATGGCGTCGAGGTGAAGATATACCGACCGCCTCAGGGTCCTGGTGGTTTCATTGGGGAGCGAGAACCTCAAGCCGCGGAAGATTGACTGGGATTTCGTGGGTATTCCGTCACATAACGAAGGTGAAATACTCTGATGGTGTCGTCCCATGAGCTTATACGTCGCAAGTATGCAGCCGATGGTGAAGCGTTTGTTCGCCGCTATCGAGAGATTTCTTTCGCGAAGCACTTGTCGCTGATGAAATCGCATATGGGGCTGAGGCCGGGCATGCGAGTGCTGGATATCGGCTGCGGGACGGGGGCGTTACTCGTAGAACTTGCAGCTTTCGGTGTCGAGGCCGTAGGTATTGATACGTTCGAGGAGGGGGAGGACCATATCGACCGGCAGATCGCTGAGGCCCGTGCGCGCGAAGCCGGGGTGCGGTTTGAACTCACGGCCGGAGATGCGACGCGGATGCCGTATGCCAGCGGAGAATTTGATATCGCCGTGAACCTGGGCATGCTGGAGCACATACCTCCTGCTGTGCGGCCTGCCATGCTGAGTGAGATGTTTCGAGTTGTGAAGCCGGGCGGCAGCTTGTTTCTCGTTGCAGGACCCACATGGGCGACGCCGTTTGATCAGCACATCCCTTCGGTTCCGGGGGTGAATTGGCTGCCGCACGCATGGAAGGTCAAGGTGAACGGGTGGACGGGCCGGCGCCAGTTCCTTGCCGTTCCGTGGGGCATTTCCAGGCGATCGTTGCGCGAGGCGCTCCCTGCTTCGCAGGCTCGGTTCACGTCCCTGTATGGGCAGTTTTTTTCGCTCCCGTCAGGTCAGCCACTTGGGCCGTTTCGGCCGACGCCCTTTTGGATTCTGGCGTGGGCCAAGAGAAAACTGCGATTGCACCGCGCGTTCGGTGCGGCCGCACAGCTTCTCTATTTGGCCGGTCAGGAACACTGCCACATCCTGGCGATACGCAAGGTGGCCTGAGTCGGGAGCCGTTGAACGAATCTGAAGCGGGCTAAACAGGCAGGCAATTGTGACACGAGTAGTCTTTCTCAACCGGAAGCCGAGGCCGGCGGGCAATTTCAGCATCGAGACAATCTTTCGACTCGTTGCCGCTAATCTGCCTGCGGACATGGTGCCGATCTGGCATGAGGCGCCGTGTTACAGCAACGGAGTGCGGCAGCGACTGCGGAATGCCCTGGATGCTCGGCGTCACCAGGCAGATATCAATCATGTGACGGGGGATACGCACTACCTCGCGCTGGGATTATCCGGTCGGCGCACCGTCTTGACGGTGTGCGACTGT
>CAIPEB010000644.1 GCA_903863885.1 uncultured Planctomycetaceae bacterium | reverse complement strand
CTTTCTTCTGCTCCGGAGCCGCTTTCGCATCATTCATCTGCGAAAAAACAATGCCAGGGCTCGACAGCACCGCGACGAAAATCACGACCGCCAACATTCGAAGACACAACGTCTTCATCGTTGATTCTCCAGGGGAGGCCGACAATTCGACGACACGCAATCCGGCGCTGACGACTTTGCGCTCCGCGAACAAACCCGTCTGTGGAGAAACTCCGCCTTGCTCAACTCAATCACCGATGGGCACTCCGTTGGCGTCACTGCCCAGCTTCGACTGTTGCTGTTCTCGCCCGACGATTTTCACATGGCATCTCAGCGGACCCGAGCGCGAACTTCTTCGCTCACCGCCGACCATGATACACCCGCAACGGCCCGCATTCTGTCGGGGAATTTCCTACAAGGGAGGCAGAGACGGCGTGTGGACAAGACGGAGGGGTGGCGGTGGGCGATGCGAGGGCCCGCACCCACCGACGCTTGTAAGGCCTCAATAAGCACCGGCTCGATCGCCCTTATGGTAAACTGCGAACGCATACTGTGTTGAACGTGACGGCGACATTTCTGAAGCGATTTCGGCAAGAATGCACTGGCTGCAAGAGTCGAAGTCGAGATCTCACGGGATCGTCCCGATGCAAGTGCTTTCGATAATCATTCTGTCAGTCCTGGCGTGTATCACGTACGGCGTGATCCACGATCAGATCACCGCCCGCATCTGCGTCGAGTACTTCACAATCGGGCATCCTCGCGTTGTCCCCTCAGTGGATCCCACCGTTCTTGCTTGCGTTTGGGGCGTTATTGCCACATGGTGGGTGGGAGCCATTCTCGGCATTCCGCTTGCCGTAGTTTCCAGAGCCGGCTGCCGTCCGCCCCGCGATATGTCATCGCTCGTTCGTCCGATATCGATCCTGTTCGCAGGCACGGCAATCTTGGCCGTAGCAGCGGGAGTGGTCGGCTATGTCGCTGCGTCAAACGGTTGGGTGATCCTTGTTGGACCGCTCGCCCAACGTGTGCCAGTGGAGAAGCATGTTGCGTTTATCGTGGATCTCTGGGCGCACGTTGCAAGCTACTTCGGCGGCTTCGCAGGCGGCATCTTCCTGATCGTCCGGGTTTGGCGGGAACGCGGCCGTTCGGAAAAAGAGAAGTGAACGGCAACTGACGCCCAAGGCATGCCGACCAAAGCCCACGGGTGAGAAGCAAGTCGGTGCTTTCCAAACGGTGATCTCAGCGGGCCAGCCAGTCGTCCAATCGCAAGCCGGGCACGTTGTGGAAATCCGCGATATTGTGTGTGACCAGCGTCAGGTCAAACTCCGGTGCGATCGAGGCGATCATCAGATCGGCCGTGCACCGTTCCCCTCATCGTTTTGTTCATCGTTCATCTCCCTGCTCCCTGAACCGCCACATCGCCCACACGGTCACTAACCGGTCATCTTCGGAAACGTCGTAATACACCGCCAGCGGAGAAACCACGAGGATTCGCGTGGGCGATGCACGCGATTCGCCGACCTCGAGGGGAGACGCACGCAGCAGTGCATCGATTGTATCAGCGGCTTCGGTGAGGGTTCTTCGATCGGTCGCCTCGATCCACGCCTGCGTAAGGGCGCTTTCGGCCCCGGGCTTCCATACCACGGTATAGGTCATTTCGCCCCCAGCGCCTTCCAGATTTCCGTGAGTGATCGTCCACCGGGTTCGTGTTGCATCCGGTCCAACTCTTCGGCCGAATACGGGCACTCATCCCGAGGAAGCACGGTTGCAGGAACAAAATGGCCCAGCCTATGACCCGCCGCGTCCACGACCTCGACCGGGACGTCGATACCGTCGAATTGTGATTTCAGAGCGTCGCTGATCGTGATCCGGTTCATACATCATCTCGCTCGAAGAAGTTGGAGTCGCGTAGCGACAGCATGAAGGTAGACGTGGGTTTCAACCCACGG
>CAIPEB010000643.1 GCA_903863885.1 uncultured Planctomycetaceae bacterium | reverse complement strand
ATTACGTTACGGCAACCATGAGCAGCAACGTCAAAGCGTCCGCCATCATCTACGCGGCCAACGAAGACCGAACATGGTTTCCTGCAACACGTTACATTGCCGCAAGCACCACCGACGTCACGACAATCCGCTCGCCCGGCGGGCACGGCGAGATCGGTGGGCACTGGATGAGCAATCTCCAGATGCAGCACCTCAACTTGCGCGCCATGATCGAATACGCCCGAGGACACGGCGGCGTCGAACTGGCTTTCCACGGCCTGGACCAGGAAATCAAAGACATCCTTGAATCGCCCTACACCCTGGACATGGCGAAGGAGGAAGCCAATGTGGAAATCACTGGTGAAAAAATCGAAATGTGGTTCACCGCCGCGGAGGAAAAAAGTTGGGCTCCTTATTCGGCAACGCAGTTTATCGATCTCTTGAACACTCAAGACGAGGCATCATGGGCTCCAGGAGGGTACGACACACAGCGAACGAGGCTCCCTAACCCGGTCGTCCTGCGAAATCGGTGGAACATCGAGTCATTCGCCAAGGGAGACAGTCTCCGAATTCAGCCGGCCAGTTCACATTATGTCCGTGATTTGAGTTGGGTAGACCTTGACGTGTACGACCTGTTTCCCAATGGCAGCACGGATGCCGGCGGTCAGTTGCACACGGTCAAACCCGAGTCGATGCTCTTCATCCACTCGCTTTACGAGAAAACGATTAACCCCAGCGGCGATTGGCGTCCTGAGGTCAAGCCGATTGAACCCGCTGATACCTCGTGGCTGTACTGAAGCGTTTGCGAGATGCCCCGCGAAGCATCGGGGGCACGAACGAATTGCACCTGACATGTCGCGCTCGCATCGAAATCGCAGTTTTGAAATGGAGGGCTGATGATGGCCTGGAAAATCGTGGGGTTTACTCTGTTGTGGTGCGCGATAGTGTTGACGGCCTTCGGAGTACTCGTTTATCTGTCGCTTCCCTTCCCCAACAAGCACTGGGTTGCTCTTTACAACCGCATGGATCTGAATTTTGGTGATAACCTTTCAACGTCAATAGTGGTGTTCAAATCCACCGGTCCTCCGGAACATCAGGCATCGCTTTGCGTGCGACTTCCGGATGGGCATGTCGTACGGGCCATCGAAATGACGCACGCAGATGTGGGCCAGCTGTCGCTCGAACACTCCACGGGCACTAACTCCGATGGGACCACCTACGACCGCTATCGCCGTGGCTTCACCCTGATCTCCTTCAGCGGAGAACATCCCAAACTTGTGAAATTCTGCAAATACGATCCGGTCGAACTGGCTCCGACGCCGAATGGACCTTGGTTCCGCCTGCCGATCTCCAAGCGTCAAATGTATGAATTGTTCGGCAAGCCGATGAAATGGGAGCGCAGACGGACGTACGGCTTATAGCCGGTGCGTGAATTCGAAATCTGCAGGGAGATGCCCACCGGCCGCATGGTAGACCCGTGATTGTCTTGCTCCGGGCTTGTCCGGCGGGACAACTGGGCGGTTTTTAATCGCCTTTACGGCGCAGTTCGTAGTACTGGCGCACGTGGTCCTGCTGGGCGCGGGGCAGGCGTTGTTCGGAAATCGGTTCCGCCTCTTCGCCCAGCGCATTGGTAATCGCCTCGCGGGCCTGTTGCTGCGAAATGCCTGCGCGGTTCGGCCCTTCCGCTTCGCCGATCCGCACAGATTCGCCGGCACGAGGCTGGACGCGCACCTGAGTATCGACCGACTCTGTTTTCGAGGCTGTTTCCGGCCGGTCGCCGGAACCTTTTCCTTCGCCCAATCCGTCGCCCACGCGTTTTGATTCCTCGGTCAGCATGCCTTCGGGGGCGCCCGCCTGGCATTCCTGGCAGCCTTCGCCACTGCAGTGTTCGCACATCATCGCGTTCTTGGCGTCGTCGATTTCATCCTCGAGTTCTTCGAGTTGGCGCATCTGCTGTTTCTCGGACTGCAGTTTGTCGAGTTGCTCTGCGACTTGTTTCAGCTGAGCCGAAGCATTCTTGGCATCGCCCTTCTTGAGCGATTCCCCGGCGTTTTTCAGACACTGGCCCATGTTTTCCAGCCGCTTCATTGCCTCCTCGCGTTTCCGCATTTCGTCGAGCTTATTCTGCAGTTTACCCGCGGCCTCACGGTCTCCCTCGGCCAGTTTCTGTTGGATCTGGCGCTGCAGATCCTCCATTGCCTGACGATGTTGATCGGCAGCCTGCTGCATCTTGCGCTGGAGATCCTGGAGTTGGCTGGCCAGCTGCTGTTTTTCCTGATCGGAGAGTTTTCCGGATGCCAGTTGTTCCTGGAGTCGTTGAAGTTCCTGGAGTGCCTTTTTTGCATCCCCCTGCCGCAAGGCTTCCGCGATTCGATCGGCGGGCCCCTTCTCGAAATCCTTCAGCCGCTCCAACTGCCGCTGCAGCTCTTCGGCGCCGCCCATTGACTCGCGCCGTTTTTCGATTTGCTTGGCAAGCTCGTTCATCTTGACCAGCGCCTGCTTGCGATCGACTTCCTTGCGGCGAGCCAGATCATCCGCGGCCTTGCGCAACTGCTTCAACAGTTCTTCGGCCTGCGGGTCGCCTTTATCCTCGAGTTTCGCGACTCGCTCGGCCAGTTTGCGGCTGAGCTGCTTGGCGGATCGCTGGATCTTCTGTTGCGAGGCCAGATCGCCGGCCGAGGCCTGTGAACCGGATCGCACGGCGTCCGGCAGCATCAGTGCGATCGCTGCGCCGAGCATTGCGGGTAGGAGCGGCACGAGCGCAGGCCAGCGGACCCGCAACGGAAACGCGGCGCGGAGTTCGAGACCATCCACGCGCTGCTGGGCATCAGCCAGCAACGCGCGTCCGGCCGCTGTTTCGGCTTCGCCCGGCGCAATGGCCATCGCGCTGGAGACCCGCTCCTTGAGACCACAGCGGCGGTCGATTTCGATCGCCGCATCGAGCGTGCTGCGGCGAGTGAGCCAGGCATACGCGATCGCCGCGAGAATTCCGGCCAGCAGCGAACCGATCGTCCAGCCGATCAGCCAGGAGCGGGCGTTCAGACTCACGGGCAGTATCTTGGGCAGAGCGAGTGCCGCGACGGCCACCGACAACGCAGCGGCCAGCGTCCAGGGCGCTGTGGACAGGAATCGAGCCAGATTCAGTCGCCACGCAGCCAAGCGAGTCTGACGTCGAAGAGTGTCCATGGTCTTCCTTTTGTCGGCTTCCTTCTTTCGGCCCGAAATCGTGTTCTTCCCGCGAATTCCCGGGGCCGCTCGATGCGGGCGATGGGGACTACAGCAGGGTTCTGAGTTGAATCTGGTACTTGCCGAGTTTTCCGCCGTAGTTGCCGGCCGTAACGACAACGACACCTTCGCCGGCGGCGGATCGCATGGCCACGGCCATCGCCCTCGACACGGCCGCCTCGTCAATTCCGTCCATCACGATTTCATACACGCAATGAGCATCCGGATGCACGCGGGACGTGACCCGCCCGCGCAGCGTGGGACAAAATGCATCGGCGGTCGAGGCGGGCAATGCCTTGTACTGAGAACCGACCTTGCTCCCGCTGCGCACGACTCCGGCCGGAAACGGTGTGATGACTCCCGGCATTTCCGCAAGCGACTCACTGACCCGACGCGCCGCAGCCAGTCCGCACGCCCGGTTGACGGCCTGCAGGATGATGTTTCCGCCGGCGACCCCCTTGTTCACGCCGAGGCTTTCCTCGACCACGAATTCGCCGTCCATAACGGGAATCCGCCAGTAGCGGCGGCCGTTGAGGAGTTTGCTTTTCTGGTAACCATCGCCGAAGTAGCGAATGTGCTTGCCCAGCGGAATGCGTTCCGCGCCGTCGTTCAGCCCGTCGTACACGGCGGTGGTCGGACAGGTCATGATGCACTGGCCCGTGCGATTCGCGACCGCCTTGCCCAGGGCCGCGACGGACGTACCGAAAATCAGCACGGCGGCGCCCGGCCGGCCGTCGGGCGTATCCTGAGGCGAAAGATGCCGCTCGACGCCCGTCTCCGCGTCGCAGGCGATCACCGAGGCACTGTAGCCCGTCACCTCGCGGATCGCCGCTTCGAGCCAGTAGTCGTCGTCAGCCGTGATGATCGCCCGCGTGTAACGCATGCCGAATGCTTCGGCAAACGTATCTTCGATGAAAGTATCGCCAAGTTTCACACGCATTCTCCATTGTCGCGAACGAATAAATTGCCTCGTCGCCCCGCGCGAGCCACTCCGTTATTCGACACCGTGACCATCATTCGATCCGAGCACTATCGCCACGTCCAGTTCCCGCCCTTCCCGCAGTACCCGCACGGTCAGCCGGTCGCCCGGTTTCTTGCTTTCGACCAGATCCATCAGTTCATCGCCGGTGCGAACCGGCCTGCCATCGGCGGCCACGATGATATCCGCATATTCGCGATCGACGTACTGGCGTTCGTACACGAACGGGCCTCGCCGCTCCTTCTTCCGCATCAGGCGGAAGCCGCGCAGCCCGGCGCGTTCGGCCGGCCCGCCGGGCACAAGTTCGATGACGACCAGCCCCTGCTTCGATTCGAACACGCTGGCGATGCCGATGACGGGCCGGATGACTCGACCTCGATCGATCAACTGAGGAACCACTCGTTTGACCGTATTGACTGGGATCGAGAAGCCGACTCCCGTGTTCTCGCCCGTGCTGCTGGCGATCGCCGTGTTCATGCCGATCAGCACACCGCGGCTGTTCAGCAGCGGCCCGCCCGAATTCCCGCGATTCAGCGCCGCGTCCACCTGAATAATCGACTTCATATCGCGGCCCGTGCGCGAAGGCAGACGCCGGTTGAGGCTGGAAAGCGTTCCAACTGTCAGCGTTCGCTCCAAGCCAAACGGGTTGCCGATCGCGAAAACTCGCTGGCCCACGCGCAGCGCGGACGAATCGCCCAACTCGATCGGAAACAGCAAGTCGCGGGGCGCGTCGATCTTCAGCACCGCCACGTCGTTGGCCGTATCCCGTCCCACGAGGCTCGCATCGTAGGACTGGCCATCGAAGAGCGTAACGCGAATCTCGCTGGCCCCTTCGATGACGTGGAAGTTCGTGAGAATGTGTCCCTGCTGATCCAGCACCGAACCAGAACCCGATCCTTCGGCCGGTTCCTCCAGCGAAAAGAAGCTGTCTCCCGACGCGGCCTTGGTCATGATGTGCACCACGCCGCGGTTCGCTTTCTCGTACACCCAGATGTTGACGCGTTCTTCGGGTGTGAACTCGCTCAACGTCGGGTCCGCGTCCACCGGCTGGGGATTCGGCAGGTAAGACGGAGACACGGCCTGTGGATTCGCCGAAACACCGCGAACCGGATCGGAATCTGCCGGCGGAGCCAAACGCAGCACCGGCTCCTGAGCCTGCACTTGAGACTTCGAGGCCCCCTGCAACGCCCACGTGGCGAGCCCAGCGCCAAGTGCGGCGGACACAAGGCATCCAAGCAAATAGTGTCGCATGGTCTTTCCGCTCCCGAATGCGAATACCAGTCGGCTCCCTCAACTCCCATCAAGATAAGCGAAACCCGCGAAAGCGGCGAGACGGAGGGGAAGAGGGAGTCTGGAGTCTGGAGTCTGGAGTCCGGAGGAAAACAAAGATGCAGTTTTCTTACCGACTACCGACTACCGGCATCCAAACACCGAACACCGGCATCCGCGATCGACCTGCGTCGCGAGCAATTCT
>CAIPEB010000642.1 GCA_903863885.1 uncultured Planctomycetaceae bacterium | reverse complement strand
TTTCAGGTTGAAGTTGCGATCGGACTGTGCCTGCTGCTGCTCAGCTATTTGGCGCTGTTGAGCCAAACTCCGTCGGCGTTGCGCGAAATCTGGCGAGTTGTAAACGACGGTTGACGGAACAGCTTCGCATCTGAACGGGTACAACTCAAGCTTCGGTCGTCGGCGTATCTCGTCTCATCCGGCATCTGGCATCCCGCCTCCGAACTTCGGCTTCTGCATGGCATTACCCCGTATTCGGGCCAATCCACCAACCCCCACTCTGGCGTGCGCATGAATTAATGCGAAATCAGTTGACAGGGGGAGCGGCGGTAAATCTAATCGAGTTTGAGTGCAACATCCCCCCGCACAGGTGTCAGATTTTCCCTGATGGCTTTGATGTGGGGCGACGGTCTGTCGCGCAGGCCACTCCTCGGCGCCAGGACCTCCGATAGGCGATTGGTGAATAATGAGACTTGCAAAGCACTTGCCGTGGCTCGTACTGATTCTGACTCTGATCGGCTTTTGCTCGCCTGACATGGTGCGGGGACAGTCCGGCGAGAATGACCTGGTTACCAATGTGCCTGGCACTTATGCGTCGGGCACCAGTGTGAGCAGCTTGATTGGTGCCAATCGCTTCTATAACGCCGGCTTTACCGGTCAGGGAACGATCACCGCCAATGTCGAAGCGGGCCATATCTGGAATGGCCACGAATCGCTCGCGCACGTAACCAGCTATGCAAATTCCGTCGCCGCATGGGGCAACACCACGGCCGACTTATACGATCGCCACGCAACCTGGGTCGGACAAATGATCGGCGGCAGGAGCACGGCGGTCGGCGGGGGAGCATGGCAAACCGGAATCGCGCCGGGCACTGACCTGCGCTCAGGCGCGATTACCAGCACATGGGCCGGAAGCGCTTATGCGCTTAGTTTCAATTTCGACCCCAACTCCTTCGTTGGGGGTTACTCGCCCTACTTCGGAACGGCCGACGTCATCAACAGCAGTTGGGGAGGGACTTCACCCGCCGGCAATAATGCGTATGCCGTTGTCCTGGACGGATTCGCGGCCCAGAACTCTCAAACGACCTTCGTCGTCTCGGCGGGTAACGCAGGGCCGAGCACGAACTCGATAGGTTTTCCGGGATCGGGATACAACGCGATCACGGTTGCTGCACTAAACAACGGCGGCAACAACTCGTACGACGCGGTGGCGAGTTTCAGCAGTCGCGGACCGATGGACTTTTTTGATCCGATCCAAAATAAGGTTATCTCTGGCGTACGGGCCGCCGTCGATATTGCCGCGCCGGGGACCAATCTCACGGGAGCGTATTACGGCGGCCAGACGGGAGGCAACAACACCAGCCTATCCGGATCATCCAACGGAGGTGCAAGCACAACAACCTACTCAGACGGACTTGCCGGAACGAGTTTTGCCTCGCCGATCGTCGCCGGCGCTACGGCACTGGTCAAAAGCGCAAGCTACAACACGCCCGCGCTGGCCGGAAACGCAGCCTCGCGGAATACTCTGGTCGTAAAGTCGGTGCTCATGAACAGCGCCGACAAGATCACGGGCTGGAGCAATGGCCAGGTCGCCAACTCCAACGGCTACGGCGGCGTGACCACAACGCAGTCCCTGGATTGGGCCAGCGGCGCCGGCAAGCTCAACCTCGATCGCGCTTTCGACCAGTACCTCACGGGCGGGACCCGCGACGTGCTCGGCCTGGCTAACGGAAACCTCGGCGTCGTTTCCGCCAGAGGCTGGGATCTCGGGAACGTGCTGCTGGGCGGCACCAATCTCTACACGATCGGCGGCCTGCTCGAGGCAAACACGCTGTTCAACGTGACGCTGAACTGGTTCCGCAACCGGACCTTCGATCCGATCGCGACGAGCTATACGGACGATGGCCAAGCGGATCTTACGCTGCGAGTCATCGACATATTGAACCACCACGTGATCTCCGAGTCGAAGAGCCTCTACAACACGGCCGAGTTGCTTTCGTTTCTGCTGCCGACCACTTCGCAGTACGGCATCGAGGTGTACTATGGAGCCAACACCTACGGGAGCCTGACGAACGTAAATTACGGTCTGGCCTGGAGTGCTTCAGCTCCCGAACCGGGCACGCTGACCCTGGGCGCCGTTTCTCTGCTTCTGGCGGGAGCGTATGCGCGCAGGCGGAGAAAGTCCGCATGAACCGGTCGTTACCGATCGGCGCGCCCGCCCTGCTCGCATTGACGTTGCTCGCGACCAGCCTTGGGGATCGTGCAATCGCCGACGTCGTCTCGCTTTTGCCGCAGACATCGCCGATTCCGCAAGCCGCAAACGAGCAACTCCGCCGTCACGAATCGCCCGTTCTGAATGAAGCAATCAAACTCTATCGGTCCGGAGACACGGAGCGTTCGGTCCAGAAGCTGGAAGAACTGCGGAAGACCGATGTTTCACTTCCGCCCGCCGACCTCGTTCTGGTCTGGCTCCTGTTGGCCGATCGCAAAGTGCCGGAAGCCAAGCACAAGCTCGAGGAATTGAGCGCGCGGCAACCGCAGGACGCCCAGGTGGCGCTTACGCTGGGACAGGTTGCCGTATCGGAGAACCGCTGGGCCGACGCGGCAGCTCATTTCGAACGGGCGGCCACGATGCCGCTGCCCAACGCATGGAACGAGCAGCAGCGAAAGTCGTTCGCATGGACGGTCCTCGATCTCTCGGCCTCCGTATTCGAACAACAGCAGCGATGGGCCGACGCGCAGCGGATGCTCGCCGCCGTTCGACAACTGTCCCCGCAGAATCCGCACGTTCTGATTCGTCTGGCCCGCACGCACTATCGCATGAACTCGCCGGATGAAACGAATAAGCTGCTGGACGAGGTCGAGAAGATCGACCGGGGCGCAACCCCTGCGGCGATCCTGAGAGCCGAACTCGCGTTTGAAGCCGGCCGGATGGACGAGGCCGCCAAGGCCATTGAGGCAGCCGAACAAGCACATGCGAAAAACCCGCTGACCCAGCTTTGGAAAGCGGACTGGCGACTCTTCAACCGCGATCCGCAAGGCGCTCTGGCGGCGCTGGATCAGGCCAAAGCGCTTGGCGCTCAGGCCAGCGATTACCTGCTCCCGCGCGGACAGGCCCTGCTCATGAAGGGAGACTACGCGTCCGCAGTTGATATCCTGCAACGTGCCCTCGAAGAAGTCGGCAAGCAAAACGACTTGCGGCGTCAGGCGACAGCGGGTCATCTGCTCGCGATGGCCCTTGCGTGCCGCGACTCGAAAGCAGTGCCTCAACAGGCGATGGACCTGGCGCAGCGCAACGCCCTCGAATTCTCGGCCGATCCCGTCATGGTCGGCCTGCTGGGATGGCTCTGCGCAAAACGCGGCGAGCGAACCGAAGCTCGATTGCTGCTCAACCGTGCGCTGGACCTGAGTCCCCATGTCACTGCGGATCTCAGCTTCTTTCTGGCCGACTTCTACGCCCGGGATCCGCAGCATCTGAAAGAAGCCCGGACCTTCCTGACCGCTGCACTCGACGGCACTCAAGGTGTCTTCCTGATGCGCGGCAAAGCGATTGAGCTGAGCAAGACGCTGGGGAAATAGTCTGGAGTCTGGAGTCCGGAGTCTGGAGTCTGGAGTCTGGAGAAAGACGGCCGTTCATCCGACTACCGACTACCGACTACCGGCATCCGGCATCCGGCATCACGCGGCAGAGGCCACGGATTGACACGGATGGAGAACACTCGCGCTAATGATGCGGACTCGCGGCTCGTACGGGTGGACAAGCCGCGGTCCAGGACACGGGAGCATCATGATGAGCGAGCGGCGGACCACATCGTTAACCGTGATCGTGCACGTATTCGCCTTCGCGGCTCTGCTGGGCGCCGCGCCGAGCAATGCCGCCGCGCCGGATGACGGCGCTGAATCAGACGGTGTGAAATCGGGCAGCGTGCTGTCGCTGGACGGCACCTGGCTGCTCGCACCCGATCCGCGCAACGCGGGTCGCGAAGAAAAATGGTGGGAGAAGCCGGAGGCCGGGGCGAAACCGACGAAGGTGCCGTGGATCATGCAGGATGCGTTTCCCGGATACCATGGCGTGGCCTGGTACTGGCGCGATTTCACGCCCCCCGCCAATCCGCACGCCGGCGGACGCTGCCTGTTGCGTTTCTGGGCTGTCGATTATCTGGCCGAGGTGTGGCTCAACGGACAGCGTGTCGGCGGGCACGAAGGTGGCGAAGGCGTTTTCGTTCTCGATGTCACCGACGTCATCAAACCCGAAAAGCCCAACCTGCTGGCGGTGCGGATCCTCAATCCGAACAACGAACGGATCGACGGCATCGTCCTGGCCGAAACGTGCCATTACGCCAAAGCGGAACCGTTCCACCCGGGGCTCACGTTCAATCCGGGCGGGATCGTGGACTCGGTCGAGTTGATCCTCGCGCCGATTGCGCGAGTCGAGGATCTGAAGGTGCGCCCGGACTGGAAGACGGGAGTTGTTGAAGTCGAGGCAAATATCCGCAACGCTTCGGCAACCAGCATCCGCGGGCGAATCACGCTGACCATTGCCCCCGCGACGAACGGCCAGGCGCTGGATGCCGCAACCCTGTCGCGTGAATTCCCGCCAGGCGACACGTGCGTCAAGGCCCAGGTGCGAGTGGGTCAGCCGCGGTTGTGGGAGTTGAACGATCCCTATCTCTATCGCGTCACCTCGCGGGTTCGAGCCGACGGCAGTCCTTCCCTGGACGAGTGCTCCACGACTTGCGGCTTCCGCGATTTCCGGTTTGCCGACGGCTGCTTCCAACTCAACGGCAGGCGGGTGTTTCTCAAGAGTTCACACACGGCGACAATCTACCCGATCGGACTGCACTGGCCGCACGACCCGGACCTCGCTCGGCGCGAGATGATGCAGATGAAGATGATGGGGTTCAACGCAATCCGCTTCTTCTGCTCGGTGCCGGCCCGCTACCAGCTGGATCTGTGCGATGAACTGGGGTTCATGATCTACGAAGAATCGTTTGCGGGATGGTTCCTCGCAGACTCGCCCAAGATGAAGGAGCGGTTCGATCACGAAATCGGCGATATGATCCGCCGCGATCGGAACCATCCAAGCGTTGTGATGTGGGGCCTGTTGAACGAGACGCCGGACGGACCGGTATTTCGACACGCCGTCGCGATGCTGCCCTTGGTGCGGTCGCTTGACGACTCCCGTCTTGTAATGCTCAACAGCGGTCGATTCGACGGCTTGACCGGCCTTGCCGGCGGCGGGTCGATGGCCGGGATTTCC
>CAIPEB010000641.1 GCA_903863885.1 uncultured Planctomycetaceae bacterium | reverse complement strand
GGCGGGGCAAAACACCCGATGGAACGGCGGGTGCAATTCCGAGCGTCCGTTCTGAGCGTAGCAGTTGTTCAGCGTCCCGTTGCACCGCGCTCCGCGATCAGAGCGTCCAATTCCTGCTTCAGGCGGGGCAGAATGTCCGCATACGCGAATGCTCCGAGCGATTGGCCGCGCCGTTTCAGGTTCACGTGGTTCGGGCCGCACCACAGTCCCAAGTCGGCGTCGTCGGTTTCGCCGGGACCGTTTACTCGACATCCCATGACCGCGATCGTGATCGCATGGTCCTGGGCGTAGCGGGTCATGTCGCGCACCTGTGCGGCAAGGTCGACGAACGCTTCGTTCTCGACTCGCGAACAGCTGGGGCACGAGATAATGTTCAGCGCTTTCAATCCGTAGTCGACGACGCTGCGGACGCGTCCCGCCGCGATATCTTCCAGGATCTGGCGTGCGGCCGAGATCTCCTCCGCTTTGCGCGCGTTGGGAACCGTCAGGGACACGCGAATCGTGTCTCCGATTCCGCGGCTAATCAGTTGCTCGAACGCAATGCGCGTCTTGATCACACCGTCGGGCGGCATTCCCGCCTCGGTGACTCCCAGGTGCAGCGGCACGTCGGGACGCTGCTCGGCAAACCGGCGGTTGACTTCGATAACCTGCAGCGGATCGGAGTCTTTCAAAGAGACGCAGTATCTCGTGAAGCCGAG
Organism: uncultured Planctomycetaceae bacterium; assembly: GCA_903863885.1. Lineage (GTDB taxonomy): Bacteria > Planctomycetota > Planctomycetia > Pirellulales > Pirellulaceae > CAIPEB01. Next base: position 29,378 of record CAIPEB010000641.1, on the reverse strand, counting down.
AGAGTCGAGGAGTTCGCAGTGTTCCAGCGCGCTTTCGAGCATCGGGGACAGGGAGTCGCCTTCCGCGTAGCGTTCCCGTTTGGCCGGATCAACGCTGCCGCAGTTCACGCCGACGCGCAGTGCGCAATCGTGTCGGGCGGCGACGTCCGCGATGAAGCGGACTTTGTCCTGCCACGGCAGCTGGCGCTCGTGATGGTACAGATGCCCCGGGTTGTATCGGATCTTGTTTACCGAGGGAGCCACTGCAGAAGCGAGTCGATAATTCTCCTGCAGGTCGACCGACAGGTTTGCCGTGGACTGCCGGCGGATTTCGCGAAGCGCGTCGGCGTCCTTCTGGCTGTCCACCGCGATGCGAACGACGTCGGCTCCGGCCGCCGCCAGGGCTGACACCTGCGCAACCGTGGCATCGATATCCTGCGTGTGGGTTGCGGTCATGCTCTGGACTGCGATCGGATGGCCTGCGCCGATCGTGATCGAGCCGATGCGGACCGGGCGAGTTGGATTGCGGGGCAACTGCATCGAGGTACTCCAGCCCAGCCGGGCTGTGGCGGAACGGGTGGCTTGGAACGTCAATCTTGACGCTTCCGGCGAGTATGTCGCGGGCAGCGAATATACCGTGGGTATTGTTTCCGAGCGATGGTGAGCCGGCAATCCCGATTCTTGACGAACAGCGGGTGACGTGTTATCCCCATGATGTGAACGAACCGCCGCTGCTCAACATCGTGCTGTACGAACCGGAAATCCCCCAGAACGCGGGCAACATCGGCCGGACCTGCGTCGCCTTGGGAGCTCGGCTGTGGTTTGTCCGCCCGCTGGGATTCCGGCTCGAAGATCGGCAGTTGCGCCGCGCGGGACTCGATTACTGGGAGTTTCTGGACTGGAAGGCGGTTGACGATTGGCGCGAGCTGGTCGATACCGTCGCCTCGCAGCGATACTGGTACTTTTCGAAGTTCGCGCAGCGCGAGTACTGGGAAGCGGATTTCCACCCGCAGGATGTGCTGGTTTTCGGGAGCGAGTCGCGAGGTTTGCCGAAGTCGCTGGTCGAGGGGGCCGCGGAACGATGCCTGCGGATTCCCATGCGGCCGGAAGTCCGCAGCCTCAATCTGGCAGCCTCGGTGGCCGTCGGCGCCTACGAAGCGCTGCGACAGATCCGCAGTCGATGAGGACAACTGGTCATGCAGGAACTGGACGACAAGGGACTTCGCAAGCACGCTGCCGCCGTGGTTCGCCTTCTGCGCAAGGCATATCCCGAGGCCGAATGCGCATTGAAGCACGAGAACGCATTTCAATTGCTCGTGGCGACAATTCTCTCGGCGCAGTGCACGGACGAGCGGGTGAACCAGGTAACTCCGGAGCTTTTCAAGCGATACCCGGCGCCGGCCGATCTGGCCGCTGCCAAACGAACCGACATCGAGCGGATCATCCAGAGCACCGGGTTCTTTCGAAACAAGGCCAAGAGCATCCACGAACTGTCGCAGCGTCTGACCGATGAATTCGGCGGCCGGGTGCCGCAGGACATCGAAATTCTGGTGACGCTGCCCGGCATCGGGCGCAAGACGGCCAATGTGGTGTTGGGCACGGCTTTCGGAATAGCCAGCGGCGTGGTGGTCGACACGCACGTGCACCGCATCAGCCAGCGTCTGGGTCTGACGAAAGAGGATACGCCGGTCAAGATCGAACAGGACTTGATGCAACTGCTTCCGAAGAAGGAGTGGATCGATTATTCTCATCGGGTCATCCACCACGGTCGGCAGGTCTGCAAAGCGCGGCGGCCGCTGTGCGATCAGTGTTCCCTGGCGAAGAACTGCCCCCGCGTGGGCGTAAGTCCGGATTCATCCGATTGACCTGAGACGGCAGGCCGGTGATTCCGCGCCGGCGGACACGGCGGACCCCCGTCCCGATTCGTCGCGATTTCCCGGCACGAGGCGAGCAACGGAACCCAAATATGATCCTGTCCGGCGAGGAGATTCGAAGCAGTCTCGGAAAGAACATCGTCATCGATCCGTTTGACGAGAAGAACCTGAATCCGAACAGCTACAACCTGACCCTGCACGACGAAGTGCTCGTGTACGAAGAGGTCGTTCTGGACATGCGGCAGGCCAACCGTTTCCGCCGGACTCGCATTCCCGAAAACGGACTGGTACTGAGCCCCAATCAGCTTTACCTGGCGCGGACTCGGGAACGCACCGAGACGCACAACCTCGTTCCGATGATTGAAGGACGGTCCTCAATCGGCCGGCTCGGTTTGTTTGTGCACGTAACGGCCGGGTTCGGGGATGTCGGATTCAAGGGCTACTGGACGCTTGAGATGTTCGCGGTTCAGCCGGTGCGAATCTATCCCGGCGTACCGATCTGCCAGATTTTCTACCACCAGATCATCGGCGATTACATCGAGTACCGCAGCGATAAGTACCAGAATAACCGGGACATTCAGCCCAGCCTGCTCTACCAGGAACTGAATCCGGAGGCCAGACGCGAGGATGCGCAGCTGCGGCTGAACTTCGGCAGCGAGCAATGAGCCGCCGTTATCCGCAAGCACCGAGAACGCCGTCTCCACTGTCCGATCGAAGTCCGGCGACGCCCGCTTTTCACGACATTGACAGTATCCCCTCACGACATTGACCGCTGGAGCCACACGTCCATGACCGCTGCAAACACCCTTTTCAACCCGTTCGGCGCACGCGATACGATCGAAACGCCGCGAGGTCCGCTCGGCATCTATCGCATCATGCGGTTGGAAGACCAGGGTCTCGGCCGTATCTCACGCCTGCCTTTCTCGATCCGCATCCTGCTCGAAGCCGTCCTGCGCAATTGCGACGGATTCAGCGTGACCGCGGACGACGTCAGGAACACGGCTGCGTGGAGTTCAGGCGAACTGCCGGAAATCGAGCTTCCCTTCAAGCCGGCCCGCGTCGTTCTGCAGGACTTCACGGGAGTGCCGGCGGTGGCGGATTTGGCGGCCATGCGAGACGCAATGCGCCGGCTCGGCGGCGACGCGAAGAAGATCAATCCGCTGATTCCCGCCGACCTGGTCATCGACCATTCGGTGCAGGTCGATTTCTTCGGAGCGGCCGATTCGCTGCGAAAGAACGTTGACCTGGAATTCGAGCGGAACCGTGAACGGTACGAGTTTCTGCGGTGGGGCCAGCAGGCGTTCGACAACTTCCGCGTCGTGCCTCCCAATGTCGGCATCGTGCATCAGGTGAATCTCGAGTATCTCGCCGAGGGTGTCTTTGTCCGCGGAGATCAGCTCGGTCCCGTGGCGATTCCCGACACCCTGGTCGGTACCGACAGCCACACGACCATGATCAACGGACTGGGCGTTGTGGGCTGGGGAGTGGGCGGCATCGAAGCGGAAGCGGTGATGCTCGGCCAGCCGCTTTACATGCTGATGCCGCAGGTCGTCGGCGTGGAACTCAAGGGCGAACTCGGGCCTGGAGTGACCGCCACGGACCTTGTGCTGACCGTCACGCAGATGCTGCGACGCGAGGGCGTGGTCGGCAAGTTCGTCGAGTTCTTCGGATCCGGCGTCAGCTCCATGCGGCTGACCGACCGCGCCACGATCGCGAACATGGCTCCCGAGTACGGCGCCACGATGGGCTTCTTCCCGCTGGATGCCGAAACACTCGATTTCCTGCGCCGCACGGGACGCGACCCCAAGCAGGTCGAAGTAGTGGAGCGTTACACCAAGGAACTCGGTATTTTCCGCACCGACGCCAGCCCGACGCCCGAGTTCACCAAGACGTTGACTCTGGACCTGGGCACGGTCGAACCGTCTCTGGCGGGCCCGAAGCGTCCGCAGGATCGCGTGCCGCTGGCCGCGATGAAGCGGACCTTCCGCGAGTCGCTCGCCGCCCCTGTCGCCCAGCGAGGCTTCGGATTGGACGCCGCAGCAACCGCTCGCACCGCGACGGTCCAAGCCGAGGAGGCAAGCTGCGTAATCGGCCACGGCGCCGTCGTCATTGCCTCGATCACCAGCTGCACCAACACGAGCAATCCGTCGGTGCTACTGGCCGCGGGCCTGCTCGCCAAGAAAGCTGTCGACCGCGGCCTGGCCGTGAAACCGTTCGTGAAGACCAGCCTCGCTCCCGGGTCTCGGGTGGTCACCGATTACCTGGACAGCGCAGGGCTGTCGGAACCGCTCGCGAAGCTCGGCTTCTACAACGTCGGCTACGGATGCACGACCTGCATCGGCAACAGCGGCCCGTTGCCTGAACCGGTGGCCCGCGCCATCTCGGAAGGCGATCTCGTCGCTTCGGCCGTGCTGAGCGGCAACCGCAATTTCGAGGGACGCGTGAACCCGCTCGTCCGCGCGAATTATCTCGCGAGCCCCCCGCTGGTTGTCGCCTATGCCCTGGCCGGAACAACGGACATCGATTTAACGAGCGAACCCCTTGGAACCGATCAGGCCGGAAAACCTGTTTACCTCAAGGAAATCTGGCCGTCGCAGCAGGAAATCGATGACGCGGCCGAGAAATTCGTCCGCCCCGAGATGTTCCAGCAGCGCTATGCCGGCGCGTTCGACTCGAATGAGCAATGGAACCGGATTGCGGTCGCTTCCGGCGACCTGTACGCGTGGGACGAGAAGAGCACCTATCTGCAGCGTCCGCCTTTTATGGACGATGTTTCGGAACAGGCAACTCCGGCACCACCCATCCGCTCCGCGCGCGTCTTGGCGCTGCTCGGCGACTCCGTCACGACGGACCACATCTCGCCCGCTGGCTCGATCGCGAAAGACAGCCCCGCGGGCCGATATCTTGTCGAACACGGAGTTGCCCCGGCGGATTTCAACAGCTACGGCTCGCGCCGCGGTAACGATCGCGTCATGATTCGCGGTACGTTTGCGAACATCCGAATTCGCAATAACCTGGTTCCGGGAGTTGAGGGCGGTTGGACGCGTTTCCTGCCCGACGGCCCCAAGATGACGATTTACGATGCGGCCATGAAATATCGCGAAGCGGGCACTCCGCTGGTGATCATCGCCGGAGCCGAATACGGAACCGGCAGCAGTCGCGACTGGGCAGCCAAGGGCACGTATCTGCTCGGAGTGCGGGCCGTACTTGCGGCCAGCTTTGAGCGGATTCATCGCAGCAATCTCGTCGGAATGGGAGTCGTTCCGCTGGAGTTCACAGATGGCCAGACCTGGCAGTCTCTCGGCCTGACCGGCGAGGAAGAATACGACTTTGAAGGACTCGGCGACGAACTCCGTCCCCGCTGCTTGATCAAGGTAACTGCGACGTCGCCCGGTTCGACGAAGTCCTTCTCGGCCCGCGTCCGTATTGATACACCCGTTGAACTCGAGTACTACCGGTACGGCGGCATTCTGCAGACCGTGCTGCGTAAACTGCGGTTTGACGCCTGAGAATACCCGGCATGCCGGCCGTCGATGCCCTGGCCGCGCCGGAGCATCGACGGTCAGCGTCAACGCCGCGGCAAGGGCCGCTGAGCCAGCGATCGCTGAGTCGGGAAAGGGAGGGGCAAATGCCCGCGAATCGCCCCTCGCCGTCAGGCAGCGCTATGATGGCGTATCAACCTGTTTCAACTCGTGCGAAAAATGCTCGAGCATCTGGGACGGATTCAGATTGAAGTAGGCACGGCAGTCCGGTTCCCATTCCGGGCCGTCCAGCCGGAATAGGACCGTCGCGGCCTTGCTGTTGTGTACTGCCTCCACCGCTTCCATCTCGCCTCCCTCGACCGGTTCGAACTTGACTGTGACGCCCACCAGCGCACGCAGTCGGCCGCTGCCCGGTTCACGCGCGAAGGCCACATCGTCCTCGAAATCACAGTCCGCCCAGCGCAGCCCGCGAGGCGTTCCGCTCTGCGACGCAAGTGTCAGGAATCGGGCCTCGAGCCACTCGCGATGCCGATGGAAACTCTCGCGGGCTGCCTTGAGTGCCCTGGCCTGGCGCGAGCGGCCAAGCCGCGGGGCGACAACAGCAATGGCCAGAATCGTGGCCAACAATGCCAACACTGCGATAATCGTTGCGAATACCCACCAGTAAACGGCCATCGCACCGGCGCTCCGAGCGGCAAGATCCGTTGCAGGGAAACAGCATCCACCTGGATTCTATGCCGCTGCGCAAGTGGCGAGCAACCGTTCCCGGCCCGGTATCGCCCGGCAGGCCCGACCAGGGCGGGCCGGTGCGGTTCGACAGGTTCAACTCGACGATTGATTGTAGGCGGTGTTGCCTTGGTATAGACTCCCCAGCCTCGTTTGGGTGCACTTCCCCACGGACCGGATCCCACAATGTCTTTCGAGTATTTCTGTCCCGGCTGCCAACGAAAACTGCGGGTCTCGGCCGATGAGGAATCGCCTCGAGTGCGATGTCCTGCCTGCAATACCCTGTTTGAGATTCCGGGCCAGCCGAAATCCGTGTCGCCGGAAGCCAAGGCAGGATGGTTCGTCCGCATCCCCGAGGGCTTGACGTACGGGCCGGTCACCGAGGAGGTGCTCGGACGCTGGATTGCCGAGGGACGTATCGACGCTCAATGCGACGTGCGACGGGAAGGGCAGGACATCTGGCAGTCTGCGGCGACCGCACAGTTTCCGCAGCCAGCCACCGTGTCAAACGCCGTTTTATCTCCCCGGTCATCGTCTTTCAGTTCGCCGTCACCGATACCGCCCATCATGGTTCCGGTCTCGCAAAGAACGAGTCCGTCTCCACGATCGGGCGACGGCTTTCATGCGTGCCAAAACGGACCTATCATTTTCGTCTTGGGACTTCTGAGCTGGTTGAGTTGCCCCTTGTTTGGAATTGCGGCCTGGATTCTGGGGAATCGCGAATTGGAACGCGGCAGCAGCTTTCCGGACCGCCAAGGTGATATGACGCTGGTCAAAGCCGGTCGGTTGCTTGGAATGATCAACGTGATGCTGGTACTGGGCGGACTGTTCGTTGCGGCGAGCATGTTTGCGTTGTTCGTTGTCGCCCGGATTTAGGTACTCGAGTTATCGGTTCGCGAACGGAATGGAGGGTTTCCGCAATGCCAATCGTGACGGCCTGCCAGGGCTGTGGGCAGAAACTGAGTGTGCCCGACGAATTCGCGGGCCGAGTCGCGCGCTGTCCCCAATGCAAACAGGTTTATACGGTTCCGTCGCCTGAGCCTCCGCAGCCGGAGTATGCCAGTACCAGCGAACTCTGGTTGATGAGAAGCGAGGATGGAAAGGACTACGGACCGGTCGCGAAAACGGAACTCGATCGCTGGGTTGCCGAGGGACGCGTAACGGCCGCGTCGCAGATCCGGCAGCAGGGCAGCGAACAGTGGCAGCCGGCGCGTGTGCTCTACCCCAGGCTGAACGTTGCTGCGGGCGGCAACCCCTTCGCGGATCGTCAGGCCGCCGGCAATCCCTATACGGCTTCGACTGCACCTCCGACGCCCAATCGGTTTGCGCAGGCGCATCGTGGCGGCATCATTCTGACGCTCGGCATCCTGAGCCTGCTCTGTTGCCAGCTGCTGGGACCGGTCGCCTGGATCATGGGGCAGACGGACCTGAAGCAGATCGATGCCGGGATCATGGACCGCGAAGGCCGCTCGCTCACTCAGATCGGCATGATTCTCGGAATCGTCAGCACGGTCCTGCTGGTACTCTGGATCGGATTGCAGATGCTGGTTGTCCTGGCCCATCTGGCGTGATCAGCCATGCCGCCGCTCGGTTCACACATGTCGATTGCCGGAGGCCTTCACAAAGCCGTGGAGCGGGGCGTCGACGTGGGTTGCGATTGTATCCAGATTTTCTCCAAGAACAACGCGCAGTGGAAAGCGGGCGAAATCCGCGATGATGAGGCTCGGCAGTTCCGCGATGCGGTGTTCGCCAAGAATATCGCACATACTCTGGTCCATGCGTCTTACCTGATTAATCTGGCGACACCGGATCGGGCACTGCGCGGGAAGTCGGTCGATGCGCTGGTCGTCGAACTGCAGCGGGCCGCGAAGCTGGGCATCCCCTACGTGGTCGTGCATCCCGGGGCGTATATCTCCGGAACCGAGGAAGCCGGATTGAAACGCGTGGTCCGCGCTCTGGACGAGATTGCCCGCAGGACGAAGGGACTAGCCTGCGATCTGCTGCTCGAAACCACCGCCGGTCAGGGGACTTCGCTGGGTTGCCGATTCGAACACCTGGGACGAATGCTGGACGGGGCCCGCCATTCCGACCGGCTGGGAGTCTGTTTCGACACGTGCCATGTTTTCGCAGCCGGATATGACTTGCGGACGCGGCGCACATTTCAGTCCACGATCGACGAATTTGACGGAATTGTCGGTCTTTCCCGCATCAAGGCCTTTCATTTGAACGACAGCCGTTCGGCGTTCGGTTCGCGCGTGGATCGCCACGAGCACATTGGGCATGGAAATCTCGGCACGTCGGCCTTTCGGCTGCTGCTGAATGAACCTCGCTTCGGGCGCATTCCCATGTATCTGGAAACGGCCAAAGGACAATGCGACGGCGAAGACTGGGACCTCGTCAATCTGCGGACGTTACGAGGTTTGATTCGCCGCTGACGTAAGCGAGTCCTTGTCCGCGCGTCGAGTCAACCGTTTCAACCGCCGCAACCGGCCCTGCATCGCCCCGCAGCGTGCCGGCCGGTTTGCCCCGCGATCGATCCGCTCGCACGGACCCGCCGCGACCGGCTCGTTTGACGCTCGGCTAATCGTGGTGTATGCCATGAGAAGGCGGGGATTCCGCGCGAGTTGCGGCGATTGACCCTCCTGAAGGCCACCGATACGATGAGCAGAGTCTGGCGGTAGCCGGCGGCCTGAGCGAAACGGCCGGCCCGCCGGCCAAGTTGGTGCTGCCGCACCCGAATGTGAACCCGCCCCCGTTGGTTTGCCTCGCGTTGCTCGAAATGTCGGGCTTCTGACGGTTGGTGACAAAGGGGGGATAGACCACTTCGACGGTATGGGTGTTACTTACTTCAAGCGATATCGGATGGAAATCGACCTGACCAGACCCTTGTTCGAGCCGCCTGTGTTGCCGGCCGGATACGAGGTGGTTGGCTGGCACGAGTCACTGCTGGAAGCTCATGCGGCGGTGAAGTTCCAGAGTTTCTGTCTGGAGATTGACGCCAACGTTTTCCCCTGCCTTGGGGAGCGGGACGGCTGCAGTCGCTTGATGCGGGAGATCACCAGGCGGGACGGCTTCCTGGCCGACGCAACCTGGCTGCTCGTGTGGAGAAGCGAGGACCGCCGTTCCGCCGAGTATTGCGGGACGATCCAGGGCGTGCTCGACTCGCGCGAATTCGGCGCTATTCAGAATTTAGGTATTACTCCGCGACATCGCGGGCTGGGACTCGGTTCGGTTCTGGTGCATCGGGCCCTCGACGGATTCCGCCAGTCGGGGCTGCGGCGTGCCTACCTCGAAGTCACGGCCCAGAACACGGGTGCCATCCGGCTGTACCAGCGGCTTGGTTTCCGCAAAGCCAGGACCGTTTACAAGGCTGCTGACGTCGCCTACGCGTAACCCGGAATTTGACCAATCGGTTGGCTGCTCGTGACACAAGAAATCCACATCGAACAGTTCGACAACGGACTGATGCTGTTGGCCGAACCCATGCCCTGGCTGGAATCGGCCGCGTTCACGTTTCTGGTGCCCGCAGGTTGTTCGCGCGACCCCCGGGGACGGAGCGGACTGGCGGGATTCACCTGCGAGATGGTGCAGCGCGGCGCCGGCACCCGCGACAGTCGTCAGTTCATCGAAGACCTGGAGATGCTGGGCGTCGACGGCTCGGCTTCGGTCTCGAACGCCCATACCAGTTTCAGCGGCGCGATGCCCGCCGAGAACCTGGAAGAGACGCTGAGCATCTACGCGGACGTAGTGCTGCGGCCTCACCTCGACGAAGAGGAATTCGAGGACAGCCGCCTGGTTTGTCTGCAGGAAGTGCGGGCGCTGGAAGACGACTTTGCCCAGAAGGTGATGCTCGAACTGCGGCGCAGGCGATATCCGGATCCCTACGGCCGATCGAGTCAGGGCACGGAAGAGTCCCTGCATGCGATCGAAATGGACGACATACGCCGATTCTTCCCGGCGTTCTACCAGCCGCGGGGCTTCATCCTGGGAGTGGCCGGAAAACTGGATTGGCCACGCCTGCGCCAGCGCGTCGCACAACTGTTCGGCGGCTGGCGACCGGCTCCGCCGCCGGAGATCATCGAGACTCCGATCACCGGCGGCTACCACCATATTCCCCACGAGACAAGCCAGACGCACATCGGTGTCGCGTATCCCAGCGTATCGTACGCGGATGAGGACTACTTCCAGGCGCGCGGCGCGGTCGGAATCCTCAGCGACGGCATGAGTTCGCGCCTGTTCACCGAGATCCGCGAGAAACGCGGCCTGTGCTACAGCGTCTACGCATCGTGCCATTCGCTGCAGGATCGCGGCAGCGTCGTCTGCTACGCCGGCACGACCACCGATCGCGCCCAGGAGACGCTGGACGTGCTGCTCCACGAACTCGTACGCCTCTCGTCGGGCATCGAGCCGGATGAACTCCACCGGCTCAAGGCCCGCATCAAGAGCGTGCTGATCATGCAGCAGGAGTCGAGCATGTCGCGGAGCGGGGCAATCGCTTCGGACTGGTATTTTCTCCGCCGCGCCCGCACTCTCGAGGAGATCGGCCGCATCGTGGACGGGCTGACGCAGGACAGCATCAATCGCTACCTTGCGTCACATCCGCCTCAAGACTTCACCGTGGTAACCCTGGGCGACAAGCAGTTGGAGACCGCTCTTGCAGTTCCGTGATCACCGCCTGCCCAACGGCCTCGAAATCATCGCCGAATGTAATCCGGACGCCTATTCGGCAGCCATCGGCTTCTTCGTGAATACCGGTTCCCGGGACGAGAACCCTGAACTGGCCGGCGTCAGCCATTTCCTCGAGCACATGGCCTTCAAAGGCACTCCGACCCGCACCGCCGCGGACGTCAACCGGGAACTGGATGAAATCGGCTCGCATGCCAACGCGTTTACCAGCGAGGAACAGACGGTTTACTATGCGGCCGTGCTGCCCGAGTGGCAGGGCCGCGCGGTGGACATCCTCAGCGATATCCTCCGCCCTTCGCTCCGCGATGACGATTTCGAGCTGGAAAAACAGGTCATTCTCGAGGAGATCGCCAAGTACGACGATCAGCCGCCGTTCGGTGCGGGCGAGAAATGCATGGCGATGCATTTCGGCAGCCACCCGCTCGGCCAGAGCGTGCTCGGCACGGCCGATTCGGTCGGCGCACTCACCCCGGCCCTGATGCGGGAGTATTTCGAGCGCCGCTACAGTCCGGCCAACATCGCGCTGGTCGCCGCGGGCAACGTGGACTTTGACGCTCTGGTTGCCGACGCACGCCAGCGGTGCGGTGACTGGCCGTGTCTGCCCGTGCAGCGGAACATGGCGCCCGTCTCCGCGTCGCTGGGCTTCGAGGTCATTTCCCGAGCCACTGCCGCCCAGCAATACGTGGTGCAGATCGCCGACGGACCTGCGATCGAAGACAAGGACCGCTACGCGGGACGATTGCTGGCCACGATTCTCGGCGACGAAAGCGGGAGCCGTTTCTTCTGGGAACTAGTGGATACGGGGCTCGCGGAATGCGCGTCCATCACTCCCTATGAGTTCCAGCGTGCCGGCGTCTTCATGACATTCCTCTGTTGCGCGCCGGAAGACACTGAGCAGAATCTCGAACGGATGTACGACATCCTCCACGAGGCCGAACGTCACGGGGTAACCGATGCGGAACTGACCCGTGCCAAGAGCAAGGTCTGCTCGCAAGTCGTCCTGCAAGGCGAACGCCCGAGCAATCGGCTGTTTTCGGTCGGCGGCAGCTGGATCGCGCGGCGCGAATATCGGACCGTTCGCGATGCGGTCGAATCGTACCGGGCAGTCACCGTGGCCCAGATCCACGAACTCATCAGACAATATTCGCTGACCCGCTGCACCACGGTTGCCGTCGGCCCGCTGCCCGATCTCAATCCCGGCAGATTCGCCCCTCCCCGCACCTGAGTAAAGAATGCCCGCCCGGGTATCAGATCCGCGCCGCAGCTAACGCGCGAGTGGAACCGTCCGCATCCGCACATCCGTTGCGCGCGGACTGTCGTCCAGGCGGCAATTTGCTCCGCCCGGATTTCACTCGTCGATGGCGCTCAGCCACTTGGCCAGTGTCGGCTCGCATTCGCAGATTTCCGCGGGTGCGAAGTAGATGCCGATCTCTCGCTGTGCTGATTCAATTCCGTCGGAAGCATGGACGAGATTCATCTGCCGACTGCAGCTGAAGTCGCCGCGAATCGTGCCGGCCGAGGCCTTCAAACCGCTCGTCTCGCCCAGCATGGACCGTACCACGCGCACGGCCTCGCGCCCCTCCACGATCATCGCCACCAGGGGGGCGGAGGTGATATACGATTCGAGTCCCGGATAGAACGGTTTGTTCACATGCTCGGCGTAGTGCCGGCGGGCCAGATCCGTCGTCATGCGGATCATCTTCATCGCCACGATATTCAGGCCTTTGTCCTCGAAGCGAGTGAGGATCCGGCCCATCAGCCGCCGCTGTACGCAATCCGGTTTCAACAGCACGAGGGAACGTTCCATAGCTTTGTCTCAGCAAATTCTGAAGGGAAAATCAAACCGTCTCGGCCGCAGAGGCCGACGGGGTCAAGTCGCCAGTTTTCCGGCGGGGGTCTCGCTACGCAGTTCCTCGATCAACTGGCGCGTCGCAGCTTCGACGGCCTGCTGCCAGAGCGAGTCGCCAAAGCGAGTTTTGTATTCTTTGCGCGAATGAGCGAAGATGATCGCGCGGGAACTGTTGACGATCGCGCCCGTACCGGCCGCATCGAAAGCTCCCGCCACATCGCGGGCCGAGGCCCCTTGCGCCCCGACGCCCGGCACGAGGAACCAAGTGTGGGGCATCGCGGAACGAAGCTCGCACAACTGTTCGGGATAGGTGGCTCCGGCCACTGCGCCGACCGCGCCGTATCCGCAGGGGGCTGCCGTCTCGAACGCCAGCCGTTCAACGTACGCGGCAACGTGTTCGAACACCCGGAGTTCGCCGGCGCGAAGATCCTGAAACAACCCGCCGCCCGGATTGGAGGTCTTGACCAGTACGAACACGCCGGCCGCCCGCTCGCGGGCCACCTGAACGAACGGACTGAGGCTGTCGTCGCCCAGATACGGGCTGACTGTCAGAGCATCCGCGCCCCAGGGACTCGACTCGCCGAGATAGGCCGAGGCATACGCGGATGCCGTCGACCCGATGTCGTTGCGTTTTCCGTCGAGAATAACGAGCAGACCCCGCTGCCGCGCGTGTGCGACCACATCGGCCAGAGCCCGCATGCCCTCAGGTCCGACGTCCTCGAAGAACGCCGCCTGCGGCTTCACGCACGGAACCAGCGGAGCAACCACATCGATGATTTCGAGGCAGAAGGACCGATACGCGTCGGCGACCCCGCAAAGGTCCGCCGGATCTCGGCCGTTCCGGAACGACGCCGGGAGACTGTCCCAGCGCGGATCGAGTCCGACGAGAACCGGGTTGCCGCAGCGTCGGACCGCCTGGGTCAATCTCTCGGCAAAAGAATTCGCAGCGCTCGTGTCATTCATGGCCGGACTGTATTCACAGCTCCTGTTTTCCCCCGCGTGGTCCATTCTTTGCGTTCGGTTCGATCCGCCTGAAATTGCCGGATTTGCGCGGCCCGGTTTCACTTGCGGCGCTGACCTTTGCGCCGGTCGGTTTCCTTCAGCAGCATCTTCCGCAAACGAATCTGCGTCGGCGTGACCTCGACCAGTTCGTCTTCCTCGATGTATTCCAGTGCAACCTCCAGCGACATCACGCGGGGCGGTTTCAGGAGGATGTTTTCGTCGGCGTGCGCCGCGCGGATGTTGGTCAGTTTCTTTTCACGAGTGGGGTTCACGACCAGATCGTTGTCGCGGCTGTTCTCGCCGACAACCATGCCTTCATACACGTCGTCACCCGGTTTTACAAACAGCTCGGCCCGCTGCTGCAGTCCGTCCAGGCCGTACGCCACCGCGCGCCCGGTGCTCATCGAAACCAATACTCCATTGCTCCGTCGCGGGATGTCGCCCTCCATCGGGCCGTAGCCCGCGAAGCGGTGGTGAATCACCGCGGACCCCTGCGTCGCATTGAGCAGCTTGGTTCTCAAACCGATCAAACCGCGGGCCGGAATGCGGAACGTGGCGAAGGTAAAGTCGCCGTGAACCTCCATGTGCTCGAGCGAACCGCGCCGTTCACCTACCATCTCCATCACGGGTCCCAGCTTTTCCGACGGAACCTCGATCACGAGACTCTCGAACGGCTCTTCGCGCACTCCGTCACGAACCCGTGTGATAACGTGCGGTTTGCCGACCGACATTTCGTAACTCTCGCGGCGCATCGTCTCGATCAGGATGGCCAGGTGCAGCACTCCGCGGCCCGAGACCGCCAGAGCGTCGCTGCCTTCCACCGGACGCACCCGCAGCGCGACGTTGCGTTCCAGTTCCTTGAGGAGACGATTCTTTAATTGCCTCGTTGTCACGTACTGGCCATCGCGGCCGGCCAATGGCGACGAATTGATCGAAAAGACCATTTCGAGCGTCGGCTCATCGACTTTCAGCCGCGGCAGGGGGCGACGGTGCTCGCGATGGCAGATCGTGTCGCCGATCTCGGCATCTTCCAGACCGATGAGCGCCACTACTTCGCCGGCGTCAACCTCAGGGACTTCGGCTCGGCCGAGATTCTGAAAGATATTCAGCGCGGCGACCTTCGATTCGATCCACTTGTCGTCGGGTTTGGAAATCGCGACGGTCTGCCCCTTGCGGATCGAGCCGGACTTAATGCGGCCGACCGCGATCCGGCCGACGTATTCGCTCCAGTCGAGCGTTGTCACCAGCAGCTGGAGCGGCGCTTCGGCATCGACTTCCGGACCGGGGATCTCGCGCAGCACCATATCCAGCAGCGGACGGATCGAATCCGTGCGCACGTCCGGATCAGTCGTCGCGTAGCCGTCCCTGCCGCTGGCAAACATGTACGGGAAATCGTGCAGATGCCGATCGCCGCCCAGAGACAGGAGCAGTTCAAAGGCTTCGTCCAGCACTTCGAGCGGGCGCGCGTCGGGCCGGTCGATCTTGTTGACCACGACGATCGGCTTCAGCCCGAATTCCAACGCCTTGGCCAGCACGAAACGGGTCTGCGGCAACGGTCCCTCGGCCGCATCGATCAGCAACAGGGCTCCGTCGGCCATGCGCACGACTCGCTCCACCTCGCCGCCGAAATCCGCGTGTCCCGGCGTGTCGATGATATTGATCTTCACTCCCTCGTAGGGGAGCGCAATATTCTTGGCCAGAATCGTGATGCCTCGCTCTCGCTCCAACTCGTTCGAGTCCAGGATGCATTCTCCCCGCAACTGGCTGTCGCGGAACTGGCCGCTCTGGCGCAGCAGGCAGTCGACGAGAGTCGTTTTCCCATGGTCAACGTGGGCGATGATGACAACGTTTCGAATGTCTTGACGGCGCATAGTTTGGAACCAAGCCGCGCGGCTAAAGGGCTATCAAAAACGAGGACAGGTGGTCGGCTTCCGCGTGCGGATCTCCAAGATCCCGCCGGTCCTGTCCAGTGCCGGCCTCCCCAATTCCAACGGGTTGCCTGGGCATTCTCCACAAGGGCGGGGCTTTCCCGGCTCGAAAGAATGACGTCGGAACCGCCACAGCTCGACGCTCAGGTCGGATCGTTGTTATTGCGGCGTCCCGACCGGTCGCGTTTCTCCGGTGGGAAACCGCAAGCCATCGGCATCCCGGGCAGCGCGCAGGGAAAACTCAAACACAATACTGACCGGACGTTGTACTGCGCCGGGAGCTTCGCCGAAACCCCAAATGCCCGTTCGACACCTCGATGGAACGGCCCGACTTGCCGCCGCCTCGCGCATGCGGACTTCGCGCCATTCCCCCTCGCGGTTAGAATGGGGGCTCCTGCGGCGAAAACCGCTGGGTGACTCGGGGTGTAGCGCAGCCTGGCTAGCGCGTTTGACTGGGGGTCTGAAAGCCCCGATGAGAAGCAAAAATATAAAGCCGCAGAGCACAACGCTTTGCGGCTTTTTCATTGGCGTTTGACTTTGCCGGCGCTACGCGGGCGCTACGGCAAATTTGAAATGCTGATGCTTCGGTCTTTCATTGCCGAAAACCGCCTTCTGATCGTTTGACGCTCGCACAATCAAACGAACAAAGGGTTTCCATTGCTGTCGAACCTCCGTGGGGTTGAAATCCGTGGCATACGCTCGCGAGTAACGCACGCTTGCGTCCCGGGCCGATGTAATCGTCGTCGCATCGCTACGTGCGTCAGAAGGCGTCATGTGCGATTCTACGCGTCTGGCCGAGTGTCGATCGACTGAGAAACCGACCAACCTCCGCCGGCTCGGCGGGCGTGTTGTTTCCGCGAAAACAGCACCACATTTCATCGCGGCATGACCGGTTTCGCGGGCGCCGGTACCAGACGCGCGGCGACGTGCGACGCGTCCACCCAGCCCTGCGACCAGGTGAGGAGCCGGGCGCCGCCATCGTCGAGAATTCGCACGATCCAAGACAGTTCGTCCGGAGTGAAGTTTCCGAACTCATCCAGGCTGGTCGTAATGATCGCCCCGATCCGCCCGGCAACAACTTCGCGCAACAGCCCGGCAAGCTGAGGGCGCTGAGAGAGCCGGCCGGAAGTGGACGTGGCGGACTCCACGCACCATCGCACAACCTGGCAGCGATGGTTCCGCGCCAGGGACTCGATGGCGCGGCGGCTAATCAAATTGGCCGTATCATCGGCCCGGCGATAATAGCCCGCCGCGCAGACTCGGACCAGTTGAATCATGACCGGCCTCGCTTTCTCCGCGTAGGCCTGGCTGCCGCGGTCTTGTCGGCCGGCTCGTTGTCGGCAGCCCGTTTCTCGAGTACCGCGCGCCGGGACGTCAATGCCGCCTGCAACTGGTCAATCTGCTCGATCGCCTCGATGTCGCCGATGGCGCGGAGGGCGCGCGCAAACGGGTCGGGGACCGCGGCGGCGTCGGCCATTTTCAGACCGTCCGTCCCGTGGTCCACGGCGACGGCCCGCCGCGGAATGGCGGATGTTTCCACGGAAACATCATCCGTGCCGGAGGCCTCCGAAGTCTCCGCGACGGTGTCGAATCCATCGCGAAACATCTTCACCCGCTGTTCAACGTCTTCGGCGAGCCTCCATTGGTCCGGATGTTCCTCAAAGTCGAGTTCAATGGCCTGCAGGACCTCGGGACGGTCCAGCACGGACAACAAGGATCGAGCACCCCGGGCGGGAATGTCCCCGGTGATGATTCGCTTCTGCCATTCGTCCGGGAGTTTCAGCAGGCGAATCATGTTGATGACCCCGCTGCGGGACATGCCGATCAATTCGCCGACTTCCGACGCGTGCATGGCGCCTCCGCCTTCCTCAGCCGAAACCGTGAGCAGCTTCAGCGCCCGGGCCTTCTCGATGGGGTTCAGATTTTCCCGCTGCAGGTTCTCCGTGACGACCATTCGAGCGGCCACTTCCGGGGAAACATCGCAGACGAACGCCGGGATGGACGCCATTCCCGCGATTGCCGCCGCCCGCAGACGGCGCTCCCCGGAAATCAACTGATAGGTGCCTGGCTGGTTCGAGCGGCGGACGTGGATCGGATGCAGGACGTCCATGGACTTGAACGAATACGCCAGCCCACGCAGCGACGATTCTTCAAACTCCAATCGCGGATTCAGCGGATTACTGCGGATGCGTCCCAGTTCGATGAGTTGCGGGACGCGATCGCCACGCGCATCCGAAGCGTGCCGGGCGGCCGGGCGTTTTGGGCGGACGGGTTTTTGTTGCGAGTTCGTTTTCATACTTGCACCTTTGCGTGAATGAATCATCCTTCAATCAATGTTTCGAAACCGATGGGTGGACCGTGGCACCATGGATGCATGGGTGATTGCCGTTTGGCGCCACTTTTCGAACTGTGAGCGGCCGCGACCCTTGCCGGCGGACACACCCGCCAAATCGAGAATCAGACCGAACTGCCGATGCATTGACGGCGGCCGTTTCGTGACAAAGAGCAGCTCGCGCTCCGGTTCCCATATCGCGCGGACGGCGGACAACGCGTCGCGTCCCAGCCGGACGGGGACTTCAGGCGGCGTCGGGCCGCCTCGCTGACCGATGCGGATCTCTGCGGATTCCAAATCGATCTCGCTCCGCCGAATTCCCAGCAGCGCACCGACTCTCAAGCCGGTCCAGTAATCGACCAGCAGAAGCGCGCGCCACCACTGGCCGGCTGGAATCGGACCGATCGGCGCTCTGATCCAATCCAGACGGCCCGCCGCTTCGACGATGCGTTGAACTTCGTCCACGGTCCAAGCATCGGGAAGCCGGTAACGGCGAGCGTCGCGCATGGGATCTTGTCGTTGGCAATGCATGGATACCTCGCTATCGATCCAGAAGTACGAACAGTGCGATAACGGGTCACTCGCCGAGCGCCGGCAGGATTCCCGTTGCATCGTTGCCCGGCAGCCGCGTGGGGTCGATGTACCGCCGGGTAACTTCCGCGCCGCTGTGCCCGAGGAGGGCAATCGCCGCCGGCAGACCCGCCTTCACCGCGACGAGTGTTGCCACCGTTCGACGCCATTTGTGAAGTTGCGACGTCGAACGCCGTTGGCTCTTTGGCACGCCCGCCAAATCGAGAAGCAACGCGAAATGCCTGTTGGTGTTTGTCTTGCGGTAGGGAAACAGATATTCCCGCTCGGGCAACCAGATGTCACGGATGGCGGCGATCGCGTCGGCTCCCAGCCGAAACCGTTTTCCGCGTCGGTTCTTCATGTGGTCCGGCGGGATGCTCAACCATCCCGACTCGAGATCCACGTCGCTCCGACGGATCTTGAGCAAAGACCCCCGCCGCAAAGCCGTCCAGTAACCGACCAGCAACAAACCCCGCCACCAACGGCCGGCCGGAATTCCGCCGATCGGACCTCGCAGGTAATTCAGCGAATCCGTAGCGCGGATGATGCGGCGTGCTTCTTCCTCGGACCAGGCGTCCGGTTCCTCGCGGTGTTCCTTCAGTTTCCGCACGCGCGGAAGCTCGGATACAAGCCGCCCGTCGTAAGCATACCGCCAGACGGCAAGCAAAGAGCCGCGGTACTGATTGACGGTCACGGGGCGCATGCCCCGCTTCAACAGGAACTCAAGCAACGTCGAAGCCAGCCGATCATTCAATTCCGTCAACATCGGGTCGCGCGAGCCGCAAACGTCTCGTAAGCACCGAAGCATCGCGCGGTACTGTTCGATGGTCGTCTTTACCGCGCCAAGCAACTGGTTCGGTCGGTACGCCGTTTCGAAGAAATGCCGCACGGTGCCCGGCTCCGGATCCGGCACGCGAATCGATTTGGCCTGACGTTCCCCTCGCAGTAGCAGTGCCTTGCCGCCTGGCTTCGGCTGAAACCGTTCGGGGTCCAGGAATCGCAATACCCGCCGAAGGCCATCGCGCAATATCACCACGTACTTGGGGTTCAGCCCTTGGTCGAATAACCACTTGCGGAAGTCCTCCAACATGCCCTCATCGATTTCCGCGACAGTCGCCAGCCTGCCGAGGAAATCGTGGAAACGGGTTATGGCCGCATCCAGTTGGCTCCGCCGTTTCGAACTGACGCTACCGACCATCGCCGGCCGGAAGACGCAGCGGTATCCGTGGAGCAGCGTCCCGGGGCGAGGTTCCTCCTGATCCCATGACACACATCGGGGCGCGACGGTCGGGACGTCCACGTCGCCGATATTGGGCAACAGGCCCAGGTGATGCGCGTGGTTCGCGAGCATCAGCATTTGCTTGCGAAAGGAACGCAGTCGATGCGTCCCAATCCCCGATCGCGTGAGACTCTCAATCGCGACCCTCAAGCCGCTTGCGGTCAGATCGCAAACCAGGGCCTCGCGTCCCAAGCTGTCGCCAAACCAGCGAATGCTGGTTCGGAACGCGTTGACGTAGGCGGGATGACGCCCCGGCAACTTCGTGGGCAGGTACACCCGCTCGAAAAACAGCAGCAGGTGTCCCTTCTGATACGTGGCCGGGTCTCGCCGTCCAGAGCGGACGGGTTCGTCTGGAGACATGCGTGGCTTCTCCTTTGCGCCGGCGCCGCGCGGCGCCCAACGCAAGAAAACAGGAAGGCCCGCGACCTCGGTTAGAAAAACGGCACATACACCGTTCGATTGCGCCTTGCTCCCCGCCAATGCGGATCAACGCTTCTGCGCATTCCCAAGCTCGCGGGCCTTCCCGCTCTGAGTCGAACATCAGATTGCCACTTGTATGTGATTGGGTTTCTACGCCCAGGACCGAGCGACCTCGATCCGCGGTCAATATACCTTCGTTCGGATGATCGTCAAGCAAAATCTCGCAAGACGAAACGCAAAGGGCTTCCCGCAACTCGGTGATGTTTTCCGGGAAACAGCAGGCGTCGCGGCACGGACGCCACGCGCGGAAATGTTCTTGGCCTCCGATCGCCAAGCCGCCGGCGACCGCGACGAATACGGGAGTGCAGGCCCCGCAACCACAGGCGTAGCGCTCGTGACAACCGACCCCCGCGAAACCGCTCCGAGTTCTCGCCCCACGCAACCATGGTGGAACCCGGATTTGGGTTCTTGGGGGGAAAATCTGCGGGGCGGTTGTTGCTTGGTACCGGCCATCCTGCTTGCCGTGCTGGTGGCCTTCGGAGGCGTGGGCGTCCTCTTCGGTTTGTCGCCCTGCGTTGGTCTGGTGGCCGCCGTGGTTTTGCTTTGGTGGCTCTTGGTCGGGTCCAGACGGTCACGGCCGGGCGATTAAGTGCTGAGGCGTGTTCTTGAATCTGCCGGCTCGCACACTGGCCGATACGCCCTTCCGCATTTGTCCGACGCGATCGGCGAATCCGCGTTCAACAGCCTGCTCCGGAGACATCCACGTCTCGGCGTTGACCCAAGCTTCAATCGCGTCCCGTCTCGATTTTCCGCCCGTCCGGGCGTCGAACGTGTCCAACATCAACTCGTCAACTGTTCTCAGCGACCTCACAACGATGGCGAGTTCTTCGCGGTTCCCCATCGCGATGGTCCAGGCACGATGAATCATCATCGAGGCGTTGCCGGCCATCACGATCTCGTCGCCGGCCATGGCCACGATCGCCGCGGCCGACGCGGCCAGCGCGTCAATCTCGACGCGCACGTGGGCCTCGTGCCGCACCAGGGCGTTGTAGATGGCCACGGCCTCGAACACCGATCCGCCCGGAGAGTTGATTCTGGCCACGATATTGCGTGACCCGCGGAGTGTCTGGAGTGCCTCTATCACCTCGGCTACTGTGATCGCGTCAACTGTGTACGGGTCGTCACTGAATTCACCGTACAAGTACAGTTCCGGAATGGGGCCCGAAGTATCAACCGAAAAACCGCCCATGTTCGTTCTTTCAAGGCAAACGTGTCATCGATCGGTGAAAGTGTTTTCCACGCGGCGTAATCAGCGCTGACGTTCGGCCGCCTCCTCGTCGAGTTCCACTAGTGATCGCAGAAACTGAACTGTCTGAATTCGTCGCCTCTGGCTCATGCGCCTGAAGCTCTTCAGCATGGTCAGCATCAATTTTGCGGGCGACGTGTACCGCACGGGCTCGTCCGATACACGCTGGGCTACACAGCGGGGACAAGCAACCCGGTCGCCAGTAATTCGCAACATGGGCCCTTCGCAAGCCACGCAACGCCGGATGGGTGGACGCTGAGTGCGCTTGCCGTGCAGCCCGGCTGAGTCGAGCGCGTCGGCCGCATCCCAGAACGCGGCGTAGGCGGTGTGTTTCTTCATTCTTCTCGCTCGCTCAGAATCCTGATTTCGCCGGCGCTCAGTTCACCGAGTTGCCGCAGTGTTTCCGATTCGGACGGCATGCCGGCTCGCTCGAAACACTCGTCGTAAAACGCGGTCGGTTTCCTGATCCAGTAGTTAATGCGGTGCTCCATGGTAGGCATGTATCGCGGAACACCTTCGATCATCCACCACGCGAAAGGTCTGCGCGCCGGGGTCTCCTTGATAAACGACTCCATGATACGGCCTCGGTGAATCCTCCAGGCGGATTTCATGTCATCGAGACTCTTGAATATCTCCGTGGGGACGTAGACGTAGCCGTAGGTCAGATGGCAGTCGAGCCAACCGTCGAGTTCCGTGAAGTCGGTGTGTCTTCGGAGTCGCTGACGTTTGCTGCGTGGCATCACTCGGTCCCCGGGAGTCGTGGGATTCTGGAATCGTCGGAGCCGCCAAGATCAAGCCCGATTTCGCGTAGCATCCGGGCGAAGCCGATTCGCGAGTCTCGCTCGATGTTG
The DNA here is from genome assembly GCA_903863885.1 of uncultured Planctomycetaceae bacterium. GTDB lineage: Bacteria > Planctomycetota > Planctomycetia > Pirellulales > Pirellulaceae > CAIPEB01. Next base: position 7,094 of record CAIPEB010000641.1, on the reverse strand, counting down.
ACCTCCGGACGCGCTCGCGGTTGGCCGTGCTTGTCGGTGAATACCAAGCCGTGCTTGCGGATGGCCTCTTTCGCTTGCTCGGCACGGTCCCATGCTTCAGCGGCGAATTGGAGCAGTCGCAAGTGGTGCGGTCGCAGGTCGAATTCTGACACAACCGCTTTCCACCAACGCTTGGTTGGGGCTTTCAAATTCTTCGGTGCGGGCGGTAGTTTTGAAGCCATCGAATTTCCCTCGAACCGGGGGCGGTGTCGTTCGTGCGCGAGGAACCTGCGGTCTACGCCCTTCGCCTGCGGCAAAAAATACTACCCCCCCCGGGTGTGTCCGACGTCGGCTAACCATCAGGTGGCAGTGATGACAACCGTTCGCACCAAAGGCGACAGAGCGCCTGTCGTCTTCGGCCTTGTCGTCACTTCCCACAATTGCGAACAGTTTCGCGAACCGCTGAACCGTCAAGCTCAACGTCACCGAGCAACATGCGAGCGATTGTTTCAACGGCTCGCCAGTTGTTCCGCAACTCCCACTCGGTACTGCGCAACGCGGCCTTGAATGCCGGGGAATTGCGATACCACCCGGTCCCAAGCTCTTTGATGATGTTGGTCTCATCGATTCCTCGAATCGTCACATCGGCAGTTGACGTTCCCATTCCAATGCACACGGCCAATGCGCCCGCCACGGTGCAGGCAAGTCTCGTCTCACGGGATGCGAGACGCATCTGCATCTCATTCGGCCACACTGCACCAAGCCAATTCCGCTCCGGCTTGACCGATGCAAAAAAAACTTCGATACCGTGAACCGTGTCAATCACCGCATGTCCGGCTTCGTGATAAGCGGTCTCTCGCTCAGTCGCGGTGGCAGTCTCACGCCGTCTCTGACGCAGCCCGTTCCTTACCGACTGCAAGCGTGTCCGTACTGACGCGATTGTAGCGGCGAAGGATCTTCCGGGCGGAATTTCCATGCGAAGTGGGAGACGGGTTATTCCACCGCTGGCCATCAGGCTCGCGTCGAACCCGAATCGGCCAGCCATTGCCCGCGATTCCTGCAGAGAATTCGGTCGGACGATTCCCAACATCATGGGTACGGTTCTTTGGATTTGCTGTTTCATCGTTGAGGTTCCTGCAACAGTCGGACATGAACTTCAGACGCGGTTCGCAAGCTCCGGAAACCTGACCAGCGCTTCGCGCACGTAGGCTTCCGATACGGCGGAAGTGGCTTTCGGAACATGCAACCTCTGTGAGTTGTAGAGACTCGATCCGCGAGCCACTGCCGCAGAAGTAAATCCTGAGTCTGGGAACGCCACGCAGCGCAATTGCACCTCGTCTTCAATCGCGGAACAGAGTTCCCGAACTGCGAGCAACACTCGTTCGACGCGATTCAAGTGCATCTGCACCCACGGGCCTGAGTGACTGCGCGTCAACTCTCTCGCCAGACTGCTCACTCGACTCTCTTGGATGTTGACCGCCTCGGCTAATACCGCCGTCTTGTGCCGTGCTTCGGAAATCACTTGATGATAAGATCGCCCGTCAGATCCGTTGCCGTCACCAATCTCCGCCAACGCGGCACTCCTCAGACTTTCAGCTTTTGTGTCCGGGACAACATTCACGATCTGACCGGCAGTAAAACGCAATTCAATCGCCCGGGCGTCCTCTGCCGCTTGCTTCTGCCGTTCTCGAAGATCGCACAACTTGCTAAACGCTTCCGCGTATTCGGGGATGTCGTGGATTTTCGGAAGGTCTGAGACGCTCACCTCGGACTCGGCCGGCTTCGTTATCTTGCGCATTCGGGTGCTCATCGGATCACGTTTCCTTCTGTTGTGTTGAACCTGGTCTATCCATCTCAACCGCTTCCGCAACGTCACACGTCGCGAAGTACGGTACGCCGTTGATCGAAAAGACCGGCCGGCGCTTCAGTGTCATCAGCGCCGATCGGATCGCCTCCGGATCACGTTGAAATGTCGCGGCGGCACATCCGAGCGAAATCAGTTGGGTGTTTACGAACACGACTTCTCTCCTCATGGAATCAGCGGGCCGGCGTGCTTGAACTGCGAACATCCTACGAAGGCCGCGCCCCCTGATTTCCACGCGTTGGAAACATTCATTCGAGAATCAGCAAAAACTTCTGACCGCAGATCAGGCATCGCGTGTACCTGGTCAGCGTGCCGTCGTCGTCGTTCCTGGTCGTGCGGTACGCCCGCAGTCGTGTCGCGTGGCATGCGGGACACTTCGGCCGCTCCGCGAACACGTACCGCGATGCGGTGTCGTGTGTCGGAGTCGATCGACCTGGTTCACGGTTTGCCATTGGTTCAGTGTCCGTTGTTGTATCTATCAAACGCTTCGATTCTGGCTGGCTCGGCGTCGACGAATCGCAGATGATCCTTCGACCACTGGATGCCTGTTCTCCCTACTTCGCCGTGTCTGTGCTTGGCGCAAATCAATTGCACCCCGTCGTCGCTCGGATGCAAAAGCAGCACTACGTCGGCGTCCTGCTCCACGGCTCCAGACTCGCGCAGGTTGCTCAACCGAGGCTCGCTGCCATCGGCTTCGCGGTTTAGCTGGGATAGAGCCAGGACAGGAATCGAGAGTTCTTTGGCGATGTTCTTTAAGCTCTGGCTGATCTCGGCGACCTGTTCATGCCGTGGTCGTCTTGCATCCGTCGGACGAATAAGTCCGATGTAATCAACGACCAGAAGCCCCAGCCCATGCAATGCCTGATCGCGGCGGGAGATGGCCCGCAGTTGCGAGTGGGGTACGCCGGCCGGACTCCAAACCCGCAGGGGAAGGCTCGCGACGTCGCTCGCTGCGCGGTCCAGGGCATCCAAGTGGAACCGTTCCAACTTCGCAGCCCGCAGCCGGCGGCCGCTGACCGTGGCGCGATTGCACAGCACCCGGCCGACCAATTCTCGGTCACGCATCTCGAGGCTCGCAAACGTGACGGAGCGGCCCTTCGCGGCGTTGTGCATCGCGACCTGAAGCGCAAATGTCGTCTTGCCCACGCCGGGGCGGGCGGCGAGCACGACAAGTTCGCCGGGCATCCAGCCGCCCACAACCTCGTCGTGCGAAGCCAGACCACTGAAAGCGGCCCGATCACCTGGTTGTGTGGTGCGCAGGTCGGCGACCAGTTCGGCTGCAATCTGGCCGATCGGCCGCGATTCGTCGGTCTGGCGCTGTCCGAAGGATTGCAGTTGCCCATCAAGCCACCGCGTCACCTCTGCCGGGTCTGAGTCGGACTTCCCCGTCCGCGCGAGCAGCTCTAAGCCGATGGCCCGCTGCCGGGCGAGGGCTGAACAACGGCGAACCTGATCGGCGTAGAATCTTGCATTTGCGGCAAGCCCTTCGCCGACGAGCTTTCCGAGGAATGCCGCGCTCGTCACCTCCGAGGGAACGTTCATTTGCCGCAGTTCGGGAACCGTCGCGGCGATGTCTCGAATCGGGAATCCGGACTCGCGGAGAATCGCCAGCGAATCGAACAGCCGGCCCAATGCCGCGTCCGAGAAGTCGTCGGAGGCCAAGTCGGTAACTTGATCGAATACCCTCGGATCGACCAAGGCGGCGGCGACAAGGGCCCGCTCGCTCTGGCGATCGGTAGGCGGCGTGGCGTGCAGTAAATCGCGTGCGGTCATTCGACGGGCCTCAATTCCTTGTAGATGCTCTGACCGTTCACCGGGCGTTGTCCGTTGCCGTTTGCTGCGGTGGGCTTCGATTTGCTTTTGGCATCCCGGCGCTTCCAATTCCGTGCCGTCGCACGCCAGTCCTTCATCGGCGCCTTGCCGACACGCCAGCCATTCCCGCGGTAGTGGTCTACGAATGCCTCGTGGTCTCCGTCGTACCTGATCTCCAGAAAGTAATCGTGGACCTCACTAACACTCGGTGGAACAAAGGCGGTCTTCGATCGCTTGCCCTCTGTTGCGCCCCCTCTCTCTTTAGGGATAGGGTAAGGGTAAGGGTAAGAAGGCATTCCGCTTCCCGTTCCGCAATGCATTCCGCTTCCCGTTCCGCAATGCATTCCGCTTCCCGTTCCGCAATGCATTCCGCTTCCCGTTCCGTCAGCGGAATGAGAATCGTTTTCTATTCCGTTTTCTATTCCGCCAGCGGAAAGGATCGTTGACGATTCTTCGATCGGCAAATCGTCGAATTTCATCACGGTCGGCGGAATCAATACCCAATACCGACCGACTGCCCGATCGTTCTCGCGCGTGTAGTTCAGCCAGCCGGCATCGCAGGCACGTCGGCGGGCATCAGTCAGTTGCTTCGGGCTCTTGAATCCCAGCGTTTCCATCAGCTGGCTATTCCAGAAGCGGACCGCGCCTTGATACCGTGCCGCGTCCTCTGTGTGTGCGATATGCACGATCAGCAGCACGGAATGGTGGCCCAAATCCTGACAAGCGCAACTCTTAAACAGCAGTCGAGTCGCCTTGTGCGCGAAGCAACGGTCACGCGTGGGATAGCCGTCGGTCATTCCTTGACCCTCGCATGCTGAAGGACAGTGCGTCGGGCCATCTGCCAGCGGCGAGCCAGGTCGGCGACACGCCAGGGGTTTTCACCGTACAGCAAGATGATTTCGAATTGCTGCCGGAGCGTTCCGGGCTCATCCGGCGCGGGGCGAGGTTTGTATGGACGCGGAAAGCGCCTTCGCCTAGACTTCATGTCGCGAGACTCCTTTAGCCGGCCGGGTTGCTGCCCCGCTGCCGGCTTTTTTGTCGGATCACTTCGTCTGTGTCTCAGTCCGCTCCTCGATCCAGCGTTCAAGATCGCTCATGCGATACCTGACGCTCCGTCCGACTTTCACGACTGGAATTGAGTACCGCCCGGTACTGTGCCAGAGTGCGAGCGTCTGTTCTTTGACTCCCAGGAACTCGGCCGCTTCGCTTCTGGTGAGCAGCCGCGCCGTGTTGATTTCCGTGCTCATCGCTCTCCTTGCCTTATTTGTGTGCGATTGTGTTTCACTCCGGTTGATCGTTGTACACGCCAAAAATCCGGAAAACGTTTACCGTATCCGGATGAGCACGGCGCAACAAAAAACCCCGGAGAAACCGGGGTAAGAATTTTTTTGCCGATAGTTTGCGGCCGTTCATTTTGCCTTAGTTTTCCGGACGTTTTCCGGATTCCCGGCGATTCCTTGCCCTCCGCAGCCAGGCGGATACGGTCGACTTCGACTTTCCAGAATCCTTCTTGGCGTACTCGGCCTGGTTCGACCAAGCACCGTCACTTAAACCTTGTTCGTATTCTCGGAGCATATCGTCTTCCGCAGCTTCAGTAACGCGTGGTCTGCCGGTCATGTGTTTGCGTTGACAATTCTGCGGAGTTCCATCGTCTTCCGCTTGGGCGCAGATTGGCGCTGCGACTGCCAATCCAGTTCGCTCCGATTCGTCCTGCTGAACGTTCCGGAAATTTTGCGGGACGTTTGCTTCGCTCAGCCGCGACTTGACGGAGAAAGCGAGTCGTGCAAGCCATTCGCAGACTTCGAACAGTTGCCGCCCGATCTCCGAATAGGCGTCGACTATCTCGATCTCCACGATTCGCATTGACTCTGGCATTTCTGACACATCGGGCCGTTGCTCATGCTCTGAGAACATGGACCGCAAAAAACCTTCGTGTCTCGCAATGAGTAGCTGTACCGCGAACCGAACACGGCGAGTCTCGCTCGCCACCTGATCGCCGTTGATGATCTGACAACAGCGAAACTCCAGGTTTGCGAGCCGTTGGTGAATTTCATTTAACCGCTGTCGCAGTACGTCGCCGTACTCGCACGATACGTTGACATGCAGCCACTCAACCCCCAGATCAACGTCGTACTCGCGATTCAAGCGCCAAATATCGAATGCTCTCGGCGGATCGAGTTTCCCGCCGATCGAATCCGACGAAACGGTCCCGCGTTCGTCCTGCGCGACTGCCGGCTCGACAAGCGGGCGATGCCAGCGGCTGTGCAGGTCGCGGAGTGCTGATTCAAGAGGCACAAGGCAGTCGCGGCAGACGTCCCACTGTTGAACATCAACCATGGGCCACCTCGCTTCGTCCAGCTGCCATCATCGCCGCTGTGGCTTTCTCGATGCTCTCCCGCACCGGATCTAAGTTCAGCCTCGCGTAGACGCTCGTCGCGCGACTTCCAGGAGCGTGCCCCAGTGACTTGCCGATGATCAGTTCAGATGAGCCTGACGCTGCCTGCCAGCTTCCAAGGCTTCGCCGCAGATCATGGATCGTGACTCCGCTGATGCCGACCTTCTTGCACATTCGCTCCCAGGTCTTCAGCGGCGAGATGAGATGTCCTGTCTTGCCGAAACTCGGAAACACCCAGGGGGATTCACCAGCGGACGCCTGGCGGCGGCGCAGCACATCAAGAGCCACCTGGCACAGCGGGAGGGTCAACGATTCGTTGGCCTTCGTATCGGGAATACGCCAGACGGCCCGCTCCCAATCGATCTGGTCCCATCGCATCGCCTGAAGGTTTCCGCGCCTGGCTCCGACGAATAGCGCTATCCGGATGAAGTCGGCAAAGACCTGGTTCGGATGAGTGTCGAGCGCCTGAAAGAGTACGGGCAGCTCGTCGGGCTGCAGAAAGCGGTCGCGCGATTGCTCGGGATACTTCTCGATGCCAGTTGCGGGGTTCGTTTTGACGATGCCCGCCTTGAGACCGTGGTTGAATAACTTCCGCACCAGTGCCAGCAGTCGATTTGCCGTCACCTTACCGCGAGTGCGTGCGATGTCGCCAAGGAATCGCTCGAACTCTCCCTTGGCGATCTGGGATACTTTTCGGTTTTCCCACTTCGGCTTGAGAATCTTGTCCCATTGCCACTGGTCGTGCTTGCGACTCGATTCTTTCTTCCGCAGCGCGGCGTGTTCGCTGAAATACGCGGCCCACAGGTCGGCGACCGTAGCGCCGCCCCGTAGCGCCGTCTTCACGTCCTGCCCGGTCACAATCTGGCCGTTAAGTTCGGCACAACGGGTATGCGCCTGTTCCACCGTCATTTCGGGGAACTTCCCTAGCATCATTCGGGTGGGGCGACCTTTTACCCTCCCGTAGCGATAGAAGGACTTCGCGCCGTTGGACGTCACGGTTAGAATCAGGCTCGGCATTTCGGAGTCACCTACCGAAATGCGGCC
>CAIPEB010000640.1 GCA_903863885.1 uncultured Planctomycetaceae bacterium | reverse complement strand
GCGTTTGCGTAGTCGCTTCTCACGCTGCTTAACGCGGTCCTGCCTGTCGAACCACGGTTCGGGGACGTCACGCGTCTGGCGCGGCCCCACGGCCTGGTGCGTGACTTCGGGCAGCTCGTCGCCCGGCAGGATCTCCACCACGGTGACGAGGTATCGGCGGACGAGTCGCTTGGCCATGATTGGGACTCCAGATAAAAACCGGCCGGCGGGTCGGGTGGTCACACAAGCCACTCCGCTCCGCACTCCCCCGTGGAGACATTAGACGGGGTGGCCGGCCGCGTTGGGTTACATCAACCAGTCCCGCTCGACCAGTACAGCGGCTTGCCGTCAACCACGGTTGCGGCCAGGTCCATCGTGATGTCGAAGCCGAGGCCCCATTCACCTTGACCCAAACTGAACTGGCGAACCTGCGGTTCGAGGCGCCCGTTGAGACAGCCCAGAACGAGCGACGGACCTTGTTCTGCCGGCGCTGCCAACAGCCAGTTGGTATCCTTGCCGGTGCGGATCACGCCGTCACTGAGCGGGTCGAGAAGCCCCTTCGTTCCCATGCGGCTTTCTTGCCGGACGATCAAGTCGCCCTCGTTCGTGGTGAAATCGTGCATCAGTTCCTTCGCGGTCTGGAACAACTTCGGCGGAACGATCAGATAGCGGGCCACCATTCCGATGTGGGTCGGGATTCCGTCGGCGTCGTAGGTGACTTGATCGCCAATCGCTCCGTGGGCAGCCTTCAGTCCGGTGGCGGCCAGCACGGCCGTGCCAAGATTGGCCTTGGTCCCGGCCTCGAAAATCGCAAGCCCGTCATCGAGCGTCGGATTCTCGAGCAGCAGAGACCATAACAGATCGGGAATCAGTCGCCGGGCGGCGCGTCCCACTTCGGCGAGCGCGGCCGAGAACACGCCGATACGCATCGAGTCCAGCTCGTCTCGCTCGTCGATTACGAACTGAGCCCCGAAGCGAACCAGCTTCCAGCCTTGGGAGCCGAAACCGAATTGAACATGCGGAGCGGTCTGGCCTCGCGACAATCGCTCCAATCGCGGAGCCGTCGTGACACTGGCCAGTTCGGCGGCGATGAAATTCGGCAACGACACGACGCTGTAAATGCCGCTCAAGCTATCCGGAACGCTGCGATAGCCGTCGAGAACGGCCGTGTTGACGATGGCCTGAAGGTCGGCCACGCCCCCGACGCTCGACAGGCCGGCGCGAATGACGTCACGGTCGTTGTCGGGGATCTCCCGGTTCCTGGATTGCAGCCCAACTGCGCAGAACTGCGCAAGGGTCATGTGCCGGACGTCACGTTGTCCGATGGTTTGAGAAATGGTCGCGGGCATGTTGGTCCTTTCACTGGAATGCGGGTAGCTTCTGATTTGTGCGGCGGCATCGGCCCCGATGGGGACGAGCGAAACTTCCATCAATCGCCACGACGAGACGACTCGGAGCGGTCGGTCGGCCGGCGCGGTGAACGTGCGGGAGCCGATGGTCTTCGATCTGCCGGCCGCGATCTCCACGGCTTCGATGATGCGGTAGCCGACGCTCACGGCCCGGATGTGGCCTTCGTTGACCAGCGTGCTGGCGTTCTGGCCCGTCTCCGTCGAACTGAATGCCAGGTCGCAAATGAGCGTATCGCCTTCACGCCTAAAGCCAGAGCAGCTCCCGGCGGTCGCCAGGATACTGCGGTCGTGATCCAGGAGCAGCGGAACTCGCTCGGGCGCGTCGCAGCCGTCGCAGAGCAGACGTTCCAGGATGATTTTGCCGGAGCGGTAATCGTAGACTTCGACGTTGGCCTCCGTGGCGACAACGGCCGTGCGGGCTCTCCCGATGCCGGAGCGGATCGACAGCGGGATTTCCCTGGTTTGCGTCCGACTGGGCGCTCCACAAATTGCGGTACTCAAAAGCGGTCTCCTTACTTGGAATGTGCGGGTACGATGCGGACCGTGCGACCCGTCGGCGTTCCGGACAGGTTTTTCCACCATCCGGCCTTGGGGGAAATGTCACGCGATTGCAGCCACTCGCCGAACCGGCCGCGCGGCCAGGCCCGATAGGTGCCGGGTGCCACGCCGAACAGCTCGGGGCACACGCACCACAGAGCGGCCAATTCTCGGTCAACTTCGGGACGACTTCCGGCCTCGTTCGTCAGGCGGCATTCCTGCACCGATAACTCGGCTTCACGAATCCCCCTTTCCTCGGCCGCTTTCAGATCCTGCGGAACGAACTGACGAACCGCGGCCAACCGTCTGCGGCAATCGTCGAGTCGCTGATCGGCGTGCTCGGTCTGGTCAAGGATGGCTTGCAGCCGGGTCGCTTCGCTGACGGCGATCCGGAAGCCCTCGATTGCCGGCGAGGGGATGCCCAGCGAGTAGGCGATTCGCTCGGCTTCAACCTGGTCGTTCGATTCGAGCGCGGCTCGCAGGTCGGGCCACGTTGCGGTTTTTGCTTCGACGGCTGGAGCGGCGGGCGGAAATTTCGGCGGCACGGATTCAGTTCCTTTCGGTGTTGTTGGCGCGGCGGCATGCCTCGATGGCACGGTGGTCAAAATGTGCCACGCCGTTGACGTAGTGCGACGGCTCGACCCCTGCGGCGGCGAGCACGGCCCGCAGCTCGGCCGGGCTTCGCTGGTGAAGTTGGCAGAGATAGCCGAGGCTGAAAAACTCTCGGTCGGTTGTCTGGTTGGCGCTCATGGTCGGCCCCGGTTTCGAGTGTTGCTCAAATCCTACCCGGCGGCATCAGGTGAACTTCCAGATACTGGATTACTCCCAGACGATTTTGAACCGCTCCCCGCAATCAGCGCAGCGCGTGAATCGCAGCAGCGAATCGTCGTCCTGCCTGACCGTGCGATACGCCAGCACTCGCCGGCTACCACAGGACGGGCAGCG
>CAIPEB010000639.1 GCA_903863885.1 uncultured Planctomycetaceae bacterium | reverse complement strand
GTGGCACAAGTCCGCCAAGACCGCCGAGGAATTGCAGGCTGACTTCGACGAGGCCTACGGCAAGCTGTGTGACGACACGGTGATGGTCAATACAGGAGTCGAGTAGTCATGGTCGCTTTCGATTCGCAAGCCGCACTGGAAGACATCGATCCGGTAATGCTGGGTCTGGCCCGCTGTGTTGCCTCCGTCGAAAAGACGCGCTGCCATCTGGAAGACGGTAGTCACCTGGTGGCGGTCATCGACGTCCGGTCGCAAGGCGCCCGTTCGCTGATCGGGTCGTGGCGAGATCCGATCGAGGGATGGCGTCTTACGCCGGACGAAATCAAGGCTCGCGGCGTGTACGTTCCGCTGGTGTTCCCCGTGGAAAGGATCGCGGTTCACTCGCCGACGTTCGCCACGCCGCTGAAGTGGGCCGTCCCGGCCGGGGAGTGCCGGGTGTTTGTGGTGACTCCCGAGCGGGACTTTCTCGTCTCCGTTCCGTTCATCAGCCAATCAACCGAGGGATCGTAACATGAAACCGATCAGTTATGCGGCCGCGCTGGCCGAGTTCGAGCAGGAGGTGTGGGCGATCGCCCCGAAGGCGTTGCAGACCATGCGGGACGCGCTGACTCGCGGGGGTGACGGGGTCGCCGCCCAGCCCGCAGCCGTCGCGAGGTTCCAGGATCAGCAACCGGCAAGGGACGCGGCGGTCGGCGTCCTGCCGTTGGTCGGACCTATTTCCCATCGTCCCACGGCCTGGCAGTCGATTTACGGCGGCCCGGTCCTCATGAAATGGGTCGATCAATTGCAGCTGATGACGACGAACCCATCGATCCGTGGAATCGTCATCGACATTGACTCGCCCGGCGGGACGGTCGGAGGAGTCGAGGAGGCCGGCCAGGCTATCGCCGAGGCCGCGAGAAAGAAACCCGTCATCGCGGTCGCCAACACGACCACGGCGTCCGCTGCCTACTGGCTGGCGAGCCAAGCCAGCAAAGTGCTGATGATGCCGAGCGCCGGCGTTGGTTCGGTCGGGGTGTACTCGCTCCACATGGATTTCTCCCGGGCTCTGGACAAGGCCGGCGTGACTCCGACGTTCATCTATGCCGGCAGGAACAAGGTAGACGGAAACCCGTTCGAACCGTTGACCGATGAAGCCAAGAGAGACGAGCAGCGAATCGTCGACTTCTATTACGACGCGTTCGTCAAGGCGGTGGCCAACGGTCGAGGCCTCTCCGAGTCGTGGGTACGTGACAAGATGGCCGACGGTCGCATGCACAACGTCAAGTCAGCCGTTGGACTGCGGTTCGTCGATGGCGTTGTTTCAGGACTTTCGCAGGCAATCGCCATGACCGCCGAGACGAACTCCGGGCGTTTTGCTCATGCGAATCGTCTGAGCGAGTGTGAGTTGCTGAAACTGGAAATGGACTCACTTTAGACGTAAGGCGGCACGGCGTGCCGTTCGTGCGGGCTCCCGCGTGACGATGTGGTTTCGCGACATGGCCCCGTCACGCGGGAGTGTTCTTCACAGACGGACGCAACGCGACTCGGTCGATCTGGAGTTGACGCCGCATTTCGATGCCCGTTATTCTGACGGCGGATCGAGGGTGCTCGGTCCTGGGCGTAGAAACCCAACTTGAACAAGTGGCAACCTGATGAATCAGATCACAGCGGTACGGCCCGCTAACTTGGGAGTGCGCAGAAGCGGTGATCCGCATTGGCGGGGAGCAACGCGCAATCGGACGTGTTCAAGCGTCTTTCTAACCGAGCTAGCGGGCCTTTCCGTTTCTTGCTGCGCCACTCTGGCGCAAGGAGGCCACGATGGTTTCTCGGTTCATGTTCCCCGGCGATGTGGTGCTGAGTAACGCCAGCGAGATCACCATCAGGCTGGTGCGGGTGCAGGGACAGATTGCGTTGCATTACGAGATTCACGGCAACGTCAACGATCCGTTTTGTGACCGGTTCAGCCAGGGGGACGACGAGGACGACGACTGCGACGTGCTGGATCCTCGCCCGAAGGTCGATCCGCACGAGTTGGCCCGCATGCTGCTGGGTGCCATGACTGCGACGAAAGGGGGTGCGGTATGATCCGACAAATCAACCGCAGGCAACTCCTGTTTGCCGCCGCCGTGCCGTTCTCGAAAGTTGCCGCCGAACAGTCGACACCGCAGTGTCCCAGCCTCGTCGAGTTGGCTCCGCTACTGGCGACTGCCGAGGCCGAGTCAAACGACGGTTTCGGCTACTCAACGCGTTTGGGTGCGATTCAGTGGAGCCGGGATGTTGTCCTGGTGTACGCCAGGTGTGAAGTGAACTTGGCTGAACACTTGCTCGATGCGCTCGGTGCGATCGGAAAGTCACCCCTGGCGTTTTCCTGGGCACGCACTGGTGGCGCATGGTGCCTGTTCGCCAACGGGAACGTGTCCGACGTTCGCGGGCATCTGGCAGCGATCGTCCCAGCAGACTGGACACAGTCAACCGATCGGGCCGCGAGCGTCTGCTGGGGCAGCGAGAAAGTAGGTGAGGCATGAGCAGCCAAACGGTTCTTCAGTTCTTTCATTCGGTATCCGCAAAGCAGCGGGGGCTGAACGCCAGCACAATTCAACTGTACTCGAGCGAACTTCGGATGCTGGACAAAATGGCCGGCCACGAGGTGACAGTCGATGAGCTGAACGAAGTGATGGTCAACAACCTGACCGATTGGGTCCGATCACAGGGACTTACCTACAACTACGGCAGGCAATGTTCGGCAGTCGCAGGGAAGGTGCTGTGCGACATCGCGGAGCGCCAACTGCGAGATACGCTCACGCCCGAACCGTCCCCGAGTTGGCCGCTGCTGTTGTTCCTGCGTGACGTGTACCTGGTTGAACGACGTATCAAGCTCTGTACGTCCGCTCGCTACGATCGGGCCATCCGGACGTTCGGCGAGTTCGTGGGGCATCCAATTCGGCTCGAGGAATTATCCGATCACCTGGCATCGAAGTGGGTGCTGTGGCTCGAAGCCGGCGGGGCATCACCTAAGACGTGTCATTCGTTCCGCCGCGATGTCCTGACGGTCTGGCGCCGTGCCGCGAAGCACAAGCTCTGCGATCCGCCGAGCGACGACATTCGCACGGTCAAACTGCCGCGCCCCAATCCTGACGCATGGAGCATCGAGGAAGTCCGTAAGATTCTGGCAACGTGTGATCGAATGACAGGGTTTTTCAAAAACGGTATTCCGAAATCGAAGTATCTGCGGCTGCTCATCGAGACGGCTTATCAGACCGGGCTGCGGCGCGGCGATCTGCTACGACTGACGGTATCGGACGTCAACGACGACGGCGTGATTTCCACGCTGATGGGCAAGACGCTGGACGGCCACATTTCGACGCTGGAGTCCGAAACCCGCGAGCTGTTCATGGGGATGGCTCAGCGGCTGAAAGAGGACGGCGATCCGTTGTGGGAACAGCCGCTGCACTGGCCGACGAACGAGCGGACGCTTTACGCATTGCTGCACAAGGTCCGCAGAATGGCCGGCGTGAAGACCAGCGGGGCACTGCAGAAGCTGAGGCGAACGGGGGCAACCTACGTCGAGAAGCAGTACCCCGGCGCGGCCATGAGGTTCCTGGGGCATCGGACGCCGGGACTCGCGTATCGGCATTACGTCGATCGTAGCAAGCTGGGCCCGCCGCCGCGGCCGCCGGCATTGTCGCTGAAATGAACACACGGCAGCGCCGCGTTCATGCCGCCGCCTCTGTACCGGGCCGGCGAACGTCGCGAGACCTCGAACGGGGCGCGGAAGCCCGGTCGTAACGGATCGGGCTTTTTTCGTCTCGTCGCATAGAATGCGTTTAAACGCACGCAAGCCAGTGGCGACCAGAATATCGACCAGGGCCATTTGCGTGCGTCAGGCGCAATCCTGTGCGACCGATTTTCGACTCGGAGGCATCCCAGTGGCAAAACGTCGCAGTCTGGTCAAAATTCTGCAACATCCGCTGACCGACCAGGAGGAACGCCTTGCCGATGAGCATGTCCGTCGCGAACGGGACGCGATCAACGCTTCGTGGTCTGAGCGGGAGCGGGAGTCGAGAATCGTCGGGCCGTCCGGGCGATGGACGCCGATGACGTTGACGTGGATCGGCGAGTGAGGCGCCCGTTCACCCTCGCGCGGGCGAGATGGGACGGCACTTTCAGGGTATCAATGGGAATTCCCATTGATTCGGCGACGACCGGTCAGACATGGCAGCAGTGGTGCGAGGAACAAAAAGGTCTCCGGGAGACCTTTCCTGCACCCTCGCGCGCGCGGGCGAGATATTACAGACGTGCTTACAACACCTCTGTCTTTCCCTGCACCCTCGCGCGCGCGGGCGAGATGAAGGCGACGGCGAAGCGACTGCGTGAGCAGGACGCGAAGAAGTGGACACAGAAGCGGATCGCGCAGACGCTGGGGGTTACTCGCCAGTGCGTTGATCACTGGTTCAATCGTGACAATGCAACTAATGCTCCAAGGAGCAATAGTTGCACCCAACCCGCCACAGCACCTGTCAGTGATCCGCCATCAGACTGCGGCCGAGCCGCTGGCGAAGCACGGGAACCAGTCTGGCGAGAACAACAGTCGGAAGAAAGACAGAGGTGTTGTAAGCACGTCTGTAATGCGTGGAACAACAAACGCCGAGTACCTCACGCGCCGCATCGCGAGATGCTCGACCCTGTTCAATTTATTGAACAGGGTTCCCCATACCCTCGCGCGCGCGGGCGAGATTGCTGAGTTGGTTCAATTTGTTGAACCAAGTTCGGTTCACCGTCGCGTGCGCGGGCGAGATGGGACTGCCGGATTTTCCTTGACTCGCACCTAGCGCCGCGCCGACAATGACCACACGGCAATTCTGCCGAAGCCGGACCGAGGCAATCGGTCGCAACGAATGCCCGCAGTGGCAGGAGTTGATTCAATGGCACGCTATCGCATGTCGGACGGTACGGTGGTGGACACGGAGAAGGCATCGCAGTCCTGGGACGAGTCAACCAGGTGGGACGGTCGCAACCACATCAGTGTGGCGACGGGAACCCAATGGAACCACCAGACGCTCTACCGTTCACGCAAGGGCCGTTACTACGTTGAGCACAACAGTCAGTGGCAGGGATCGACTCCCAGCGCCGAGTGGGTATCGAACGAGGAAGCGGCCAGATGGCTGACGCTATGCGAGCACCCGATTCCCGAGGAACTGCAGGAACTGGCTGACGAAGCAACCGAGTAGCGTGGGCGAACCGCATCGTGGCCCTGCCGAAAACGGTGGGGCTTTTTTGTTGCGCCGGCGAGATGGAATCGGTTCCGGTCACGAGTCCGGAACCGAAAAGCGGCAATCGTTGCCGCATTCTGTCCCCGAAAACACGCGGGGACAGATCCCCGAAACGCGTTTGGACGGCTTTACCTCCGAACGCGATCCACGGAGGACACGTCTTTTTCGCTGTCCCCGTTTTGTCCCTGACATACTTGAAATGCTTGCACTAAGTCGTTATTTTGCAACGAGACGGGAAGCGGTTTCCCGCCTTGAAGTTGCGAGCGTTTTCGCATCACAAAAACAGGGCTGATCTGCCGGTTTTCGGGTGGGTTCACACCGCGGAGGTCACTGGTTCGAATCCAGCACCGCCCACTGGCAAATTCTCCGGCACCGCCGAATCTCTCATGTGCTGCGAAAACCAGCGCGTACAATCCTCGGCGGCCCGTATCGCGCGAGCCCCGTCAATTCCGGACGAGTGTTGGTGACACAGGCTGACCGGGGCACAGGCAAGGCCCGTTGAACTGCACAGGGATGGTGGGCGATTGCGTGCGTGGCCTGAACTTCGATTTCTTGAGGTCGGCGACCTGTATCTCTTCAGGTCGTCGTTCCCCGAACAGACCGAGATGGTTTACACGGGGATTCGCGACAACCGCCGTCACCATGTCCGGAGCAGCCTGCTCACCCCGTGGAAACTGATTTCTGTCGCGCGCGATCTCCGTCGTCGCCGCTACGACTTGATCGTCGTTCATCCGCCGCTGTACGCCGCGTGGCATCCGCGTTCATTTCTGACCGTGCTGAAACGGCGGCCGTTCACTTTTTCGGCCGCATTCTCCGCGAACCTGGCATTTCATTTCCTGCGGGCGGTGCGGCACACGCCGATTGTGGTCACGGATTTCGCCGACTCGTTCGGCATCGGCGCGCACAATTTCTTTCTGTTCGACCGATGCCGCGTTTTCTTCAAACGCGAACTGCCGGCCGACAACTGGCAGGTGTTCTATCGAACGGGCCACCGCGGTTTGCCGACCGCGACTTTTCGCCGCAAGCCCCGATTTCGGCAGTTCATGGACAAACTGCGTCCGATCGGCCTGGGAATCGACACGCCGTTGGCTGAGCGGGCCGCCCGGATATCACGGCCCAAGAACGCGGACATCTTCTTTGCGGGGCAGGTGCAAAACAGCAGCACTCCGCGTGAAAGAGGCCTTCGCGAGTTGCTTTCGCTGCGTGAAAGAGGCGTGGTCGTGGATGTGCCCTCCGCGCCGGTGTCGGAATCGGAGTTCCTTGAGCGGTGTGCGTCGGCCTGGCTGGTCTGGTCGCCATCCGGTTTCGGATGGGAGTGCTTTCGACACTACGAAGCGGCGGCCTGCGGCTCCGTGCCGGTCATCAATCAGCCGACGATCGAACGCTATTGCCCGCTGGAAGAAGGCCGGCACTGCTTCCTGTACCCGGTCGAACAGGGCGGCCTGGCCGGCACGGTCCTGGCGGCCCTGCGCGACAAAGCGCGACTGCGCGAAATGGCTGCAGCGGCTCGTCAGCACGTCCTCGAACATCACACTTACGCCGCTTTGTGCCGGTATATCGCAGGAGCCGCACTGGCGCCCGAGGCGGACGGCCGTTCCCCTGCTCAGTAACGGGATTCGCTCGCGACACCGCGGCGCGGACATGTTGAATTTGGCCTTCGGCCGTCATGTGTCCTGACTTGACACGTCCGCGCAACGTTCGGGAGAATACCGCGACTTTCAAGCGTTGCCCGCATCTCGCAGCAGGAATAGCTGATGCATCACGCAAACTCATCTGAACCGGCCCTGGCGAAGCAAGGAATTTTCGAGGGGGTGACGGCTTACCACTGGCTGGTTGTGTTGATTGCCTCCGCAGGATGGCTGTTCGACTGCATGGACCAGCGGATCTTTGCGCTGGCCCGCGAACCGGCCCTGAAGGAACTCCTGGGTAGCGGGGGCACGGATGCGATCGTCAAGAATTGGGGCTCTTGGGCCACGTCGATGATGATGATCGGCTGGGGCACAGGCGGAATCATCTTCGGGATGATGAGCGACCGATTGGGCCGCGTGAAGACGATGGTGCTCACGCTGCTCATCTACTCGGGATTCACCGGACTTTCCGGGCTGTCCAGGACGCCGCTCGAATTCTGCGGATATCGATTTCTGGTGGGACTGGGAGTCGGCGGCATGTTCGGCGCGGCAACGACCCTCGTGGCCGAAAGCGTGCCAAGCCAGTTCCGGTCGGTGGCGCTGGGTTCACTGCAGGCGCTGTCCGCCGGCGGCAATATCCTCGGATCACTCCTCAGCACGCGTGTGCAGCCGGGCAAGGCTGACGTTTTGTGGGGGCATTCCGGCTGGAGCGTTATTTTCTTCGTGGGGATCCTGCCCGCGATCCTGGTGGTTCCAATCGTCCTGGTACTCCGCGAACCGGAGCGGTGGAAGGAAGCCAAGCGCAAGGCGGCCGAGTCAGGCGACAAGTCGAAGCACATCGGCTCGTTTTCCGATCTGTTTCAACACCCGCGCTGGCGGCGAAACGCGCTGGTCGGAATCTGCCTGGGCCTGGCCGGGATGGCGGGCCTGTGGGGAATCGGGTTCTTTTCGCCCGAACTCATTTCGACCGCGCTGAAAGGCGAGCCGCAGCACGTGGTGGACGTCGTGCGCGGGTACGGCACGGCGCTGCAGGACGCCGGAGCTTTTCTCGGCATGTTCGTTTTCACCTTCGTAGCCACGTATATCGGCCGCAAGGTGGCTTTCTTTGGCGGCTTTGTGCTCTGTTTTTTCACGACGATTTTCGTTTTCTGGTCGCTGCGCAGCGGCACGGATGCGTACTGGATGCTGCCGATGATGGGCTTTGCGCAACTGTCGGTATTCGGCGGGTATTCGATCTATTTCCCCGAACTTTTCCCGACGCGATTGCGGGGAACCGGAGTCGGCTTCTGCTACAACACGGTTCGATATCTGGCCGCCGCCTTTCCGCCGCTGCTGGGCTTCCTGAACCAGTCACTTGGGGCCCGGGGAGTCGAAGAACCGTTCCGCAAAGCGGCCATCCTGCTGTCGAGCATTTTTCTCCTTGGCCTGGTGGCGTTAATCTGGGCCCCCGAAACCAAGGGACAGCCGCTTCCTGAAGATTAGCGCTTGCCGGCAACTCGCGGAGCGTCGGCGGCATGGTATTCTTGATACGTGGGCTGCAACGGTCGGCCACACCGGCCGGGCGGCGATGACTGGCCCCTTCTTCATGCGGGAATCTGGATACGTGACCAAGTACCTTTTGACGTGTGAATGCGGCGAGAAACTACCCGTCGAAGTCGCTCAGGCCGGCCAGCAGGTGCGATGTGAGTGCGGCCGCAGCGTTGCCGTACCCGCATTGCGTGCCATCCGGAAACTGCCGCAGGCCGAAGAGGAACAGGTCCGTCGCAAGTCCCCCGGGAAATGGACGTTCACTCACGGAGCCGCCTTTGCGCTGGGGACCCTGCTCGTTTTCGGCGGGTTCCTGTTTGCGGGCTACGGATTTCTGAACGGCATGCGGGTGAAACCCATGCTGCAGATCAACCCGGATCTCGAAAAATGGGTCAATTCCATCGATCAGGCCACGATGGGCGAACTGTGGGACGAGTGGATTGAGGTCAGCAAGGGTCTGCCGGCGGGCCTGCCGGATTACGCAATCGGCCTCAATCTGTACAACGGCCTGAGAGGCATGGGACAAACGGGACTCATCGTTTGCGCGACCGGCGTTATCCTCATCATTGCCTCGGAATTGCTCGGACGCCGGGCTTCGGCCCGAGCAGGCAAAGCGAAGCGGTAGTCTGGAGTCTGGAGTCTGGAGTCTGGAGTCTGGAGAAAGATAAGAATCTCACCGGCTACCGGCTACCGCCACTAACGGCAACGCACTGCCCCTTTCCTGCCAACTCTTTGGCAGAGCCGTTGCGAACCGGACGTGCGTCTTTTCTGAACGTGCCAACCGGGACGGCTGAATAGCCGCCGGATTCGGTGAAGTCGCGGGGGTTTTCCTCGCGGAGCACTTCTAATTCAGGGCTGCTTTGTCAATAATCGGTGACGTCACCGCCCCGCACCCCCGACCGCCAACCTTGAGGAAGTTTCCGTGTCGCAACTGGACCACCGTTCGCCGTCTTGCATCGCGGCCAATGTTCTGGCGGGGCAGTCGCGGGAAATGCTGCAACGGCATTTCAATTGTTCAGCGAGATGGGTCGTCGCGGCTCCGGGACGCGTGAACCTGATCGGCGAACACACCGACTACAACGGCGGATTCGTGCTGCCGATGGCCATCGACCGCTATACGGTTATCGCGGCCGCGCCGGCCGAATTCCCGCCTGCGGATTCGGCCGAGGTGTTCAGCACGGAAGTTGGTGCCTGCAGTCGCATTCGCCTCAACGAACCCATGGAGCGAGGCAACGTTTCCTGGGTCAACTACGTCCAGGGAGTCGTAGCCGGATGTGTGCGACAAGGCTGGTCGGTCCCTCCGTTTCGCGCGGTAATTCACTCGAACGTGCCGCTGGGCGGCGGCCTGTCGAGCAGCGCTGCGCTGGAGGTTGCGACGGCGACCCTGCTGGAGGCCATCAGCGGCAAGTCGCTATCGCTCGTAGACAAGGCTTTGCTCTGCCAGAAAGCGGAGCACACATTCGCCGGCGTGCCCTGCGGCATCATGGACCAGTTCAGCAGCGCAATGTGTGAGGCTCATCGGCTGCTGCTGCTGGATTGTCGTTCGCAGGAATTTGAGCTGGTGCCCTTCACAGACCCTGACGTTCAGGTCGTGATTGCCAACAGCAACGTGAAGCACGAATTGACAGGCGGCGAGTATGCCAGGCGGCGGAGCGAATGCGAACAGGCGGCCGGCGTGCTGGGAGTGCCCTTCCTGCGTGATGCATCGCTTGCGCAGCTCGAGTCGGCTCGCGACCGACTCGATCCGGTGGCCTTTGTTCGGGCCAGGCACGTGATCAGCGAAATCGACCGCACTGTCGCCGCGGCTCAGTCCTTGCGGGCGGGCGACTGGAAGACGGTCGGTGAACTGATGTACGCCAGCCATGCGTCATTGCGGGACGACTACGAAGTCAGCTGCGCGGAGTTGGATCTATTGGTGGAAATCGCCCGTTCGATCGGGTTGGACGGGGGCGTCATTGGATCTCGAATGACGGGGGGCGGCTTCGGCGGCTGCACGGTCAGCCTTGTTCGGGCCCAAGCCGTGCCGCATTTTATTTCCGAATTGACGCGTCAGTATCGTCAGGGGACCTCGATTGAACCGACGGTATTTGCCACACAACCGTCACAGGGCGCCATGAATCTGAGCGACCATGCTCCAGGCGTCGCATAGTCGGGCTCCAGGCAACCGGCGGCACGTCGATAATTATCCAAAAATCGTGTCGCGGGAGACAGCCTGCACGGGCCGTTTGCTCTGCATCGAAATCGGTGAATTCATCTCTGGCAACGATTCTGTGGGGCGGGGAGCTTCGATTCGCGTGGAGCCCCGCGGCCGGTCGAAGTCTCCTGGTGTGAGTGCCGAATCGCGTTGGCTGAACTGCGGGGGCCGGACCGCACTCTTGGCGTGAGGCTTTGGCTGCGGCTTGCCTCGTGCATTGCTGAGCGCCCCCTTGGCTTCCTTCCGGCAGTTTTCAGCGGACACAGTGACGATTGCCCGGCGGACGTTCCGTTTCGCGGGGACTCTTCATGCGACGGTGATCAGCCTGCGGTCGGCGGTTTTGCGCGCATCCGCAAGTGACGCCGAGTTGGTCCGCCGGTGGAACTGTTCCAGGTCCGCAGGCGGAGCCGGCGCGGTTGCACCTCGACTTGTGGTCCTGGGGCGACTCTCATACATTAGGGGTCTGCACAGTCTGAGTGGAGATGATGTGCAGAAACCTCGGAAAAATCGGGGTGCTTGGGTAGGTGCGGACGTGACGTGCCGAGGGTGATCCGGGGGTGAAACAGGCGGCGGCTGGTCTTTCCCAGTTGAAGATCCCGAAGCCGGACCCGTTGCAGCGTTACATCTTCGCGCCGATTGCGGTACCCATTTCAGGTTAAACCGAGGTTTGAAAACACAGAATTGAGGCCTGCGTTTTCGCGGACCTCAAGATCCAGGAAGTATTCAGAGTGGTTGGCGTTCGAGCCATTAGCCAAGATTAAGGGGAAGACAACGTGAGCGAGCGTCAGTTCGTGACCGTGGATGGGAACGAGGCTGCGACACACGTGGCCCATCAGGTCAGCGAGGTCATTGCGATTTACCCGATCACGCCAGCGTCTCCGATGGGAGAGTTGGCTGACGCATGGTCATCCGTGCGCCGCACCAATATCTGGGGAGCGATTCCCGACGTCATCGAAATGCAGAGCGAGGGGGGAGCGGCCGCGGCCGTGCACGGCGCCATTCAGGCGGGTGCGCTGACCACCACTTTCACCGCATCGCAGGGCCTGTTGCTGATGATCCCGACGATGTTCAAGATCGCCGGGGAATTGACGCCGACGGTGTTTCACATCTCGGCGCGCACACTGGCCACGCACGCCCTGTCGATTTTCGGCGACCACAGCGACGTCATGTCGGTGCGGAGCACGGGCTGGGTGATGCTGGCCTCGAACACCGTGCAGGAAGTCCAGGACATGGCGATGATCGCCCATGCCGCGACGTTGAAGGCCCGCCTGCCTTTCCTGCATTTCTTCGACGGATTCCGCACCTCGCACGAGGTCAACAAGGTCGAGCAGCTGACGACCGAGGACATCCGTTCGATGATTGACGAGGATCTCGTCCAGGCGCACCGGATGCGGGCCATGAACCCGGACCGGCCGGTGCTGCGCGGAACGGCACAGAATCCGGACGTTTTCTTCCAGGCGCGCGAAGCGAACAACCTGTTCTACGAGGCCGTGCCGGGCATCGTCCAGGAGACGATGGACCGCTTTGCGAAACTGACCGGACGCCAGTACCACCTGTTCGATTATTTCGGCGCGCCGGACGCGACGAAAGTGATCGTGCTGATGGGATCGGGCGTCGGAGCGGCCCAGGAAGCCGTCGCCGAACTGAACCGTCGCGGCGAGAAAGTCGGCCTGATCAAAGTGCGGCTGTTCCTCCCGTTTGTGACCGAGGCGTTCCTGGCCGCGCTGCCGAAGACCGTGCAGCGCATTGCGGTTCTGGATCGAGTCAAGGAACCCGGGACGAACGGCGAGCCGCTGTACCAGGCGATTGCCACGGCGCTGATGGACGGCTGGCACGCGGCCAGCGGCAACGGTTCGCTGCCCATGATCGTCGGCGGCCGATATGGACTTTCCTCGAAAGAGTTCACGCCCGCGATGGTGGCGAGCATTTACGAGGAATTGGCCAAGCCCCAGCCGAAGAAGCGATTCACGGTCGGCATCGTCGACGATGTCACCAACCTGAGCCTGGGCTGGGACCCGAATTTCTCCACGGAAACCGAAGACACGAAACGGGCCGTGTTCTATGGTCTGGGCAGCGACGGTACGGTCGGTGCCAGCAAGAATTCGGTGAAGATCATCGGCGAGAGCACGCCGCTGTTCGCGCAGGGTTACTTCGTTTACGACTCGAAGAAGGCCGGTTCGACCACGGTTTCGCATGTGCGGTTCAGTCCGCGCGAAATCAATGCGACGTACCTGATTGATCGCGCCAACTTCGTCGGCTGCCATCAGTTCAACTTCCTGGAACGG
>CAIPEB010000638.1 GCA_903863885.1 uncultured Planctomycetaceae bacterium | reverse complement strand
GTTCTTTCGTCTGGCTCTGGCGTGCGATTTCCTTGACGGTCGCCACTCCGCAATCGAGGTTCGGAATGTCCGCCAGCGCTCGCGCAAGCTGGTCGCCTTCGTCCGTCAGCCGCACACACAGCGTCTTGATTCCGCGCGGTCGAAGCGTCTTAATTGAGCCGGCATCAACCAGGTCTTTCAGTTTGCGTTCGGTCGCCTTAGCGGCAGCGCTGCCGGACCGTTCGTGTGAGCGCCACGGTAAGCCACGGGTTGGATAATGCCGTCGCATTGTCCAACCGAATGCCCACCATGTTGCCGTCGGGTCACGAAACGGCAGGTAAAGCGCGTCCGTCTCTGCCAGTAACCGAATCAATAAGCCGCTCGTCTCGTCGTCCATGTCGTACCCCTTGCGGTGAATTGCCATGTCATAACTTGTCTTTGTTTAGGTTTGTGACTGTTCCCGTCGGGGGCGACCCCGATAGGGGGGCCGGAAGGACCCGTAACCCTATTGGGTGGTGTTGTGGTATGCCAGCATGGCACAGAGCCGGCGGCAGTCGTCGGCAGTCAGCCGCGCAGTCAACGCAGCGGCAATCCGTTCGAGGTCGTCGGCGTTGAGGCTTTGGGGTTTCCCGGTGTAACAGTTGGTGTAACAATGATTCGGCGTTTTCTTAAGTCGTTTGTCAGAGTCACTTGGAACTATGGCGTCACAGCCTTCCAAGCTGGTTGTTGCGAGTTCGAAGCTCGTCACCCGCTCTTCGGAAACCATCGGGAGAACGCTTGTTTTCTCGGTGGTTTTTGTGTTTCTTGGGGGAGGCCACGGATTGTCACGGATCAAACACGGATCAAGGCGTGCCCGTTTGCGGCCTCCCCGGTGCTATAATTTGGTTGATTTGGTTGATGCGATTCGAATCCTCGGAGAGGCGGGAACTATGAAT
Organism: uncultured Planctomycetaceae bacterium; assembly: GCA_903863885.1. Classification (GTDB taxonomy): domain Bacteria; phylum Planctomycetota; class Planctomycetia; order Pirellulales; family Pirellulaceae; genus CAIPEB01. The sequence continues at coordinate 2,182 of CAIPEB010000638.1, read as the reverse complement.
GCGGAGACGATTCGGGAATGGTTGAACCGGCGCCCGTTCGAGCCTTTCGAACTGCGACTGTCCAACGGTGACGCGTTCCAGGTGCGCCACCCGGAAGTCGTCGCGATCGGCAAGAATCGAATTGCGATCGTCGACCCGGAAACAGACCAAATCGTGCATGTCGCTTTGATTCACGTCGACAGCATCTCCGCGTTGCAGGCAGCCTGATCTATCCCGCCCAGTAGTCCGGAGTCCGGAGGCGGGCAATCAAGTCACGATTAACTGTCCGTGTTTGATCCGTGCCCGTCCGTGGCCTCCCCCGATTTCCGCCTTTCGCTGGTGTGATATGGTGACAATTCAGTACACGGGCGAAGCACTTTGGAAGCGAATCGAGAATGCCGTGGAAAAGGTAAAGGACCGCCTCGCGCGAGTGATCAAAGCTCTTGATGCCTCGCAAATCGAGTACGCGGTTGTTGGCGGTAATGCCATCCAGCTTTGGGTGGCGCAGGTGGACGAGGCGGCGGTCCGCAATACGCGCGATGTGGATATCCTGCTTCGCAGCCAAGATCTGCAGCGGGCGATCGATGCGTTGACTGCTGCGGGATTCGTCTTTCGACACTCCGCCGGGATGGACATGTTTCTCGACGGCCCGGATGCGTCCGCTCGCGATGCCGTCCACGTCGTGCTGGCCGGAGAAAAAGTCCGCCCGGACCATTTGGTTCCTGCCCCTGATGTCACGGAGTGCGAATACCTCAAGGACATTCGAACCGTGTCGTTGGAGGCCCTGGTGCGGATGAAGCTCACCGCATTTCGCGACAAGGACCGCGTCCATCTGCGAGATCTCACCGAAGTCGGACTTGTCGACGAAACCTGGATTGTCAGAATGCCGGCGGGCCTTCAGCCTCGTCTTCAGCAGATTATCGAAACCCCGGACGGTTGACAAAAATACGGAGGAGGCCACGGATTGACACTGATAAGGGCATTCTTTGTCCGTGTTTGATCCGTGCCCGTCCGTGGCCTCCCCTGAATCGCGAGAACCCATCATGAGAGTCATCTCCAGAGTGGCGCCGATCCGTATCTGTGACCTGGGCGGATGGACCGATACGTGGTTCGCCAAACACGGACGCGTGCTGAACATCGCCGTGTATCCGTATGCCGAGGTGCAGATCCAGGTCTTCGAACGCGGCATCGGTCCGTCGGTCGAAATCCATGCGGAGAACTACGGCGAGCGATACACGCTCGACAGCGTGGGAGGCGTGTACGATCGGCATCCGCTGCTGGAAGCCGCGCTGGAGTTCATGCAGATTCCCAAGAGCCTGGCGCTGCGTATTTCGATCTTCAGCGAAGCACCGGCCGGTTGCTCGACGGGCACGAGCGCTTCGGTGAGCGTGGCACTGATCGGCGCGTTGGATCGCCTGACCCCCGGACAACTGACTCCACACGAAGTGGCTCGTGCCGCGCACCGCATCGAGACCGAGTTGCTGGGCCAGCAGTGCGGCGTGCAGGATCAATTGGCCTCGGCGTTCGGCGGCATCAACTACATCGAGATCCTCGACTATCCGCACGCCATCGTGAGCCCGATCCAGCTGCCGAATTCGCTGCACTGGGAACTCGAGCGACGACTGTCGCTGATCTTTCTCGGCCAGTCGCACAGTTCCTCGAAGGTCCACGAAAAAGTGATCCAGGAACTCGAGGCCGCGGGGCCGGAAACCTCAAGACTCGAGGTGCTCCGCAACACGCCGGTCGAAGCACGCGATGCGCTGTTTTCCGGCAACTTCGCCGGGCTGGGCCGCACCATGATCGCCAATACCGACGCCCAGCGCGAGCTGCATCCCGATCTGGTCAGCCCCCAGCACCAGAAAGTGATCGACGTTGCCAAGCACTTCGGCGCGCTAGGCTGGAAGGTCAACGGCGCCGGCGGCGACGGCGGTTCGGTCACCCTCTTGGGCAACTACGACACCTCCGTCCAGCGCGAGATGATCCGCGCCATCGAAGACGCCGTGCCCGGCACCCGCAATATCCCGATTTACCTGAGCCGGTTCGGCGTGCGCGTCTGGGAGACGATGGTGGAGGAATGAGGAAGCCACCTGTCCCTTATGTTCTCCCCTCGCCCCAAAACAAGTTTGGGGCGAGGGGAGATAGGAGATTTTGAGGGGGAACTTGCGGGGATTGAAGTCTGCGCAAAGATGCTACTTCTCAGCTC
>CAIPEB010000637.1 GCA_903863885.1 uncultured Planctomycetaceae bacterium | reverse complement strand
CCCGACCCCTCTCCCCAAAACAAGTTTGGGGCGAGGGGGGAAGAACATGTAGTTCGTGTACCCAGGGCTGCGTCTCCGCTCGCGTTGCTCGCGTCGTCTTGCCCGTGGGCTTTGATAGGGCCGTCGCTTCGCGACTGAGGAGGTATTTGTCCGTGAAAATCCGTGCTAATCCGTGGCCTCCTGGGCATGGGGCATCCGTGTTTGATCCGTGTTCATCCGTGGCCTCCTGAGACCTATGAATAAAACAGTCATCAATCAATTGCTGCGGATCGTGGGCAAGGGGCATGTGCTGTGGTCGCCGGAGGATCTGGCGGCGTATAGCTACGATGGGACCTTTGCGGAGTTCCGGCCGGGGCTGGTGGTGCTGCCGGGTACCACGGCCGAGGTGAGCGAGGTGGTGAAGGTCGCGGCGGCGGAACGCATACCCATAGTCACTCGCGGGATGGGATCGGGACTGGCGGCCGGGTCGGTGCCGGCGCAATCGGACAGCATGGTGGTCTGTCTCACGCGTCTCAATCGAATCCTGGAACTGGACCTCGAGAATGCGGTCGTGCACGCCGAGGCGGGTGTCGTCACGGCCGATCTGCAGGCGGAGGTCGAGAAAGTCGGGCTGTTCTATCCGCCCGATCCGTCGAGCATCCGGCACTCGACGCTCGGCGGGAACATTGCCTGCAACGCCGGCGGACCTCGCTGCTTGAAGTACGGCGTCACCGGCGATTACGTGCTGGGGCTGACCGTTGTCCTGGCGGATGGCCAGGTGTTGAAGACCGGCGGCAAGCCGATCAAGGATGTCACGGGATATGACTTGAACGGACTCTTTGCCGGCTCCGAGGGAACGCTGGGCATCATCACCGAATCGCTGCTGCGGTTGATCGCCAGACCGCGTTTTGCGCGCACGCTGTTGGCCGAATACGACTCGCTGGCCAATGCCTCGCAAACGGTCAATGCGATTCTCACCGCCGGCATCGTCCCCGCCACGCTCGAGATCATGGATCAGACGGCGATCGTATGCATCGAAGAGGCCATGCACCTGGGGCTGCCGGTCGATGCAGAAGCGTCGCTGTTGATCGAGACGGACGGAGCGGATGCGGAAACCGTGCAACGGGAGATCGACGCGGTAGCGCTCATTTGCCGGTCGAACGGCGCTCGGGCCGTGAAGGCGGCCAACGATGAGGCTGAGCGAGCGAGCCTGTGGAAGGCCCGGCGGTCCATATCGCCCTCGCTGGCACGCAAGGCGCCCAACAAGCTGGGCGAGGATATCACCGTGCCCCGTTCCGCGATCCCCGAAGTAGTCATGCGGTTGCGCGCGATCAGTGAAAAGTACGGCCTGCCGATCGTGATTTTCGGACACGCCGGCGACGGGAATCTGCACCCGAACATCCTGTTCGACAAGCGGGATGCGAAGCAGTGGCACAAGGTCGAAGCGATGGTGAGCGAGATCTTCGCCGCATCGCTGGCCGTCGGCGGCACGCTCTCGGGGGAACACGGTATCGGCGTGCTGAAGCGGCCCTATCTGGAACGCGCGCTCGGGCCCCTGTCGATTGCCGTGCAGCGCGGTATCAAGCAGTCGCTCGACCCGGGGAATCTGCTCAACCCGGGGAAGATGTTCGAGGGTTAGAGAGGGGAGGCCACGGATTGGCACGGATTTTCACGGATAAGGGCAGAATCTATCCGTGTTTGATCCGTGTTCATCCGTGGCCTCCTGGGAGTCTGGCATCCGACTCCCGCACTTCCGCCCCTCACCCCCGCCCCTCTCCCCAAAACAAGTTTGGGGCGAGGGGAGAAAGAACATGTAGTTCGTGTACCCAGGGCTGCGTCTCCGCTCGCGT
>CAIPEB010000636.1 GCA_903863885.1 uncultured Planctomycetaceae bacterium | reverse complement strand
TCAAACGTAACTCGGGATCGTCCGCTTTTGCCGTCGTTCAGTCCGAACTACAGGCACCACAGCTGCCCCAGCAAGGAACTGGTCCAGATCAGCACGCCGAACGCGATACCGGGGCCTTGTGGATTCGCTCACGTTGATGGCGGGAAGCCGGCCGGACTTGATCCAAGTCGAGACCTTGGATTCTCGACAGCGGAGAAGCCGAGCGATTTCGGGACAGGTGTAAAATTCGGTGGGGGTGGTCATCGGTGGCCCTCCCGCGGCTTGGGTTGCCGGGTGGCCAGCTTCTCGCGTTGCTCCGCGGCCCGCAGCAACGCCTTCAACGCCCGTGCCTCTTGGTAGGTCTGCGCGATGCGTTGCCGGATCTCGTCGGATGTCGGGATGCGCTCCAGGCACTCGGTGGCAGTCATAAAAAAACCCCTCAGAACCGCTTCGGTGTAGTCAACACGCGAAATGGTACTGAGGGGGTCTAACAAATCCGGGTACAACGCTGTACCCTTTTTTGTACCCAAATTTGTTTCGGCTACGGATGCACGAGTTTCATCCGTCCTGCCTTGTTGCTGTCCAGGTAAACGTCGTTGATGTCATTGTCATGCAACGCCCTCGTCAATCGCTTGAAGTTCTCTTTGATTGACGACGGCTCGGGGGACAGTCCGCACGCTGTAGCAAGTTCTGTGCGGTCTGCGTAGTGCTTTCGATTCCAGAGGTATCGAACGATTCGCTGCTGTCCCGGAGTCAGGACTCCGCAAACCTCATCCAGTCTCCCGATGGGTTCATCGTCAACAGCCGTCGCCGGAGCCGCGGGAGCCGTGACGGGTGTCACGGTCCCCAGGTAATCACGGATCGCTCGGCAGTAATCACGGATCGCCGGGGCTCGGCTGGCGGCTTTGTCTCGCTGCCCATCGCCAATTCTGGCGTATACGGTGCCAAGATGAATCAAGAGGCTTTTGACAGTCCGTTTCATTTCCACTGGCTGGCTTGCATCGTTCACCACGGCGAGGAGAATACGGCGAGCGCCGGCTAGATCCTCTCTCGCGATTTCCTGCCGTGCGATGTCGAACGCTCCACAGGCGAGATTTGAGGCGATGCACTCCGCTAAGGAAATGGCTTGAAGAATTGCGGCCGGTGTTGTGGTGGTCATGTTCCGATTCCTGTTTCGGTCCTGATTGAAAGAGGCGACGGGCGGGGCGGTCAGGAAACCGCTTTTCGGGGATCAGCCTAGCCCGTCGCCGTGAATCATACCTCGTTTCACCCGGCACTGACAACCCGCAGCCGTGGCTTTGCCGGAACCTGGTCCTCGGGGTCGCCCCATTGCTCGATGAATCGTGCGACCGTCCAACTCTCACCGCGCAGGGCAAGGGAGATCTCGGATTCGTTCCACACTGACCGGAGAACTTTCTTACGCGGCTCGTCCGCAGCTGCAATGGCTGCCATGAGGTTTGATATTGCCCGGAGTATCGGCGTTGATTGTGGGGCCAGCGAGGGGCCTTCCTGTTGATCCTGGTGGGACCGCTTGCCGCGGGGCTGGTCGCCGGAGCCGTCGCCGGAGAACAGCCAGTCGTGAACCACTTGGGTTACGGCCACGAGGCGGTCGTCGTCGATGTGCTGGCGATACACCGCGGACATATCCTGCC
>CAIPEB010000635.1 GCA_903863885.1 uncultured Planctomycetaceae bacterium | reverse complement strand
TGTCGGGGCCGACAAGACAGGGCCGTTGATCGCGAGGGCGAGCGAAATGCGCAGGCGCTATGCGGGCATGGACGATTCGGCCGAGTTCATCGGTCAGCCCGCTTCGCTGGGCGCTCCATCCGAGCCGCAGGCCGCGAAGGCACCGGCGGGCGACACGCCGGCCAAGTTGCCCGACTGGCCGTTTGATGCGGCCGAAGCCCAGCGACGGCAGGCTGCCGGCGGCCAGACCGAAATGCAGGTCGATCTGGGCAGCAACGTGCAGATGGCCTTCGTACGAATCCCGTCCGGTCGATTCCATATCGGTTCGCGGGACGGCCTTCCGCGGGAACAGCCGTCAGCAGCAGTGAACATCGACAAGGCTTTCTGGATGGGACGCTTCGAGGTTACCAACGAGCAGTACCGCGCATTCGATCCGACTCACGACAGCCGCGTCGAACCGATGCACGGGTACCAGTTTGGCATACGCGGGTATCCGGTCGATCGTCCGAAGCAGCCGGTGGTGAGATTGTCGTGGAGCGAAGCCGTCGGGTTCTGCCGGTGGCTCAGCGAGCGGACGGGCAAGCGAGTAAAATTGCCCACCGAAGCCCAATGGGAATACGCGTGCCGCGCCGGATCGTCCGGACCGTTCTGGTACGGTGATCTCAACACCGACTTTTCCCGCATGGCGAACCTGGGCGACGCCAAGCTGCGCGAGTTTGCATTGGATACTTACGTCCAGGTCCAACTCGTTTCGAATCCGAACCGCTACGACGACTGGGTGCCGAAGGACGACCGATTCATGGACGGCGGCTTCGTCTCGATGCCCGTCGGCAGTTATGCGGCGAATCCGTGGGGCCTTCACGACATGCACGGAAACGTCTGGGAATGGACACGGTCTCTCGATCGCCCCTATCCGTATGCGGACGAACCGGGCAACGACTCCGATGCGGTTACCAAGCGCATAGTGCGCGGCGGTTCGTGGTACGACCGCCCCGCGCGCAGCACTTCGTCATTCCGACTTTCCTATGAACCATTTCAACCGGTCTTCAATGTCGGGTTCCGCGTGATCATCGAAGAGGATTGATCTATTGCGTCGTCCGCTGGTTGTGAATTCGTTTCAGGGAGCATGAACCATGCTGAAGTGTGCGACCGCAACAGCCCATCGGACCGCTCGAGAATCGGCATGCCGGGAACGAGTCACGACAAGAAATGCACCGATTGCCGATCGCCGTATCGCGTTTGCTCGACTCGGTCGATTCGGCGCCTTGCTCCTGCTGATAGCCGCCTGGACGCTGCCAGTTGCCGCCGCCGATGCGCCGCAGGATCAATGCACGATTCTGGTGAGCATCGACGGCCTTGCGAATTTCTATCTGAACGATCCGCAGGCCGATATGCCCGCAATCCGCGACCTGGCGTCGAAGGGCGCTCAGGCTGAAGGCGTCGTGACCGCGTTCCCGTCCGTAACGTGGCCCGCACACACGACACTGATTACGGGAACCTCGCCGGCCCGCCACGGCATGATTGGAAACAGCTACCTGGACCGCTCGAACGGTTCGATTGTCACGTTGTTGTGCGATCCGGTTTACGACAAGGACCAGGTTGTCAGGGCCCCGACGCTGTACGACGTTTTCCACTCTGCCGGCCTGAAGACCGCTTCCGTCATCTGGCCCGCAACCCGCAGCGCACGCACGCTGGACTGGTGGGTCCCCGACATGCCGGGCGACGACACCTGGGAAAAATACGGAAACCCCCAGTGGCTCGCCGAATTGCGCGAGGCCGGCGTCCCCGTAGACCGCCATGGGGCATGGGTGCGAGAAGCGTCGGGCGGCGTCCAGCGTGATTGGCTGTACATCCGCATGGCCGCGCACGTGCTGCAGGTTCACCAACCGAATCTGCTGCTGATTCACTTGGTCGAACCCGATCACGTGCAACACCGCACCGGCCCGCGCTCCCCCGAAGCCTACTGGTGTGCTCGCTATGCCAACGATTGCATCATGCAACTCATGGAAGCCATCGAGCGATCGCCAAGGAAAGGCCGCACGAATCTGTTTGTCTGTTCCGACCACGGGTTTCTGACGGTCCGTAAGGAAATCCGCCCCAATGTCGTCCTCAAGGAAATGGGGTTGATCAAGTGGACCGACGGCAAGATCACCGATAAGAACGCCGTCTGCCTGTCGCAGGGAGGCTCCACCGGACTCTACGTTCTGGATTCATCCCGCCGGGATCAGATCTTGCTGGAGGTTCGCAAGAAGCTGGGAGACATCGAGGGAGTTGATGCGGTCTACGAATCGCCCGCGCAGGTCGGACAACCCTCTGCCCAGCAGAATCCGTGGGCACCCGACCTCTGGCTCGGCGCGAAACCGAACTACAGTTTCTCCGACTCGGCAGACGGTTCCGCCGTCGTGATCGAGAAGCCGACCGTCAGCGGCACGCATGGCTTCAAGCCGGATCAACCGGACATGCTCGCCATGTGTGTCGCTTGGGGACCGGCAATCCGGCCCGGAGCGAAACTCGGCAAGATCAGTGCCATGGACATCGCTCCGACTATTGCCGCCATCCACGGTTTGAAGATGCCGACTGCGGAAGGCCAGGTGCTCTCGGAGTTGATACGCAAGTAACCGAGATGCTTCGCACATGCTCGGGACTGTTTCGGAGTCGCTGCGGATTGGCGCTTGTTGCCCGCAGGACATCAATGCAGAATGAATGTTGAAGCGGCTCGGCTTCCTCCTGCGCCGCACACTTGCGTAGCGAGCCGGCGTGTTCGGGTTCCGTCTGGTTCCGAGAGCAACGTCCCCACATGTCCACGTCGTTGATATTCCAGCAACTCGGCATTTCGCTGCTTCTGGGACTGCTGGTGGGCCTTCAGCGCCAACACACCGAGGCAGACGTTCCGGGGCTGCGCACGTTCCCGATGATCACCGTGCTGGGAACCGTTGCCGCGCTGGCAAGCAACGTGATCGGCGGGTGGCTGTTGACGGCGGGCTTTCTCGGCGTGACGATCATGCTGCTGTTTCCGAACTTGATTCGGCTTCGCGGCGAGCACCCGGATCCGGGCATCACCACGGATATCGCCGCACTGCTGATGTACATGGTCGGCGCCCTGCTCGTGCTGCTGCCGGACCAGACAAGCGTGGCCGTTGCGATCGGCGGCGGAGTGGCGGTCCTGCTCCAGTTCAAACCCGAACTTCACGGCATGGCCAAACGCCTCGGCGACAACGACCTCAAGGCCATCATGCAGTTCGTGCTGCTTAGCTGCGTGATTCTGCCGGTGCTGCCGAACGAGAATTACCTGCTCGGCGTGCTGAATCCCCGCGAAATCTGGCTGATGGTGGTGCTGATCGTCGGGATCAGCCTGTTCGGTTACATCGCGTACAAGTACTTCGGACGCGATGCGGGCATCATCCTCGGCGGATGTCTCGGCGGAGCAATCTCGAGCACGGCCACCACGGTCAGCCATGCCAGACGCACCGGCGTCGGAGAATGCGACGCCCGCGTCGCCTCGCTGGTCATCCTGATCGCATCCACCGTCGTGTTCGTCCGCATCCTGCTCCTGGTCGCCGTGGTGGCGCCGTCGCTGCTCGTCACACTCTCCCCGCCCGTGCTGGCCACCATGCTGCTGATGCTCCTGCCGGCCATGATTCTCTGGCTGCGCATGCGGGGCGAGTCCAATCCCATGCCGGAGCAGAAGAACCCGACGCAGCTGAAGGCCGCCCTCATGTTCGCGGCATTGTACGCGATGGTGCAGTTGGCTCTGGCCCTGGTGCGGGACCACGTTGGTCGTCAGGGACTGTACGGGGTGGCCGTACTTTCCGGTCTCACAGACATGGATGCCATCACATTGTCGACCGCCCGGATGTTCCAGGGCGAAACGGGGAACGCGACCTGGATCGTCACGGAAGCCTGGCGGCTTATTCTGTGCGCCGCGCTCTCCAACCTCTGTTTCAAACTGATCATGATCGCGGTTGTCGGAACCAGAGACCTGCTGCGACGGGTCGCTCTACTGTACGCATTGCCGTTTTTCGGCGGCCTGGCAATCCTCTTCTTCTGGCCATGATTTCCCGGAGTGCTCTCAAAAGGGCCGCGGATGAACACGGACCATCCTCCGAGGCCGGATGCCGGATGCATTCATACGTGAAGATCCGCGACTGTCCGTGGCCTCCTCCATGGCTTCCGCTCCGCGGCGTCCTACGGCATGTTGGACAATTTCAGATTATCCAGATAAACCTGGCTCGCAACGTTGGCGTTGCTCACAAAGCCCAGCCACTTTACCGTGCGCCATTCGGCCGATCCAAACGTCAGGTCGGTGAATTTCCGCGGGCTGCCGTTGTGCGGCGTAACCGTCAGTTCCCATCGATCCTCGGCACCCGCCCCGATGCGGGCGACCAGTTCAAGATGCATCCATGCGTCGGCCGGCACTTCGACGAGGTCCTTGCCGCATGCCGACAGCCGACCGCCTTGCACCCAGAAACTCGGCCCGACGCGGTAGGGCTGAGCATCGTCGCGCCATTCATGGAAGAAGACCGCTTCGCGGCTGACCCGCAAGTCGAAACTGCACCGCGTCACACCCTCGGTGTGGTTCGGGCTGAACACGAGATGCGGGTTGTAGGCAACCGACAGACCGGGCACATCGTTCAGTTTCAGTGATTGCTTGCCGGCTGACGCAACGTCATTCACGACACCGATGCTGTCTCCCTTTCCCTCCACGTTTGCCTGAGCGTCGCCCGGCGTCGCGCCCACGGGCGACTCCTCGAAATCATCGTCGATCTGCAACGGCGCCGGCGGCGGAGCTGGGGGAGCGAATACGACCTTCGGATAATGTTCCGCGCGGGCCAGCGCAGTCCACTTCGCGTCGCCATACACGCCGGCCTTCGAGTAATCAAACGGCACGAAACCAATTCGCCCGGCTGGAGAATCCGCAGCGAGACGGAAATCAAACTTCGCCGGATCGGCGAATTTCGGATCGGCGACGATTGAACCCGGGTCTTTGCCGAGTTTCTGCCATTGCTCAAAAGTCAGGTCCTCGAAACGCACGGGCTGACCCGATGCGTCCCAATACAGATTGCCTTCCAGCTTGACCTTTTCGTCCTTCCACGATCCCTGGAACAGCCGGCCGCCATTCCAGTAGACGATGTTGTGCCGGAATGTGAACGACAGATGCGGCTCGACCCGTGACCGCTGCAGTTGGCCGTCCATGCTGAACGCGAATATGTTGTTCTCGACGAGGTTTTCTCTGCCATAGTGCTGGTGGTAGCCGCCCGTCTTGACGTTGTAGACCAGGTTGTTTCGCAGCACGATCTGGGTGCTGCCTTCATCGTTGTACAACCCCCAGCCGCCGCGACCGTAAAGGTCGTACGAATAAACGTCATGGACGACATTGCTGCTGACACTGGTGCCCTGAGAGGGTCCAAGCGTATACACGCCACCCATATCGCTCATCACGCCCCAGCCGATGTGGTGAATGTGATTGAAGTCGATCTTGTTGCGCACGGCAAGGCTGGCGTCGTAGCCCCATCGCCACCCGACAGACACCCCTGTGTAAAAGAAATCGGCGATTTCGTTGTGCGTCACCTGATTGTCGCCGCTGTGGCCGATCCAGATGCCGACCGCCCCGTGGAACAGGCGACCGCCGCCTCGCACGATGCAATTGTCCACGGTGATGTGGTGGGTCCGTTCGGCTTCGTTCGACCGCTCCTCGCATTCGCCGATGCGCACGCCGCCGGCACCGAGGTCGTGCAGGTAACTCTGCTGGATGGCGCAGTTGCTGCACCCGCGTCTCCACCATACACCGTGAACGCCGGTATGCCCTATTTCGCAGCCTTCGAGCTTCACGTTACGGGCACCGTCGGCTACGACGACCGCGGGTAGCGTCGATGCAGCCTGCCCGTCGCCGTGCCCGCCGGCGGGCAGGGTGTACTGTGCGAAGCGAAAGGACAAACCGCGCAGCGTCATGTTCTCGACGAATTGGCCGGCCTCGGGTCGCCCCTCAAACCGCACAAAGTCGTTCGCGACCGGCGCCACCGCATCGGCAGTCGCCGGATCTTCGCCGGGCAGAGGGCAGTACAGCAACTGGCCGCTGCGATCCAGGAACCACTCGCCGGGCGAATCGAGAGCTTCGCGGACGTTCTCGATGTGGTACCGCTGGTTCGGCCCCCACTGCATCATTGCCCAGACGGCCGGTCCGGTCGTCACGGCGATCTTCTTGGCCGTGTTGACGCTGGCCAACCGCAGGCGGGAAATCTCCCACGAGTGATATACGACGAGCGTAGCGTCCTGAATGTTGGGCCACGCCTTCAAATCTCCCTCGCGAAAGCGGAAAGATCTCCCCGACATGTCGACTGGCTTCCCCGTCGCAGGATCAGTGCCGTTGGGTGCTTTGCCCGTCATGTAGTAATAGAACTGATTCGGACTTCGGGCCCGGATCGCACGGCGGCCGTTGACGTACAACTGCTCGAAATACCACTTGCCCGCCGCAACATCCGGCAATGTGGCCTGCCAGAGACCGTCCTGGCCGACCTTGAATCCCTGAATCGTCTTGCCCCCGTGGAAGACGGGCGTTTCGCCCGCGACCGCTTCGTATACAACCGGACACGACTCCGTACCGCTGTCCTGCGGACCGAACGTCACCGGCTCAGTGACGTGATAGACTCCGCCGTGGACCAGCACGCGAACCGGTTCCGACAGCGGACCGCGAGACTTCAATTTGCGAATCACGTCGCGTGCACCTTGGAGCGATGCCAGCGGACCGTCGGTGCCGTCCGCATTGGGACGTGCGAGGGTGCCCGGCCAGTTATCGCGACCTGCGGGCGCCACGTGCAGCGTTACTGCCTCGCAGAGGGGATTGAACAGCAGCACAACCGCTGCGAGGACGATACCGACCAGGCCGGACAACCGCGGATTCCAGTGCATCATCGACACTCCCGATTAGGCACGCTGTTTCAATTTTTGACCCTCTACTTGGAACGCGTCGGCCCCAGTTTACCGATCGCGTGGGCCCGCCGAAACTCGGCTCGCCCCGAGTTCAAATCACCGTCCGTGATTTACTCGCTTGTAAAACGCGGCGTGTGCCGATAGCTTGATCAGGTCTATCACCTGTACGGGTCGCATCCGTTTCGCAGGATCGCTCGAACCGTGCCAAAGCGGGGAGAACACGAGGTCAGTTCATGAATGTGCTGGTAACTGGGGGTGCCGGGTACGTCGGCTCGCACGCCGCGCGATGCCTCGAGCGCGCGGGACACGAAATCTGGATCTACGACAATCTCTCCGAAGGCAATCGCGGCGCGGTGCGCCAGCAGCGGCTGATCGTGGGCGACTTGATGGACCGGCCCAAACTGGTATCGGTGCTGCGGGACCATCGCGTCGAGTCGGTGATGCACTTCGCGGCGTCCGCCTATGTGGGTGTCTCGGTCGAGCGGCCAGCCGACTACTATCAAAACAACGTGGTTGGAACTCTGTCGCTGATGGAAGCAATGCGTGAAACGGGCGTGAACCGCATGGTGTTTTCAAGCACCTGCGCGACCTACGGAATTCCCGAAATCGTACCGATCACGGAGAACGAGAAGCAGCAGCCGATTAACCCTTACGGTTTCACCAAACTCGTCATCGAGCGTGCCCTGTCCGATTACGCCGCGGCGTACGGCTGGAGCTACGCGGCACTGCGGTACTTCAACGCATCAGGAGCAGCCGCGGAGGGCGATCTCGGCGAAGATCACGACCCGGAAACGCACCTGATCCCGATTGTGCTCCAAACGGCGCTTGGCCAGCGAGAAGCCGTGCTCGTGTTCGGCGACGACTATCCCACTCCCGACGGCACGTGTATTCGCGACTATATTCACGTCGAGGATCTTGCGGCCGCCCATATCTCGGCGCTGAATCGGCTCGGCCCCGGCGTGCAGTTTCAACTCAACCTCGGCACGGGAGCCGGTTTCACCGTGCGTCAGGTAATCGACGCATGTGAGCGGGTCAGCGGCCGCAAGATACCTTGCCGCATTGCTCCGCGGCGGGCCGGAGACCCGCCAGCCCTTGTCGCCAATGCCGAACGTGCACGGCGGGAACTCGGCTGGCATCCCAAGTACACCACGATCGAGTCAATTGTCGAAACAGCCTGGCGGTGGCATCAGTCCCACCCGCAGGGATACGCAGATTAATGCCCGCGTCGAGAACAACCCTCTCACAATATTTCCGCCCACGGTGATCCATGTCCCGACCGATTCGCTTTGTGCTGGCCCTGTTTTTGATAACGCCGATGGCGATGGCAGGCGAAGCGCAGCCCCCTGCTGTTCCCGCCACAACGGCGATCGCCGTCAAGTCGTTCCCGATTCGCGACACACAGACGAAACTCGAACCCGAGCAACTTGATCTGAGATATGCGCCTCAGCGCTGGCAGGCCTGCATCGGCCTTCCGGACGATCCCATGAAGTCCGTCATCGGCAGCGACGGCGGACTCTACTACGACTATGGGAAGAGCAGCGCCCAGCGTTACGAAAACGGCGAAGGACGCTTCGGAACTTGTTTGCGCGCCACGCTGAATTCGCCTGATAAACCTGCGGACTTTCAACAATCGCTGCTCGATGCACGGACCCCGCTCGTGATTACCGAGCAGACGTTCGGCAAACTGCGCATGCGTCAGGAAGCCTGGGCAGGTTCAAAGTTTACCGGCGATCTCGCGGAACGAACCGCAAGTCGAATTGACTATCTGCGAGTGACGGTTACCAATGACGGGGAAGACCCCGCACAGGGTGACCTTGTGCTGAGCGCCGGTTCGACCACGACGCTTTGCCTGGACGAAGAACGCACCAGCCTGAGACGCGAGAGCGCGACGGGGCCCCTGTTCTGCACTTTCTCCGAAGCCTGCGAACCGCTCGCTGCAATTGCAGCAACCGCCGAAAAGAAGGCGGCGAAAATCACGATTGCCGCTGAAACTCCGCTCGAGATGCAGCGAGACTGGGCACATCCCAAGGAAGACGTGCTTCCCTGCTTTCGCAACGTCATGATCGGATGGAATCAGCCGATCCGCCTGGCGGTGCCGGTCAAGAATGCAGCAAAATACCGAATCGCCATCGGCGTCATCGAGGGATATCACGCGGAACCGGGAAAGCGGCCGCTTGAAATTCGCGTCGAAGGCGCCCAGGTCCAGTTCGTTGATCCCGTGAAGCAGGTCGGCAAGGACGTCCCGCTCGTCCTGACATTTTCGGCGCGCGATTCGAACGGAGACGGCAAGATCGCGGTTGAAGTGCTGGCCGCGGAAAATGCCGAGGACCGGAACACGATCCTGAGCGCTCTGTGGGTGTTTCCGGAGACCCCGGTGTACGACGACAAAACGATCCTGGCGGGCAAGGTACTCGAGCAGGCATTGGCCGTTGCCGACGTGGACCATCAGGTGGATGCGCCGCGCGAATTGAAATTGAACTGGAAGTTCCGGCTCGCAAAACGGGGCGACAAGGCGGAATGGTCGTTCGCCGTTCCACAATCCAGATCGGCCCCGCAGCCCGATGTATCGGCGAAGGGAGTTCAAGCTGCGCGGGACCGGGCAGTAACCTTCTGGAAGATCGTCAGACTCCCGTACGATCGCATCCGCGTTCCCGACCCGGCCGTCCAGGCGCAGCTCGATTCGTGCATCCGAAACATCTATCAGGCCCGCGAAATCCGCGACGGACGTCCCGCATTCCAAGTCGGCCCCACGTGTTATCGCGGGACATGGGCCGCCGATGGGCCGTTCATCCTCGAGGCCATGACCTATCTCGGTCGGGTCGAGGAGGTGCGGGCGGGTCTCGAACAGCAGATCGACGGCGACACGGGACCGGGCGGTGTGGGCTTTTCCAAGAAGAGCGGACTGCGTTTGTGGATGATCCGGCGACATTTCGAACTGACCGGGGATCGCGAGTGGCTCAAACGCATGTGGCCCCGCGTGATACGCGAGGTGAGCCAGATTGCGGAATACCGCAAGATGACGCAGAACGACCCGAGCCAGGCGAACTTCGGCCTGATGCCGCGGGGCTTCGGAGACGGCGGACTGGGAGGCGAACACCGCGAATACACGAATGTCTATTGGACGCTGGCCGGTTTGAAGGCGGCCATCGGAATGGCCGAGGAACTGCGCTGGCCCGAAGCGGCCGCATGGCAGACCGAGTACAAGGACTACTGGTCTGCCTTCGAGAAAGCGCGCGAGCGAGACAAACTTAAGGACTCTGCAGGCAACTTCTATGTCCCCGTAACGATGCGTGGCGAGCAGCCGCAATTGCCGCAGCGGGGTGCCTGGGCGTTTCTGCAGTCGGTCTTTCCCGGAAGGATCTTCGACGACAACGACAAACTCATGCTCGGCACGATGGCCATGCTCGACGCCACGGAGCGAGAGGGGCTGATTTTCGGAACCGGCTGGATCGAGGACGGAATCTGGAATTACGCAGGTTCCTTCTATGCGCACGCGCACCTCTGGATCGGCCACGGGCGCAAAGCCGCCGCCACGCTGTACGCGATGGGGAACCATGCGTGTCCGTTGCTGTGCTGGCGCGAGGAGCAATCGCTCAAGGGCGAACCGCAGAAATACGTGGGCGATATGCCCCACAACTGGGCGAGCGCCGAGTTCATTCGACTCGTGCGGCATCTGCTCGTTCTCGAACGCGGAAACGAGTTGCATCTGCTCGAAGGCTTGCCGCGTGCGTGGACGAAACCGGGTTGCGTCACCGAACTTCACGAAGTGCCCACGACTTTCGGACCCGTGACCATGTCACTGAAAGTCGCCGACGACGGCAAGTCCGCCACGCTGCGGCTGACTGCTCCCTCCCGCGCTCCGGCGTCCAAGGTGGTAGTCCACCTCGAGTCCCTCACCCGCGACGATGCCGCACCTGATGGCGCCGCTGTGTCGATCAATGGCCAGCCAGGCGCCGAAACCCAGCTGGAATTGTCCTCTGCAAAGCCTGTAGAAATTCAAGTTGCACTTCCATGACGAGGAGTCTGACACGATGAACCGAACGTACTATTCCGCGCTGCGTCGCTTTGCCGCGTTGGCCTGCATGTTCACCATGTCCGCCTTGGCGGCCGCAGCACACGCCGAGTCGGCTCCGGAAGCCTCAGCCAGGCGAATCCTGATCATCACCGGAGAAGACTACCCGGGCCACAAATGGCAGGAGACGGCCCCGGTCCTTCAGCAGCAGCTGGCCAAGGATGCCAGGCTGAAAGTGGAGGTTCTCGATGACCTGAAGAAACTCGGCTCGACCGACTTGAGCCCGTACGCGGCCGTCGTCATTCACTTCAAGAACTACGACCCCAAGGTGCCAGGCGAAGCGGGACAGAACAACCTGGAAAAATACGCACGCAACGGCGGAGGACTGGTACTGACCCACTTCGCATGCGGCGCATTCCAGGAGTGGCCCGACTTCGTGAAGATCGCGGGACGAGTCTGGAATCCCCAGATGCGAGCTCATGACCCGCACGGGAAGTTCCGCGTCGAAATCGTGGAAGCCGACCACCCGATCACCAAGGGTCTCGCCGGCTTTGAAACGACGGACGAACTCTACACCTGCCTCGATGGCCAGACTCCCATCAAGGTGCTGGCTCAGGCCCAGTCGAAAGTCGATCAGAAGCAGTATCCGATGGCATTCGTGCTGGAATACGGAAAAGGCCGGGTGTTTCACACGGTCCTCGGCCATGACGTTGCCGCGTTCTCGACGCCCGGAGTCGGCGAACTCCTCCGCCGAGCCACAGCATGGGCAGCGGGACTTTAATTCGGCTGAATCTCACTGGTATTCTTAGACTTTTTCGCACGAGGCACTTATGAAGTGGCGACAGTTCTTTCGCCGCAAACCTCTCGAACTCCTCCTGGACGAGATGGCCGGCGAACACCGCCTGCATCGCGTGCTGGGCCCCGTATCGCTGACGGCACTGGGAGTCGGCGCGATCATCGGGGCCGGCATCTTCGCGATGACGGGCCGAGTCGCTTCCGAGGATGCGGGACCTGCGGTCATCATCTCGTTCGTCGTGGCGGGATTCGCCTGCATGCTCGCCGCGTTCTGCTATTCCGAATTCGCAGCCATGGCCCCGGTCGCGGGCAGTGCGTACACCTATACCTACGCAACGCTCGGTGAAATCTGGGCCTGGATCATCGGGTGGGATCTGGTGCTCGAATACGCCATGTCGTGCAGCGTCGTGGCGGCGCACTGGTCGCATTACCTCGACGAGTTCGTGTGGTTGTCATTCGGCTGGCACATACCGCCGCAGTTTCTGTCCGATCCATTCACTCCTATCATCGTGGACGGAGTGAAGGTCATGCCCATGGTCAACCTTCCCGCAATTCTCGTGATGATCATCATCACGACCATCCTGGTGATCGGCATTCGCGAGAGCGCCCTGGCAAACGCAACGCTTGTCGTCGTGAAGGTGATCGTCGTGTTGTTCGTGATCGTCCTCGGATTTCACTACATCAAGTTCGCGAATTGGACGGCCGTCCCGGTCGAAAAGCGGAAGGTGGCGGACATCACGGATTATCTGGACCGAAATCCGAACGTCGCCGGGCAGATACCCGAGGGAGCTGTCTCCAGTCTGACGACCGGCAAACAGCTGCTCGATGCGCACCCTGAAATTGCGAAACGGATGTCGGTTGAAGAGCGGTTTGAGGTCGAGCAACTGCCCAACGAAGCCAAGAAGTGGGGACTGCTCGGAGTTCTGGGAATCCGGCGCTGGTTGCAGCCACTGGACGAGTCGGTGCGAAGTCCGTTCATGCCGTACGGTTTCTCCGGCATGATGATCGGAGCTGCGCTCGTCTTCTTTGCGTACATCGGTTTTGATTCCATCTCCACCCACTCCGAGGAGGCCGTCAACCCGCAACGAGATGTGCCGATCGGCATTCTCGCTTCGCTGATCGCCTGCACCCTGCTGTACGTGCTCGTCGCAGGCGTGATCACAGGCATGGAGCCGTATCCGGGAATCGATCCGAATGCCGCCGTGGCCGCGGCCTTCCGCCGCAGGGCGGAAGTGGATCAGAGCTTTCTGCTGCGGGCGTCGGCGTGGATCATCAGCGCAGGGGCGCTCGCGGGAATGTCGAGCGTCCTGCTGGTTACGTTCCTGAGCCAGGCCCGGATCTTCCTTGCGATGGCGCGTGACGGACTGTTGCCGCACAGCATCTTCGGCGTTGTGCACGAGCGATTCCGGACTCCGCATCGCTCGACCATTCTCACCGGCTTCGCGATCTGCATCGTGTCCGGGTTTCTTCCGATTCGACTCCTCGAGGAAATGGTCAGCATCGGAACACTGATGGCCTTCGTGATGGTCTGCGCTTCGGTTTTAGTACTGCGAATCACGCGGCCGCTCGCTCATCGCCCATTTCGATGCCCGGCAATTTTCCTCGTGGCTCCGCTCGGAGTCTTCGTGAATCTGGCGATGATGGCCTTTCTGCCGTTGGATACGTGGCTTCGTCTTGTCATCTGGCTGGCGCTGGGGCTGGTGATATACCTTTTCTACGGTTTCCGCCACAGCCACATGGGACACGAACTTCAGCGGCAATTGCAGACGCAGGGGTTGTCTCCGACCGACGCGCCATTGACAGACGTCAAGTGAGCGGATCAGCCCCCGTGAGTTGACCGCGTAATAAGCGACAAATTGAAGAATCGGATCACCAGGAGAGGCGGCAGATGAACTCCCCTCAGGAAGAGCGAGGCCGGACCTTTGCCGATGCGTGCATGCGTGTTTTCTGGCGCTCCCCGGCAACAACCGCCGCCGAGCGGGCCCGGCGCCGCACGAGCCTCCATCTCATTCCGTACCTGTTTTTTCTCTACATCCTGGCCTATCTCGACCGGGTCAACGTCTCGGTCGCCGGTCTGAGAATGGAGTTGCCTCCGAGCCAGGGCGGGCTGGGGTTCTCCAAGGAAGTGATCGGATTCGGCGCGGGGATTTTCTTCTGGGGGTACTGGATCCTCGAGGTCCCGAGCACGCTGAGCGTGCTGCGATGGGGAGCACGCTGGGTCTTCGTGCGCATCCTTGTCCTGTGGGGACTGGCCTGCGTGCTGGTCGGGACCGTCGGCACCCCGTTTTCGAATTTGCTGTTTGCGTGGCTGCCCCCGATCCCGCTCGACAGCGGCGTGGTCACGAGTTTCGACGGCGGCGTGAACTGGGCGATCGGCGGACTATTCGGGTTCCTGCAGAATCCGGAACCGCTGAACTGGTTTCGCCGCCTGGCCGAGTTCTACAACGGTCTGCCGCATGAACCGGTCAATCAGTTCTATTTCTACCGATTCATGCTTGGTTTCTTCGAAGGCGGCTTCTTCCCGTCGGTGATCCTCTACTTGTCGCTCTGGTTTCGCGCGGCCGACCGAGCGAAGGCCATCGCGAGTTTCATGTCCGCGATCCCGGTTGCCAGCGTGGTCGGGATGCCGATATCCGGCCTGCTCCTGAACTTCCATTGGCTCGGCTGGCCGGGCTGGCGATGGATCTTCATCTTTCAGGGCATCGCCCCCATTATCGCCGGAGGCATCACACTGTTCGTGCTTCCCGATCGACCGCAGATGGCAAACTGGCTCTTGCCCGACGAAAAGGAGAGTCTGCTCGCGGACCTTGAGCGGGAGGCTCGCGACAAATCGTCTCGCGTCGGCATGCGGGTGCTCCTTTCCAACCTGGGTGTCGTGCTGCTGTTGACGATGGTCTATTTCTGCCTGAACGTGATCAGCTACGGCCTGGGGATGTTCATGCCGGCCATTATCAAGTCGCAATCGGGCGCAAAAGACGTCTGGGCGAGTGTCCTGGCGTCGCTCCCCTACGTGATGGCCCTGATCGGCATGCTGCTCAACGGGTGGCACTCGGATCGCACCGGCGAACGCGTGGTCCATGTTGCCGTACCGCTGGCCCTTACCGGATTCGGCATATTGGTGGCTGCGGCAACCGACGGCCACACGGTGTTCCCGGTGCTCGCGATGATTCTCCTCGTGGGACCGGTAATCTACGCACACCTGCCCGCTTTCTGGCCGATCCCCACGATGTTCCTCGGCGCGGCCTCTGCCGCGTCCGCGATCGGATTCATCAATATGGTCGGCAACATGGGAGGTTTCGTAGGACCGTACGTCGTGGGACGATCCGCAACCGAGACCGCGAACTTCGCGGCTGCTTTGTATAAGATTGCCCCGTTCCCGATCGTCGCGGCCGGGATTGTGCTGATCGTCGGGCTGTATCGTAGCCGATCTCAACATCCGCCCGAGAAGTCAGTCTGAAGTTCCTGCGACCGCTTGCCGCTACTCCCAGAAAACCGGCTCTGCCCCGGAAGGATACCGAGATGAAACGATGTGCCACCGGATTGGCGATGGTCCTGCTGGTTTGTGCCGCTGTCCGCGGCCAGAACACCGCAAACGACTTTGGCCCGCTCAATGACCCCGCCAATCCGTACTGGGTCCGTGCGTCCACTGCGAAGCTCGTCACTCCCCAGTGGATCGGCGAGCCCGGCGTGGCCGCGGTCATAGTCCTGGCGGTCGACGACATGGCGGACGCTGCAAAGTACGAGGAATTCCTGCGCCCCATCATGCAGCGACTGAAGCAGATCGACGGCCGCTCCCCCGTCAGCATCATGACGACGAACATCGACCCGCAACTTCCGCAGTTGCAGACTTGGCTGGCCGATGGCGTCAGCATCGAAGCCCACACGCAGACCCATCCGTGTCCTTGCCTGCAGGGAGGCAACGTAGCCGACGCGAAGTCGACGTTCGACCGTTGCGTCGATCAACTCTCGACGATCCCGAACCATCGGCCTGTTGCCTATCGCATGCCGTGCTGTGATTCGATGAACTCGGTGAGTCCGCGGTTCTTTACCGAGATCTTCACCCGCAAGACGCCTGCGGGAAATTTCCTGGGAATGGACAGTTCCGTGATGATGCTGTTCACGGCCGGCGATCCGGATCTGCCGAAGGAACTCGCGCTTTCGGCCGGAGGCAGTGAACGGTTCCGCAAGTACATCCCGACCGATCGCCTGATGGTCAACTTTGTGGAAAGTTATCCCTACCCCTACGTGATTGACCGCCTGTGCTGGGAGTTCCCCGCGCTGATGCCCAGTGACTGGGATGCCCAGCAGCTCAATGGCAAGTGCAGCCCCGCGACCGTGCTGGACTACAAGGTCGCCATCGACCTCACCGTGCGAAAACAGGGCGTTTTCTCCATCTGCTTTCATCCGCACGGCTGGATTCAGTCCGCCCAGATCGTCGACCTGATTAATTATGCAGTGGCCAAGCACGGCTCGAAGGTCAAATTCATGGCGTTCAAGGATGTTCAGCAGCGGCTGAATTCCAATCTATTGAACAACCAGCCGCTCCGTGCGGCCGATGGAGCAGATAATGGCGTTCGCATCTGCGACGTCAACCGCGACGGCTACATGGACGTCGTCATCGGAAACAGCAGCCTCCGCTGCACCAAGATCTGGTCGAATGCGTCGCAGGCATGGACTTCGACGGACTTCCCGACTCTGCTGGTGAACCGCAACTCCGACGGGTCCACCGCCGACGCGGGCGTGCAGTGGGGCGTGCTCGAATCCGACGGACACGCGAGCATTCTGGTGCGAACCGATCAGGCCGAGGGACTGTGGCATTTCGGCGATCAGGGCTGGAATCGCCACGACCAGGGCCTCCACGGCCTTCCGCCCGAACTCTCCACATCGAAGTCCGGTGCGGATCGGGGTGTGCGGTTGCGCGACCTGGATCACGATGGGCGATGCGAGCTGGTCGTTGGAAACGCCGAACAGAACAAGGTGTATCGTTGGGGCAATCAAAGCTGGGAACCGGCATCCTGGGCGCTGCCCGAAGGCATGTCGATCGCCGATGCAGCGGGCCGCGACGCGGGCCTTCGTTTCATAGATCTCGATGACGACGGAGATCTGGACGTCGTGTTCTCGAATGCGACGCGTTGCGCCGCCTACCGATTCGACTCGCCGCAGTCCGGTTGGTCCGGCAAGCTGTTCGACGCACCGCGGCGAGGGGAAAAGAGCGAACTCCCGATGATCGTGCGGGCAGACGGCACCAACAACGGAGCCTGGTTTTCCTACGGCTACATGTGGATCCAGAACGAAGACACCGGCAAGGTCGAAAAGGACCACGTCCTGCAGCGCAGTCTCTCCAAGGACCTGCTCGGCGGTAGCCGGTAGTGGCGGTAGTGACCTGAAGGTTGTGGCAATCCGCCGGTAGTCGGTGGCCGGTTTGATGTTCATCATTCTCCGGACTCCGGACTCCAGACTGGCGACTCCGCCCTGTGAAGAATTGCCGAATCTAGTGTTTATCCCTCCAGATTAGGGCAATCCGCGCCTCGCGATGATTTACTTCTCTTGACCAGCGGCTATACTCGGCGTTCTACTGGTTTTCCGGCAGAAATCCTTACACGAATTATCCAGTCGCGCGCGATTGTTGTGCGCATGTTCCGTGCGTTGCCCCCAAGGGAGAGAGGATCCTTATGTCAGCAAGTCTGCCTGACTATGTCGCGTCGGCCAAACCCAATTCGCTGGCCAACCGAGCCCCGTGGCACAAGACGATCGCGCCCACCTACGCGGGCGTGATGCTGTGGTTCGTGTTCTGGCAGAGTTTGGCAACCGCCGAAAAACACGCCGGCGGCACGCTCGCCGCAGGCATCGGCACGGCGCTGCTCGGCATCGTGGTCGCCGCACTGATCTGCCACTTCCTTTTCTACTACGTGCCCGGCCTGCTGGGCATGAAGACGGGATTGCCGCTTTATGTGGTCGGAACGTCGACCTACGGCGTCGTCGGCGGCTTGATCCTGCCTGGTCTCGTGATGGGCGTGCTGCAGTTCGGTTGGATCGGCGTGAACGCGTACGGTGTGGCCGAATTGCTCTGCAAGGGCTTCGGCGTGAAGATCACCGAAGGGGTGGTGTTCCCGATCGTGAACCCCGTCCACGCCGGGATCGCAATCGTCTTTGCTGCCGGTTGCGCTTTCATGGGACTGAAGGGCATCCAGTACGTCGCGAAAGTCGCGACCTTCCTGCCGCTTATCCCGATCGCCGTCCTTGTCGTGCTGCTTGTCAAGACCGTCGGAGGCATCGGCAACTTCACGCCGGAGCAGGTCCAAACGGCCGGCGGAAAAGAAGCAGCCCTTTCGGGCATCCAGATTCTCACGTTCCTGACCACGGTCATCGTCGGCTTCTTCGCAACCGCCGGAGCGGCGGGCACGGACATCGCCATGGCCGGTCGTGATCCGAAGGATGTTCAGCTTGGCGGCATGGTAGGCATCGTGTTGTCCACAATCTTCGCCGGCGGACTGGCTGTCATCGTCGTGGCCGGCGCATACGGGGGCGGGCTCGTTCCGGCTGCCGCCGATAACGCCGCCACCTCGTTGAATCCGCTCGATCTGATGAAGGGCGGTCTGCTCTCCCAGAACGTCTCCAACATCTTCATGATCCTGTTGGCAATCTCGTCGTTCCCGGGCGGTTGCTTCTCCGCCTTCATCGCGGCAAACAGCTTCAAGACGACTATGCCCAAGGTTAACCCCTGGCTGTCCGTCGGTCTGGGCACGATCGTATCGATCATCCTCGCCGTCACCGGCCTGACCGGCAAAGTCGTCCAGGTGTTCAGCGTGATCGGCGCATCGTTCGGCCCGGTGTGCGGTGCAATGGTCGCCGATTTCCTGTTGTCCGGACGCAAATGGAACGGGCCGCGTGCGGGGTTCAACCCGGCCGGTTGGATTTCGTGGGCGCTTGGTTTCGTGGTCGGCAGCGCGGACTTCATTCCGCAGTTGGCCGGCAAGATTCCGTGCCCGCCGGTCGCTGCCTTCATCGTTGGCTTCGTGGTGTATCTGGTTCTCGCCATGATCGGCCTCCAGAGCCGCACCCTCGAAATGCCGGCTGAAAAGGCCGCTTGATCGAGGCTTCAACCGGCAAATGACAATTCGTGGGGCGGGATCACCCCGCCCCACTTCTTGCGCATAAGCGTTGATGGAGAACCTCACTTGACAATGGACATTCGGCAACACTTGGTGGCATGAGTGGCCTGCCCACCCGAGCCACGCCACGACGATCGACCTTTTCGGGCGCCACGGCTGGATTGATTACGCGTGTTCGAATCTCCCCTGTTACCACACGTGGGTTGTTTGTGCTGAGCACTGTCGTCGTGAGTGGCATTTGCGCCACGTCGACCGCAGCCCGCCTGCTGCGTGCACAACTCACCAGAAAGATCCAATCATTTCCGATGTGCCGTCGCCAGCGGCACACGGGTGGACAAGTTACCCGGTATTAATTGTATGAAGAGCGATATGAGGGAGTGAAACCTGAGGGAATGTTCACCCGTGATGAGGTCGCAGGTGAGCTGCGGAGATGCCGGATGTCAGCCCGAGCACCTTGCTCCCGACAGATCCCTTTGAATGTCCGCGTTTGCATCACCGTGTAAGTGGCCAAAGACAGAACCGTATCAAACTCGCTGAGGGAATCGGCATGCTCAGGAATCTTCAATTTGCTTTGTTCGGGCTCCTCATGTTGGGCGGCGTGAAGGCAGGTGCAGCTGCCCCCCCGCAGACCGTGCCGGTCATCTACAGCTCGGACCTGCACCATCCGCATGTGGATCCCGACGATCATTTTGACCTGGCAACTCTGTTCGCGTTGCCCGAACTCGATGTGCGTGCAGTCATTCTCGATTGCGGTGCACATCAGCTCGAAGCCCCGGGCTCGATTCCCGTGCGGCAGATGCTGCGAATCACCGGCCGCGATGTTCCGTTCACCATCGGCCTGGGCAAGCCGCTGCAGTCGCCCGAGGATCCGGGAACGGATCAGTCGGCTGATTTTCAGGGAGCGGTCGAACTGATTCTTAAAACGCTGCGAGCCAGCGACCGGGCGGTGACCATCTTCGCGACCGGCAGCCTTCGCGATGTGGCTGCGGCATTCAATCGAGACGAGAACCTGTTCCGAAGTCGAGTCGCCCGCATCTACGCGAACATCGGCAACCCCGCGTCGGGCCGCGAGTTCCCCGACGACGAATACAACGTCGGGCTCGATCGAAACGCATACGTGCGGATCATGAATGCCGGTCTGCCCGTCTACTGGTGCCCGTGTTTCGACGGGGCCGTCTGGCAGCGGGGCAGGCACGGCACGTACTGGAAGTTCCGGCACGCAGACGTCCTGGAATCGGCGCCGAAGGCACTGCAGAACTTCTATATCTTTGCGCTGACCAAGCCCCAGGGTGTCGATCCGCTCGACTTCCTGTCTGCGACTCCGAAGCCCGAAGATCGCGCTGCCGTCTGGAACATGTCGCGAGCCATGTGGTGCACGGCGCCTTTCTTCCACGCCGCCGGCCGCAGGATCTATGCAAAAGGTGATGCCGACTGGCAGGCCCTTGCCGACACGAAAACCGGCGACGCAACGAATGCCGAACGCCCCGTCGACGTCTTCGATTTTGTGCCTGTTCGGCTCCAGGCGGAAAAAGTGAAATCCGGCGCGATACAGGTTACTTTTGCATCCGATCCAAAATCTCCGGCAACTGTTTTCGAGATTCACGACGAACGGTACGAACCGATCATGACGGCGTGCCTCAAGCACCTTCTGGCGGGAATCCCGGTTGCCGAACAGGCAAGTCCGCCGCCAATCTCGCCTGGAAAGTAACAATGGCCTTCGGTTCGACCTCTTTGTGGCTGGGAATCGCCGCCGCGCTGCTGGTGGGGTTCTCCAAGACCGGTTTGCCCGGCGCTTCGATCCCCGCGGTAGCCTTGATGGCAGAAGCGTTTCGCGACGACACGCGACTGTCCGTCGGCGCGATGCTTCCGGTCCTGCTGTGCGGCGATCTGTTTGCCATTCGTTACTATCGCCGCGACGCTCAATGGTCGCAGTTGTGGCAACTGTTTCCCTTCGTGATCGCGGGGATGATTCCAGGCTACGTGGTTCTCTGGAAGCTCCCGACTGATGGCTTGCGGGTTTTGCTGGGAGTGGTGATCCTCGCGCTTCTCACGCTGCACTCGTTCCAAAGATGGTACGGCGCCGTGCATTGGCTGGAGGCAAAGTGGTTTAACGCGATGATGGGAATGATCGCCGGATTCGGAACGACGATCGGCAACGCGGCCGGCCCGGTTATGAGCATCTTCCTGGTAACTCGGCGAATGGGAAAACAGGAGTTTCTCGGCACATCCGCCTGGTTCTTCTTCCTCGTGAATCTCAGCAAAGTCCCCTTTTTTTCCCTTCTGGGAATGATCAACACCAAAACGCTGCAATTCGATCTGTTCCTCATTCCGATGCTGGCCTGCGGCGCTGTCCTCGGCGCGCGGGCCGTAAAGTGGATACCGCAGGCCGCTTTCGATGCGCTGGTCCTCGGCCTGGCCGGTGTCGCTGCCCTGCGAATGATCATCGCCTGACCCGCCCCCGCACGGTATGATGGCGATCAGATGCCGGATGCCAGTAGCCAGTAGCTGGGACTTCCGCCACTCCAGACTCCAGACTCCAGACTCCAGACTCCAGACTCCAGACTCCAGACTCCAGACTCCAGACTCCAGACTCCAGACTCCAGACTC
>CAIPEB010000634.1 GCA_903863885.1 uncultured Planctomycetaceae bacterium | reverse complement strand
GTCACGCGCGCCGCAGCGACTGCCGAGCCGTGTGCGCCGCGCAGCCGGACCTTGCCGCCGTCGCGGATGCCGAGGGCTTCTGCGTCGCCGGTGTTGATCTCGACAAAGCCCTCCGGGTAATCGAGCAGCAGGATGCGGTGTTCGCGCTTGAGCGTCTCGCTGCGGCGCACCAGCGAGTTCCGGTGCCAGTAAAACAGCGAGTTGCCGAACACGACCGTGAACGGGAACTCGGACGAGACCTTGACCGCTGTCGCGGGACGCGCCACGGGCGCGAACTTGAATGCGCCAGGGGCGATGGAGTCGGCGAAAAGGGTGCCCGTGCCGAGAGGGCGGTCCTTTGTGCAGGGCCACTGGCGGCCGTACTCGCGGCCGAGGTTCTCGTAGTTCGCGCCGCTGTAGAACGGTACGACCTGCCCGATCTCGTCCATGATGTCGCTGGCAGACCGGTAATCCCAATCGGCCCCGAGCAAGCGGCCGAGTTGCGTGAGTTGCTGCCACGCCGGGGGCGGGCCGAGCGGGAGATCAATGACGCTGTCGGCAATCTGAATCCGGCGCTCGGTACTGGTGAAGGTGACACGCTCCTCGCCAAACGCCGCCAGAGGCAGCACGACGTGGGCATATTGCGCCGTTTCCGTCATGAACAGATGTTGGGCCACGACCAGATCGCACGCTTCCAGCGATTTCCGGACATTGCCGAACATCTCGGTCGTGACCGCATCATAGCGAAGCAGCCAGAGCATCTTGATCCTGCCGCCGTGGTTGCCGTCGAAGATGGAGCGTGCTCCCACACCCGGAGTTGCCGGCGGCTTGGTTTTCCAGACCGGCTCCATCGCGGCGCGTGCTGCCGCATCCGCAACCGGCCGGTAGCCAGGCAGGCGGTCCGGCAACATGCCCATGTCGCAGACGCCCTGAAGATTGTTGTGTTCGGTCAACGGAAAGAGCCCCGCGCCGGGCTTGCCGATCTGGCCGGTCAACAGCGTGAGATTGACAATGGCCCGGATGGCGTCCTTGCGGCGGGTCTCGATCCCTGTGGAATACAGAATTGCGGCAGACTTGGCACGGGCGAAGGCCAGCGCCGTGGCTTCGACGGATTCCGCCGGGACACCGCATTCCTTGGCGATCTGAAGGAGGTCGTAGTCTCGGACCTCTTTCAAAAACGCGTCGTATCCACGGCAGTGTGCCCTGATGAACGGCAGGTTCATCAATCCACGATCCACGATGACTTTCGCCATCGCACCGTAGAACTGCACCTCCGTACCGGGCTTGATCTGGAGAAAAATGTCGGCGCTTTCCGCCACCCGATGGCGGCGCGTGTCAATGACGAACAGCTTCGATCCGCCCAGCTTTGAGCGGATGACGCATCCGCCGATGGTCGGCAACTGGCGGCCGAGGTCCACACCGTCCACGATGATCACTTCGCTCTGCCGCAACTCGCTGACCGAGTTGGTTGCGGCCGGCGCGCCGATCATATCGAGCAATATCTGAATGGAGTTGTTGCAGTAGACACCGGTGCCGTGGTCCACATTGTTGGTGCCAACGACGGCACGGGCCAGCTTCTGGAACAGGTAACTCTCCTCATTGGAACAACGCGGAGAGTTCAGAAACGCCAGCGCATCCG
>CAIPEB010000633.1 GCA_903863885.1 uncultured Planctomycetaceae bacterium | reverse complement strand
TGCCCCTCGACAGACCGCCAATTCTCCCCCGACGGCCCTTTTTTGCTTGGTTTCTCTGTGAACGCATCGTATACTTGCGAAGTGGTAAGAAAAAGGGGAGAAACCGATTACCTATCCATGAAAACCGGAACGGAGCAAATCCATGAACTCGGTTGAACGCGTCCATGTTGCCTTGAAGCGCGGCCAGCCCGACCGTGTGCCGGTGCTGGAATTCGTCGTGGACGAAAAGGTCGCGCGCGCGGCGGTGCCGGGCTGCCGCGACGTGGCCGACTGCATGGACCGGCTCGACATGGATGGCGTCGGCTGCGGCGCGTTTTTCGCGAAGGTGCGCGACAACGCGGACGGCTCCTATACCGATGAGTGGGGCGTGAGCGATCTGCCCGGCCCGGAGGCGGTGGCGCATCCGCTGCGCGGGCCGGTCGCGACGCTGGAGGATGCGCTCGCCTACACGACACCCGATCCCGAGGCGCCGCAACGGCCAGGCAAGCTGCCCGACCTAGTCGCGCGCTACAAAGGCAAACGCGCGATCTGTTTTCATCACCGCGCCGCGTTCATGTGGTCGGCCTATCTGATGGGCCTCGACAACATGCTGATGAACCTGCTCGCCGAGCCGGAACTGGTGAGGGTGGTGATGGAGAAGGTGCTGCGCTGCAACATGCGCATCGTCCAGTGCGCGATCCGCGCCGGCGCGGAGGTGATCATCCTCGGCGATGACTATGCAGGCAACAGCGGGCCGATGATGAGCCCGGCGTTGTTCCGCGAGTTCATCCTGCCGCCGCTGCAGCATATAATCGCCATGATCCACGCCGAGGGGGCACTCTGCATCAAGCACTCCGATGGCGACCTCTACCCGTTGCTTGCCGACATTGTCGCCGCTGGACCCGACGGCATCCATCCCATCGAACCGGTCGCCGGGATGGAGCTGAAAAAGGTGAAGCAACTCAACGGCGACAAAGTCTGCCTGACCGGCAACATCGATTGCGCGCATCTGCTGCCGCATGGCACGCCGGCGCAGGTGAGCGAGGCGGTGCGCCAGGCCATCGCCGATGCCGCGCCCGGTGGCGGCTACATTCTCTGCTCGTCAAACAGCATCCATTCGTCGTGTAATCCGCAGAACTTCGCCGCGATGGTGCGCGCGTGCCACGAATTCGGAGGATATTGAAATGAAATTGCAACTCTGCCTGATGCTCATGCTGGCGGTCTCCGTGGAAGAGGCCGCACCCGATCCCAACTACATCGCGACGCCGGCCGATCTGAAGGCGCGCATCCCGGCGCAATTGCGCATCACCAAGCCGGACTTCGTTGTGTTCGTGCCGGAGGTCACCGAGGCCGGGGTGAACGATACCGGCAACGAGCATTTCCTGGCCTTCGATGGCCCCGACGGTTCGCTGATGGCGGTGTGGACGCAGAGTTCGGCCGAGAGCCAGCCGGACCAGCACCAGGCGTTCTCGCGCAGTGACGATGGCGGGAAGACGTGGGCGAAGCCGCGCATCATCGCCGGGCCGAAGAAGCCGGGCGACGGCCACATGGCGAGCTGGGGCTATCCGCTGGTGAGCAAAAAGGGGCGCATCTATATCCTCTATAGCCAGCACATCGGGCGCGTGGATAATTTCCCGCACCACACCGGCTGGCTGCACGGCATCTATAGTGACGACAACGGCGCGACCTGGTCCAAGCCGCAGAACGTACCGGTCGCGCGCAGCATCAACGACAATCCCGATGCCACGATGCCGCCGAACATGCTGTGCTGGCAGAAGCCGCTGCGGCTGGGCAAGGACGGAAAATATTTCGCGGGCTTCACGCGCTGGACCAGTTTCGCGGTGCGGAAGAACCCGACCAAGTCGTGGATCTCCGCCGACTCGCGCGTGGAGTTCATGCGGTTCGAGAACGTGGACGATAACCCGGAGCCGCAGGACCTAAACATCAGCTGGTTCATGGCCAACGAGAAGGCGCTGGCGGTGCCGTTCCCCGGTCATCCCGAGGTCAGCGCCTGCCAGGAGCCGACCGTGGTGAAGCTGCCCGATGGCCGGCTGTTCTGCACGATGCGCACGGCCTCCGGCAGCCCGTTCTGGAGCGTGAGCAGCGACACCGGCGAGACATGGACCCAGCCGCGCCGGCTGCTGCGCAAGGATGGCGGCGAGCCGCTGCTGCACCCGCTCTCGCCCTGCCCGATGTATGACGTGGGCGGCAACACCGCGGGCAGCGGCCACTATGCGCTCTTCATCCACAACCACGAC
This sequence comes from uncultured Planctomycetaceae bacterium, assembly GCA_903863885.1. Classification (GTDB taxonomy): domain Bacteria; phylum Planctomycetota; class Planctomycetia; order Pirellulales; family Pirellulaceae; genus CAIPEB01. The sequence goes on along the minus strand of CAIPEB010000633.1, from coordinate 2,105 downwards.
GGCCACTATAAAAACTATGGCCCGACGGACTCCGGCTTCCACCGACGCCCGATCCATCTGGTGCCGGGCTATTTCAAGGCCGGCGCCGAGCAGCCGGTCTGGTTCGAGGAGCCGAAGTTGTTCATGGATCACGATGGCGTCAGCCTGGGCAAGCCCGGTACCAAGGGCCGGCTCGACCTTGCGCTCTACTCCAGCTTCACGGTCCGCAACGGCCAGGCGGTGCTCTGGTATCCAGAGCGGAAATTCTTCCTGCTCGGCCGCATCATCGGCGACGAGTGGTTCAAGCAAGGCCAGCCATGATCCATCGCTCCGTCATTCTGGTCGCGATTGCTGTGAACGCCTCGGCTGCGCAGTACGACTTCTATCAGCCGCAGGTGCAGCACGTCACCGTTCACGAAGGCAAGCTGGCGGAAGGACACTTCGCCTATAACCACATGGCGTCGGTCGAGTGGTTCGACGGCCGGTTCCATTGCGTCTGGGGTGCGCACGCCGAGACTCATCTCGAGGGCAAGCCGGGACAGCTCACCGTCTGGGCGACGAGCCCGGACTTCGAGACGTGGAGCGCGCCGCAGCCATTCGCCCATATCGGTGCCAACGCGCTCGCGCGCGATGCGCAGGGCGTCCAGTGGTAGCCGAACCTGCTCAACTATCGCGACGAGCAGCTCTGGTGTGTATGGACGTTCAACAGTAAGAACACCGAACTCGATGGTCTCTGGTTGAGCACGCTGGAGAAAGGTTCCAAGGTTTGGAAACACCGGCGCATCCAGCGGCGGCAGGAGGCCGCCGGCGTCCCGTGTTCCATCTTCGCCAGCCAGAATCCCGTGCTGCTTTCGTCGGGCCGCGTACTCGCGCCGGTGACACTCAACTACCGCGGCAGCAGCAGCAACTCCGTCCGGCGCTGGAACGCCTGCTTCTACACCGACGATGGCGGCGCGACGTGGGCCTGCTCCAATCCGATCAGCTCGGTGGACGATGCCGAGGCGCAGTGGGATCCGTTCTTCTTTGAGCAGAACGATGGGAAGCTGCGGGCCTTCATGCGGAACTTCACCAAGGGCATTCCGCAGGGTACCCAATGGCGGCTCACCACGGTCGGCACCGGCGTGGCCAAGGGCACGCCGGTCCGGTTTCCAGATGATCCGGTCTATTCGTTCATGAAGACGGTCAACTGCCGCCCGCAGATTTTCCGGCTCGCGGGCGGCCGCTACTGCCTTTTGCAGCAGGATGCCGCCGTGAACCATCGCGACTACTCGACGCGGCTGAACGTTGCGCTCCACTTCGGTCGCAGCGGCGCGGATGATTTCGTCGCCGGCCCGCCGGCCAAGACCTTCCCGAACCCGCTTGTCAACCCGACACCGCGCCTCTACCTCGGCGACGGCTTTGAGGTGGACTATGTCTACAGCCTGTCCGGCTCCGAGTTTCTCGTAGACCTTGGCTCATTGCAGAGTCAGATTCGAAAAAAGGCCGCCCAAACGGCCGCTGCCGCTGCCACGCCCTGCTCTTCGCTCACGGCAGCAGAACTCCTCCAGGTGCCTGAGGATACCCCCTATCGTAAGGCCTGCCGGCGCAGCTGGGCGAAATCAATCGAGAAAGTCTACCTCGTTTCTCCTCTGATCTGTCCAAAGTGCCGGTTCCCGATGAAGAACATTGCTTTCATAGAGGACCCAACGGTCGTTCGTAAAATTCTCCAGCACCTGGGTTTGTGGGAAACCCATCAAAGACCTCCCCCCAAAAGGATCGTTTCTTCTCCCCTGACGGAACCAATGGAGGCGGGGTACTCCGCTTGGGCTCCCGGTCCGGTTTGTTCGTACGACGACCCGGACCAGGTCTATCCGGATTGAGTTCTTTCCTCCCGCCTCCTTCGGATTCGTCGGTCGGGAATTCATCCTGGCAGGCGGCATTTTTCGCGGTCGCCCCGGGGCGACCATGGGGGGAGAGGTCTGTCTTTCCACACCTTCATGGAGCCTTCCTGGCACCTCTTGGCCACCATCCTCTCCTATGGAAAGTTTGAAACATGCCCTCCGCTGCTCTTTTCCCCTCCCTTGCCCCTCGACAGACCGCCAATTCTCCCCCGACGGCCCTTTTTTGCTTGGTTTCTCTGTGAACGC
>CAIPEB010000632.1 GCA_903863885.1 uncultured Planctomycetaceae bacterium | reverse complement strand
CGCGCGATACGATGCCTCCGGCATCGTGACAGCGCGCTGCAGTTCGTATAGCGGCACTTGGGTTTGGAGGCTGGTCACCAGACGCCGTCCCCTTCTTTCGTAGTGCCGCTTGCGCGCGGGCGATGAGGAAGCGTCGCGGGAACTCTCGGCCTCCAGCCCCTAGCAGCGCTTGCGCGCGATACGATGCCTCCGGCATCGTGACAGCGCGCCGCCGCGCATATAGCGCTTCTTGGGGCTGGAGGCCGAGCGCGCTGCAGTTCGTATAGCGGCACTTGGGTTTGGAGGCTGGTCACCACGTCCCTGCATCCTGTGTTTCAATATATTCTTCACCTAAACGAACGGATCTACAGACTACCTGTCGTCGTAATGCGACCGGCATTGCATGATGATGATTCGGTCTTCCTCAATGCGATAGACCAGACGGTTCTTCTCGTCGATCCTCCGACTCCACCAACCGGAGTAGTCACCACGCAGAGGCTCCGGATGCCCGGTCCCCCCATGGGGAGTCCGGCAGCATTCCTTGATGAGTTCGTTGACCTTGCGCAGCGTCTTCCGATCCTGCTGGGTCCAATGGAGATAGTCTTCCCATCCCTGATCCGTGAAAACCCTATTCATCGGAATCGATCAGGTCGTGCGCATGCACCTGTCCGTTCCTATACTGCTCGAGCGAACGGCGAAGCGCGGCCTGATTCGCCGCGGAGTAGAACGGATCGCGCTTCACGACCTCGAAGGGCAAGCCGCCGTGGTCGACCGCCTGCGTGACGAAGATGTTGATCGCCGTCGAGAGGGTCATCCCCAGCGACGCGAACAACTGGTCGGCCTTGGCTTTGAGGTCCTCATCCATGCGCACGTTCACGATCATCTTCCGCCCCATCGTTCCCACCTCTTTCCACCTCATGATAGGGCGAAAGAGGCCGGGAATCAATCATATGACCTACAATGTATGTCATTTCGATGTCGAGGAGAAGGCGCTCTTGGAATCGCACGCCCCAGTCTCCAACTCCCACGATACCGGTGAAGCCGGTGCCTGGCCATCCTGTGCACCGTATTTCTACACGCTGGCCGGGGCGACGGCGGCGGTGCTGCTGATCGTGCAGTACCTGAAGCCGATCCTGCCGCAGCGGCTGCCCACACGCTGGCTGGCGCTGATCGTGGCGCTGGCGATCCTCGAGGGCGCGACCGCGATCGCCGGGGGCACGCTGGAGGCCTACGGGCTCGCCGTGCTGGAGGGCGCGACCGCGATCGCCGGGGGCACGCTGGAAGCCTACGGGCTCGCCGTGCTGAACGCGGTCCTCGTGGCGTCGTCCGCGATGGGCGCGTACCAGGTGACGTTCGCCGCGGGGGATGCGGCGAAGGCGGCGCAGGCCGATGAGGGCGGAGCGGAGAGTGGTGACCGATGAAGGCGGCGGATTTCGTGGCGGCGATCCAAAGCCAAGTGGGGAACGGGTACTGGTACGGGTGCTACGTGCCCATGATCGGGACGGAGTCGCTGCTGGCGTACAAGGCGAAGCAGTACCCGGCGGTGTACACGGCGGACTACGTCTCCCGGTCGCGGAAGTGGCTGGGGAAGCCCGTGTGCGACTGCGTGGGGCTCGTGAAGGGCACGGTGTGGGTGGCGGACTTCCAGGGCCGGTACCAGAAGGAGTCGGACCTGTCGGCGAACGGGATGTACGCGACGTGCACGGTCAAGGGGGCCATCGCGACGATCCCCGAGAAGCCGGGGCTGCTGGTCTGGAAGGACGGGCACGTCGGGGTGTACGTCGGCGGCGGGGTCGTGGTGGAGAGCCGGGGCGTGGACTCCGGGGTGGTCCGGACGTTCCTGAAGGACCGGCCGTGGACGAACTGGGCGGAGTGCTTCCTCGTGGACTATGCGCCGGTGCCGGCGGAGGATTGGCAGGCCCGGGCGCAGGCCGCGGAGGCGAAGGCGGCGGAACTGAGCGCCCGAATCGAGCAGGAGCTGCCGGCCCTGCAGCGGACGGTCCAGGGGTTGCAGGCGGACCGGGAGGCGCTGAAGGCGGCGTTGCAGAAGGCGCTGGCGTAGGCCGAGGACACCGCTGAATTAGGACGATGACGCCCGCTTTCGGTTGATGCCGGGGTCGGGCGTTTTCGTATGCCGATTACGAAACGGCCTGATTTTAGGGCAGGAGCGGCAGCGGGGCGGTGGTATAATGGAGGCAACGACCTTCAGTGCGCTCGGAGGAAGCCTCGATGAGACGAGGTATATCCGCTATTCTCATCCTCGCGTTGACCACGTCGCTTTCCGCATGCCTTCCTCCGACCGGTGCCCCCACAGCATCGCCGACAGTTGTGCCCACGTTGACACAGGTTCTGACTCCGACGATAAGCCCATCAGCCAGCCCAACACCATCGCCATTGCTCATTCTACCCGACGAGGCGTTTGGTTTCGCAACAATTGGTACGCTAGGGTATACCCTGATCTCGGCGGCGAAGGGGACCCAAGTCGGCACCGATACGCCGGTCGTGGATATCATGGCGCTCTCCGACGGCCGGATCATACACTTCACTTACCGGTTCGATGAACGGCGTGTATCATCTGTCGTCGCTTCCCTGCGAATTGAAGGTTCTCCAGAGGTCCTGCCAACGCCCGATGCTTCACCTGTTCACGACATGCGCATCGACCGGGGAACGATTTCCTTCGAAATCGGCACTTCCGTCAACGCTGAAGCGCTTCTCTCATCCCTAGGGACGCCGATGTCGGACAAGACGGTTGTCCAGGACGGGATTCCGGGCAAGTTTTGCGAACGCACCCTGATATATTCCGACATGACGGTCGTGCTGGGCCAGGACGTGAATCCGACCGACTCCGATGTTTGGTTCCTCCAATCCGCCTCCGTCAATGCAGCTTCCTGTGTAACTGCGCGCGGGCTGGTTGTCGGCATGACACCGACAGAAGCCTTGGGCCGCTTCGCCACCGGAGCCTTCGTTGTCGATCCGAACTTCGAATCGTTATCGGCAGGGGAAGTGGTTGTTTACATTACACTAACCTACCCGGGCGGCGCGAATTTGGCTCCCGCTTGGACTGCCGGAGACGGGGGCATCAGCATGGAGTTTTCGAAGGGACAGCTTGTTCGCTATTGGATCTATTTCGCCTCTGGCGCCGACTGACAGCTCGCCTCAGCACAAACACTAAATGAAGTAATACCTGAAAAAACAACCAAGCAACCTGGATGCAACCGATGTTGTAGACGAAGTAACGAATTAAAATGTCTAGTTTCGGGCAGGAGCCAAAATGATCGGTAGCAGGATGACGAGCAGGATTGTGGTTCGAATGGCTAGTTCGCAGACGTCGATCTACGCGTGCCAAATTGGCACCAACGTATAGAGATACTGTGCATCCAAAGAGGGGGTGGTATCATGAATGGATTGAGACTTTAACCCGCCTTCGACACGAACAGGCACACGAAACCGCCTGAAAGGGTGCAACAGCAGGCCTTGCAGGCGGTTTGCGGATTGTGAGGCGTGTGCCTATGTCACTCCACGGGGACCGAGCCGCTGAAATCCAGTATTTTCGGGGGTTCCGGGACTTTCAGCTTGCGGAACAGATTCTTCTGGTCCTGATTCAATTGCGTACGTCGGACCAATCTGGCTCCCTGGCTCTCCACGGTGACGGCGTGGATCCGGTCCAGCGTCTGGCGCATGTTCCGGAACGTATCGTCGGCAAGGTTCTCCAGAACGCGGACCAGCACCAGCGCAAGATAGCACAATAGGATATGGGACCGGATCCGGTCCTTCTTGCGGTGGTACATGGGACGGAGTTCCAGATCCGTCTTCAAGCTCCGGAATGCGTTTTCGGCCTCGTACAATCCCTTGTAGCCCAGGGCGATCTGTTCCGCCGACAGCGAGTCGTCCGAACACCGCAGCAGGTACTTGCCGTCCAGATGCGCCTCTTCCTTGATCTTGACCTGGTCGAGGATCGGCTGCCCGTTCCGCTTGTCCAATCGGATGTAGCGCCCATAGGTGCGATGTGCGGTCAGTTCGCATACCCGCTTGGTGTGCGGCTCGCCGTTGAGCTCGCCGATCTCCTTGAGCCGTGCGGCCACTTCTTCCAGATGCTTTTCCCGGGTGAGCCGGTCCCGTTCCGCCTCGATCGGATTGCGAACGAGGACATATCGGATGCGAGCGGCTCCATCGCCGCCGACGACGACTTCCTTCAGCTCCATCCGGTCGTTGAGCGTCTTGTACCGCCCCTTCCTGCCCAGGGCCTCCTCCACGTTCGCCTTGCCGCTGCGCATCTTCTCGCCGACGATGTAGTGCCCGCAGCCCTTCTGCAGTTCCCGCAGATTCTCTTCCGACGAGAACCCGCGGTCGCAGACACTGATCACCCGACTGAGTTTCCAGTCCAGCAGATCGCTCCGGATCGTCGCGACGATGCTCATGTCCGCCGTATTCCCCGGAAAGGTCCAGCAGCGGACCGGAATCCCGGCGCGGGTCACCGCCAGGGCGATCACCACCTGGGCCTGCCCCGGTCTGAAGTCCTTGCTGTTGCCGCACATCCGGAATCCGTCCTCGCCGGCCGACCCGATCTCGGTTTCAAAATAGGCGGAAGTCGTATCGAAATAGATCAGGTCGACTTCCATCTTCTCCCGTTCCGCGACCTGGAAGAACACCTTGCGCTGGACTTCCTCGTCATGCTCCTGGAGGAAGTCCATGGCACGGTACAGTTCCTGGGAAGTCGTCTCCGACAGACCGGGAATCAGGACATGCCCGCTGACCCATTCCTCATGCGCCAGCTTGCTGGAAGGTGCCAGGGCGCGATTGGCGACCATGGCGAAGACGGCGCGTTCGATTGGATTCTTGAAGTTGCGTTCTCTGGCGATTCCGGTGAGCAGCTCGCCGATTCCAAGATCCTTCCAGAGGGTATCCAGGACATGCGCGCCTCCCATGGGCACGGAACGGGTCAGTTCGGCTTCGTCGAGCGAGATGCTGCCGGCGTCCGCGTCCAGATTGCGGTCCAGGAACCTGGCCAGATTCGTGAGCAGCCCCTCGAGGTCCTTTCGCCGGATCTCGTCTTCGCGGCCGAAGGTGTAGAGAACCTGTGCCACGGCGAACTTCTTGTCCGGTTGGTGGACATTGTGCGCCAACTGCAGGTAGGCGACCTTGGAGCCGTTCTTGTTGGTTCGTGTGATGCGTCGTATATACATGCCCATATTGTAATCTTTATATACAAATATGGCAAGTGCTTCATATTACTTCATTGTGCCTACATTGATTTGATACAAAAGGCGCCCGATGGCGCCGTCTGTAAGGCTAACGGATTATTGAATGCCTAGTCGTGTCGAAGGCGGGTTTAAGACACTATATGTGGATGCACCTGATTTTAAGCGAGATTTGCCTGCGAATGCTTTAACACCGATTCGAGTGTATTTGTGTTCACAATGCACGCACTGTTGCATTAGGAGGGGACATGAAAGGACTTCGGATTTGCGTTATCTTCATAGCCATTTCAATTACGATACTCGCGTTACCTGTGAAACCATATGCAACTGATCTTCCCGTATATATAACTCTTTCACGTATTGGAGCAACAAGTGCTGGTCCACCGTTGCCAGCACATCCCAACAATATGGACGAAGAGATTGTTTATGGGATATTGCACGATGGGGTAGCGTATATTTCCCCATATAGTCTGG